>NC_010681.1:3829317-4148427 GCF_000020125.1 Paraburkholderia phytofirmans PsJN
GACCTTGACGATCAGACGCGGGTCGAACGGCTTCGGAATCAGGTATTCCGGCCCGAACGAGAGATCCTGAATGCCATACGCCGTCGCGACGATGTCGCTCTGCTCCTGGCGCGCCAGCTCGGCGATCGCGTTGACCGCCGCGATTTCCATTTCCCGTGTGACCGTCGTCGCGCCGGCATCCAGCGCGCCGCGGAACAGGAACGGGAACACCAGCACGTTGTTCACCTGGTTCGGGTAGTCGGTGCGGCCCGTGCACAGCACGGCGTCCGGACGCACTTCCAGCGCCAGTTCGGGCAAGATTTCCGGGGTCGGGTTGGCCAGCGCCAGAATCAGCGGCTTGTCCGCCATCTGCTTGACCATGTCCTGCTTGAGCACGCCACCGGCCGACAAACCGAGGAAAACGTCCGCGCCGCCAATCGCTTCAGCGAGCGTACGGGCATCGGTTTCACGCGCGAAGCGCTCCTTGTCCGGGTCCATCAGTTCGACGCGGCCTTTGTAGACCACGCCGGCCAGATCGGTCACGGTGATGTTTTCGAGCGGCAGGCCGATATCGACCAGCAGATCCAGACAGGCCAGCGCCGCCGCGCCCGCACCCGAGGACACCAGCTTCACCTCTTTAATGTCCTTGCCGACCACCTTCAAACCGTTGGTGATGGCCGCCGCGACGACGATCGCCGTGCCGTGCTGGTCGTCGTGGAAGACCGGAATCTTCATGCGCTTGCGGCATTCGCGTTCGACGATAAAGCAGTCCGGCGCCTTGATGTCTTCGAGGTTGATACCGCCGAAGGTCGGCTCCAGCGCCGCGATTACGTCGACCAGCTTGTGCGGATCGGACTCGTTCAGCTCGATATCGAACACGTCGATGCCGGCGAATTTCTTGAACAGGACGGCCTTGCCTTCCATGACCGGTTTCGAGGCGAGCGGCCCGATGTTGCCGAGACCGAGCACCGCGGTGCCGTTCGTGACGACGCCGACCAGGTTGCTGCGCGCGGTAAACCGCGCGGCGTTCAACGGGTTCTCGACGATTTCCTCGCACGCGAACGCGACGCCAGGCGAGTACGCCAGCGCGAGGTCGCGCTGGTTGATCATCTGCTTGGTCGGGGCGATCGCGATCTTCCCGGGGGTGGGGAACTCGTGGTAATCGAGGGCGGCTTCGCGGAGTTTGCTATTGACGGGAGTCGACATAAGGCGGGCTTCGGAGGGCGGATTAGAATAGACGTTCGACGGCATTGTAGCCCTAATTGCCGGCCCAATTCCTTCAATACGGGTACAACTGCCGCGACTGAAACATAGCGAAAGGCCGACGTGGCATGCTGCGGACGGAGTGCGGCCCGAATCGGGGCTGCGGGCGGATCGAATGTTTACCCTTTGTTCGCTCCGTACAATGCGCGCCGTTAGCCGAACTTCACGGCACTTGATCGTTCACCCTCGCGTTCACCCTCGCGTCCACCCATCGCCACCATGCTCTCCGAGTTTTCGCTGATCGATCGTTTCTTTGCCCGCCGCGCCGCTGCCCGGCCATCCGATGCAGCCGCCGGTACGCTCGGCATCGGCGACGACTGCGCACTGCTCGCGCCGCGCGCCGGCGAAATGCTGGCGATTTCGACGGACATGCTGGTCGAAGGCCGCCACTTTTTCGCCGATGTCGATCCCGAGGCGCTGGGTCACAAAGCGCTAGCGGTGAATCTGTCGGACCTCGCCGCAATGGGCGCGCAACCGCAGGCGTTCACGCTGGCGTTTTCCCTGCCGAAGGCAGAAGAAGCTTGGCTCGCCGCGTTCAGCGAAGGGCTGTTCGCGCTGGCCGAACGCTACGGTTGCGAGCTGATCGGCGGCGATACGACTGGCGGCCCGCTCAATCTGTGCATCACGGTGTTTGGCAGCGTCCCACCGCAAGCGGCGCTGCGCCGCGACGCCGCGCAACCGGGCGACGACATCTGGATTTCCGGCACGCTCGGCGACGCCCGCGCCGGTCTCGGCGTGCAGCGCGGCGAATGGACCGCCGATGCCAGCGACACTGCGACGTTTCGTCGCGCCCTCGAACGCCCGGAGCCGCGGGTCGCGCTCGGCTTGGCCCTACGCGGCATCGCCCACGCGGCGCTCGACCTCTCGGACGGCCTTGCCGGCGATCTGCTGCACATTCTGGAACGCTCGAAGCTGCGGGCCACGGTCGACGTCGACGACGTCCCGCGTTCCGCCGCGCTGCGCCGCCTCGCACCCGAAATCCAGCGACGCTGCACGCTCGCCGGCGGCGACGATTACGAACTCTGCTTCACCGCGCCAGTCGCGGCGCGTGCCGAAGTCGAAAAGGCCGGCCACGAGGTGGGCATCCAGCTCACCCGCATCGGTACAATAAGCGCTCTCGAAACGGCGGCCGACCGCCCGGCGATCGGCTGGCGCGATGCCTCCGGCGCGCCGCTCTCCCTGACGTTGCAAGGCTTCGACCACTTTCATGCAGACTGATCCCCCGCTCGGCCCGGCCGACAAACTTATCGCTGCCGAGCCGTCCCCGGTGCCGCGCGCGCCCGATCCGCGCCCGCCGGGCCGTCAACCGCGCCGCGCGACCGCGCGCTTCATGCTGTCGCATCCGCTGCACATTTTGTCGTTGGGGTTCGGCAGCGGCTTGTCGCCGGTTGCGCCTGGCACGATCGGCACGTTGTTCGCGTGGGCGTCCTTCGCCGTGCTCAGCCGTTATCTGACCGTCATCGAGTGGGGTGTGCTGATCGTCGCGGGCTTTATCGGCGGCATTGCGATTTGTGGGTTCACCGCGAAGAAACTCGGCATCGACGATCCGTCGCCGGTCGTGTGGGACGAAATCATTGCGTTCTGGCTGGTGCTGCTGATGGTCACGCCGGTTACGCTGACCGGGCAGTTCTGGGCGTTCATCGTGTTTCGCTTTTTCGACATGGTGAAGCCGCCGCCCATCGGCTATTTCGATCGCCGTCTGAAAGGTGGCTTTGGCATCATGTTCGATGACCTGGTCGCCGCGTTTTTCACGCTGCTCGTCATTGCGCTCTGGCGCATGTCCGTTTGATTGCTGCCCGGCGCCCGCCGCGGCGCCGCGCGTTCATCGCCAGCCCACGTTTTCCGGATTGACGCCATGCCTACCGATTCCGTCGTTCACCAGCTTGCGATTCGCGTGAGCAACCGTCTGCGCGACGAGCGCCTCATGCTCGTCACCGCTGAGTCCTGCACGGGCGGCATGGTGGCGACCGCGATCACCGATATTTCCGGCAGCAGCGGCTGGTTCGAGCGCGGCTTCGTCACGTATTCGAATCAGGCGAAGAGCGAGATGATCGGCGTGCCCGCCGAGTTGATCGACAAACACGGCGCGGTCAGCGAGCAGGTGGCGCGCGCGATGGCCGAAGGCGCGCTGCGCAACAGCCGCGCGCAGGTCTCGTTGTCGATTACCGGCGTGGCCGGACCGGGCGGCGGCACGGAGACCAAACCGGTCGGCATGGTCTCGTTCGGCTGGAGCAACCGGCTGCATACGTCGGTGGAAACGAAGGTTTTCAAGGGCGACCGCGAGAAGATTCGCGTGCAGGCGGCCGCGCATGCGCTGCGCGGTGTGCTCGCTTTACTCGACGAACGCGAGCACTAAGCTTTATTCGAAGCGGGAAGCCCATGCCTGATTCGCACGCAATCAAAGACGAACTGATCCGCCGCCTCGATCTCAAGCCGCATCCCGAGGGCGGATTTTTCAGCGAGACATACCGCTCAGTGGAGCGCGTGATTCGCGACAAAGACGTGAGCGGTTCCGCGGAAACGCGCTCGGCGTCGACCGCGATCTATTACCTGCTGTGCGACGGCGCGCATTCGGCGTGGCATCGGATCAAATCCGACGAGGTCTGGCATTTCTACGCGGGCGAACCGTTGCTCGTCCACGTGCTCGACGAAACGGGCGCGCTGGTCACGCACAAGCTCGGCAACGCGCTGACGCACGCGGATGCCGTGTTTCAGGCCGTTGTGCCGGCTGGTTTGTGGTTCGCGGCGGAATGCGCCGACCCGGCGACCTTCGCGTTGGTCGGTTGCACGGTGGCGCCGGGTTTTGAATTCAGCGAATTCGAGCTGGCGGATGTCGGCACGTTGAAAGCACGGCACCCGCAGCATGCAGCGTTGATCGAGCGGCTGGGGCCAACTTGAGTCCCAAGCGCTCATAGGCGGTCTTCAATGAAGGTTGCCTGCGCTTATGCCGACCTCGCAAATATCGACGTGTCGAGCCGCCAAGCCCAAACTAACCTCAACACGCTCCCGAACAACACCAGCCCGCCGATCACCTAAACGCGTTGATCCGATCCCGCGTTTCCATCGCGGCCTTCGCCGCGGCTTCGGCGAAATCGTCGCCCTTGCCCGCGTAAATAATCGCCCGCGACGAGTTGATCAGCATGCCCGTGCCGTTCGCGGTGCGGCCGGCGTTGACGGTCGCTTGCACGTCGCCGCCTTGCGCGCCGATGCCAGGAATCAGCAGCGGCATATCGCCGACAATCCCCCGCACCACTTCGATTTCCTTCGGGAAAGTCGCGCCGACCACCAGACTCAGTTGGCCGCTCGCATTCCATTTCTCCGCCGCCAGTTGCGCGACGACCTGATACAGCGGACGGCCGCCCGTCTCCAGGAATTGCAGATCGGAGCCGCCCGGGTTCGACGTGCGGCACAGCACGATCACGCCCTTGCCTGCATGCTCCAGATACGGCTGGATCGAGTCGAACCCCATGTACGGATTCACCGTCACGGCGTCCGCCTGGTAGCGCTCGAACGCCTCGCGCGCATATTGTTCGGCGGTGCTGCCAATGTCGCCGCGCTTCGCATCCAGAATCACCGGCAGACCCGGATGATTCGCATGAATGTGGGCGATCAGCTGCTCGAGCTGGTCTTCCGCGCGATGCGCCGCAAAGTAGGCGATCTGCGGTTTAAACGAGGACGCATACGGCGCGGTCGCGTCGACGATCGTGCGGCAGAAATCGAAGATCGCCTCGGGACGGCCCGCGAGCGCGCCCGGGAATTTGCTCGGCTCGGGATCGAGGCCGACGCACAGCAGCGAGTTGGTGCGCTGCCAGGCGTCGTTGAGTGTCTGGATGAAATTGGGCATGGTGGGTCTCGCGGCGAGCGGGAAAACGGAAGAGGCGCGTATTTTACCCGTCCCGCGCGGCGGGCCGCGTCAAGGAGCGTGCGGCAGCGGCGGTCCGGCGCGAGGTGCGGACAGGCGCGGCTAGCGCCCGCAGCGCGCCCTGTGTGTGCTGATGCATTGGTCAGCCACTCGCGAAGCGTGCGAGCCCCGATTGTCCACAGCGCATCGCGGGGTGCACGTGTCCGTCATGTCGCGCCGCCCTCGCCCGCTATTGCCGCCGCTTTGAGCCGCGCGCGCCCGGCATCGAGCGCAAACCGGTGCGTTCGACAGTGAAGCGGAATGTGCGTGTCAGTCGTTCACCACGTCCCAGCAAAGTCATGCCGTTTTCGCTCGCGCCGCCGGCCAGGTTCATCGCGTTGATCGGATGATCGACCGGTTCGAAGCAGAAAAAATCTTCGCCGGGTGGCGTGTACAGCACGTAGTAATCGGTGTCGGCGGCAATGTTCAGCGACAGGCGGCGCTTCGGCCACACCACCGCCGCTTGCCCGCTCCAGCCGGTAAAAGCGTGATTGACCATGGTTTCCGGCAGCGGATACGCCACGCCGAATTGCCAGGCGGGCGGCGCGGGCACATGCCGCACTGGCAGCCAGTCGTCGCCGGAGAGCCACAAACCGCCGGCCGCGGCAGACAACTCGGTGTCCGCGTCGCGCACGAAGAAGGGATGCACGCCCAGCCCGAAAGGCAGCGCCTCGCGGCCGGCATTTTCGATTTCGAGCGCGACGACGAGCGTCGGGCCGTCCAGCGTATAAGTTTGCGTCGCACGGTAGGCGTACGGCTTGCCGTCGCGGCGGTCGAGCGTGAGGCGGACGTTTTCACGATCCGACTCCGCGACCTGCCAAACCGATTGCCAGCCGTCGCCGTGAATCGGCAAGGGCTCGTCGGCGCGATTGCGCGGCACCTCGACGCGCCGTCCCGCCACGTTGAATTGCCCGCCGCCGATGCGGTTCGAATACGGCAGCAGCGGATAACAGGCCAACTGGTTCGGTTGCGTATCGGCCGCGACGTGGCGGCAGCGGCGGAAGATCGGCGTGAGTGCGCCGTCGTTGCGCCAGTCGAAACGGGTGACGCCGCCGCCGAGCGTCGGCGCGACGTCGAGCCGCAAATGCGCGTTGGCGAGCGTGATGCATGCGACATCGCCGCCGCTGTCTTCGCCGACGGCCACCGCCGACGTGCTGGGACCCGGCAGCACCGGATTGGCCGCCGCGGCGAGCCGCGAGCGTCGACTCTGTGAGGTCTGAGGGGAGGAGGAAACAAGATTCGCAACAGTCATATCTGGCTCCATCGAGAGGCTTGGGACGTTGCCGTCATCGCTGACGGATGCTGTTGGGCGATTTTTTTTAAAACGGGTCGCCTCTGGGTCCGAACTGCATGCTGCCGATTTGCTGCCACTGGGATTGCACCATCCACTTGCGATTCACTTTCTGATTCACTTTCTGATTCACTGCCCGGCCGCGCTTCATTTGCTTCATGGCTGCCTCGGGAGCGAGGCAGCGTCATTCTGCGCTAAGCGGGCGCGCCCTGGAACACCGGCTCCGGCAAACCTCGCCGTCCGAGTGTGGCGATAAACACGCCGCCTGCATGCGGATCGTTGGCGAGCGCCGCTGCATCGAGGTCACAGCGCGCGCTCGTAATGTACAGCGTGTCCAGCTGCGTGCCGCCCAGCGCGACGCAACTCGGCTGCGCGGTCGGCACGTCGACGCGCTCCGTTTCCATGCCGTCCGGTCCGTAGCGCACCACACGCCGGCCGCCCCATTGCGCGTTCCACAGGCCGCCGTCACGGTCGACGGTCGAGCCGTCGGGTTCGCCGGTGGCGTCGGTGAGCCGCGTGAAAAGGCGGTCGTTGGCGATGCTGCCGTCCGCGCGATAGTCGCAAGCGCGGATTTCGCGCGTCGGCGAATCGCAGTAGTACATCGTCGCGCCGTCGGGACTGAAAGCGATGCTGTTCGAGATCGCCGGCGCAGGCAACGGCAAACGCTCCAGCGACAAATCGTGACCGAGCCGGTAGAAGCCGCCGATTGCCTGCAACGGCGCGCCCTCATCTTTGGTGCCGAACACGAAGCGGCCCTGACGGTCGCAGCGGCCGTCGTTCACGCGAGTGTTCAAGCCGGCTTCGACGTCGATGATGCGCCGCGTTTCGCCGGTGGCCAACTCGAAAAAGGCGAGATGCGTGGCCAGGCCGAGCAACAGGTAACGCGGATCCGCGCACAACGCGAAGGTGGCGAGGCGTTCGGGCATGTGCCAGGACATGTTGCTACAGTCCCGCGGGTCGTAGCGCCACAGACGCGCGCCTTCGATATCCGTCCAGTAGAAATGGCCGGTCTGCGCGCACCATGTCGCGCCCTCGCCGAGCGTGCATTTCGTATCGAGCAGCAGCGCGGCCGTGCCTGGTGAACCGCTCGCGCTCACGCCCAGCCTCCGTCCACGACGATGTCCTGCGCGGTGATCATGCGGCTGTCGTCGGCGGCGAGGAAGAGCGCCATGCGGGCGAGGTCGGCCGGTTCCAGCTCCGCGTCGATGCACTGCCCTTCCTTGATCGAACGACGGCCCGCGTCGTCGAGCCACAGCCGCTTCTGCTTCTCGGTCATCACCCAGCCTGGCACCAGCGTATTGACGCGAATATTGAAGTGACCGAGGTCGCGCGCGAGACCGCGCGTCAAACCCTGCACCGCGGATTTCGACATCACATAGACCGGATAACCGCCGTTCTTCAGCATCCAGCTGATCGAGCCGAGATTGATGATCGAGCCGCTGTTGGCGGCTTTCATATCCTCCATCACCGCTTGCGCCGCGAAGAACTGGTGACGGATATTCACTGCTATGCCCGCGTCGAACGACTCGCGCGTGACTTCGCCGATCGTATGGCGTTTGTCGTTCGCGGCGTTGTTCACCAGCACTTGGATCGGACCCAGCGCGGCCTTCACGTCGGCGATCGCTTTTTGCAGCGCGTCGATATCGGTCAGATCGCACGACAGGAACAGCGGCTTGTGCTTCGAATCGCCGAGCTCGTCGGCGAGCGCTTCACCGGCGCTCGCGTCGATATCGAAGAACGCGACGCGCGCGCCTTGCGCCGCGAAATGCTCGACGAACGATGCGCCGATGCCGGTCGCGCCGCCCGTGATCAACACCGTGCGGTCGACGAGGCTCGGATAACGTGCGAAAGCGCTGTCCGCGAGACGGACGTTTGCATTGGCCGGAGACGACATCGTTCGATTCCTTTTAGAGCAAGTGAGTGGGTCGCGGGTTTAGTCGCGCGAGCCGCGGTTCTTCAACTGGTCGAGCAGCACGGCGGCGAGCAGGATCGCGCCGCGCACGAGGTACTGGTAGAACGCGTCGATGTTCATCAGGTTCATCACGTTCTCGACCGTGCCCATGATCAGCACGCCGATCACCACGCCGGAAATCGTCGCGCGTCCACCGAGCAGCGAGACGCCGCCCAGCACGCAGGCCGAAATCACGTTCAGTTCGAAGCCCTGCGCCGCGTTCGGCTGACCCGACGTGATACGTGAGGCCAGAATCACGCCGGCCAGCGCGGTCACCGCGCCCTGAATCAGGAAGATGTAGACGCGCGTGCGTTCCACGTTGATACCGGCCAGACGCGACGCTTCCGGATTGCCGCCGATTGCGAGCGTATTGCGGCCGTACACGGTCTGGTTGAGCATCACGCCGAACACGATGAAGCACAGCAGCGTGACCCAGATCGGCAGCGACACGCCGAAGAAGCTCAAACCGCCCAGCGCGATAAACGTATCCGACGACACGCCCACCGCCTGACCGTGTGAAACGATAAAGCCGAGACCGCGGACGATTTCCATCGTGGCGAGCGTCGTAATCAGCGCGTTGATGCGCAGATACGCGATCACCGCGCCGTTGACGAAGCCGATCACGCCGCCCGCCGCCACCGCCGCGACGATCGCGATAAAGGTGTTACCGGTGGCGTTGAGCACCATCGCACACAACACGCCGGCGAACGCGACGGTCGAACCCACCGACAAGTCGAAGTCGCGCGAGGCGAGACAGAACATCATCGTGCACGAGACCATGCCGATCTGCGAGATCGACAGCGCGAGGCCGAGCATGTTCTCGATCGAGAAGAAGTGATCGACGGTCAGCGACATCGTGGCGAACATCACGACGAAGATCACGATCAGGCTGTATTCGGTGATCTGCTGCCACCATTTGGCCTTGTCGTTCGACTGCGGAATCAGCGCTTCGGCCGCGCCCTTGGCGGCCTGTTGCGCGAGGTTTTCTCTGGCTTGCATGTTGAAGACTCCTCCCGTTCCCCACGGGTTGCCGGACTTTCGTCCGAATGATGTTCAGGCCGCCTGTTGGGCAGCGGCTTGCGTTCCGGGCAGTGCGGTCGAGCTTTGCGGCAGCGCGAGGCTCAGCACCGATTGTTCCGTTGCATCCTTGCGCGTCAGCTCGCCGGAAATCCGGCCTTGGCGCATCACGACGATGCGGTCGGACACGCCGAGCACTTCCGGCAGCTCCGACGAAATCATCACGATCGCGCAGCCGCGTTCGGCAAGCTGATAGATCACGTTGTAGATTTCGTGCTTCGCGCCGACGTCGATCCCGCGCGTCGGCTCGTCGAGAATCACCACTTTCAGATCCGGCTCGGCCAACCAGCGCGACAGAATCGCCTTCTGCTGATTGCCGCCTGACAGGAAGCGGATTTTCTGGCGGCGGCTCGGCGTCTTGATCTTGAGCAGCTTGATGAAACGGTCGGCGGTTTCCGCTTCCTTCTTGCGGTCGAGGAACATCCCCACCCGCAGATAGTGGCGGCGGCAACTGATATTGATGTTCTCCGACACGGTCGCCATCGCGACGATGCCCTCTTCCTTGCGGTCTTCCGGGCACAGCACGATGCCGTGGCGGATCGCTTCGCCCGCGCTGCGCACTTTGATCGGCTTGCCGTCGAGCAGCAACTCGCCGCCCTTCTTGTGATCGGCGCCGTACACCAGATGCATCAGTTCGCTGCGGCCCGCGCCCACCAGACCGAAGAAGCCGACAATCTCGCCGCGCCGCACTTCGAAGCTGGCCGGCTGTGCGAGCGCATGGCCTTCGATGCCTTTCGCGGCGAAGCGCACTTCGCCGAGCGGTCGCGCCGAATAGTTATAGATATCCGAAATTTCCCGCCCCACCATCTCGCTGACGATGGTGTCGCGCGTCACGCCTTCGAGCGTGGGATGCGAGGCGATCTTGCGGCCGTCGCGGAAGATCGTGCAGGCGTCGCACAACTCGTAGATCTCGTCCATGCGGTGCGAGATGTAGATCATCGCGCGATTGTCGGCGCGCAAGTCGCGCACCAGCTTGAACAGCACTTCGGTCTCACGATGCGACAGCGAGCTGGTCGGCTCGTCCAGAGCGATCACGCGCGCGTTACGCAGCAGCGCCTTGCAGATTTCCACCATCTGGCGCTGCGCGATCGAGAGCTTGCGCAGTTTCGCGTTCGGGTCGAGCGCGACGCCCATCGCTTCGAGGCGTTCGCGCACGAAGCGTTTGGCTTCGCGCTTGTTGACCCAGCCGAGCGAGTTCGGCAGTTGTCCGAGCAGCAGATTTTCCGCGACCGTCAGATCGGGCACGTATTGCAGTTCCTGGTGAATCACCGCGATGCCCGCCGCGATCGACGACGCCGCGCTCGTGAAGCGCACCTCGTTGCCGTCGATCATCACGCGGCCCGAGTCGGGCTGATATTCACCACCGAGAATCTTCAGCAGGGTCGATTTCCCCGCGCCGTTTTCGCCCATCAGGCCGTGCACCTGGCCGACGTTGACGTCGAAGGACACACCGTCGAGCGCGCGCACGCCTGGAAAGACTTTGCCGATATTGTCAAAACGTAGCGTCGCTGACACTTCGCCTCCTAATGCTTCGAATGAACCGTCTGTCTCTACTGCTGATCTTTTATTGCTGCTGCCGGCGCGCCGATCTTTGGCAAAAGGCGCACCGGCAGTTCACTTCATTGCGCAGCGTACTGAATCACCCAGCTCAATTCGCCGCGAGGCCCATCTTCTGGCGTACGTCGGCGACGTTGTCACGCGTGGCCAGCATGCCGGTCGTCAGCGTGAGCGGCGGCGGTGCCTTGCCTTGCGTGATCCAGTCGTACATCAGCGTCGAAGTTTCTTCGCCGTGGCGTTTCGGGCTGATGATGACCGTGCCGTAGAAGCCCGTCGGCGACGGCTTCTTGAACTCGTTCAAAGCCGAGTCCGAACCGCCGATGCCGATACCGATCATGTTGTCCGCCTTGAAGCCGCGGCCTTCCGCTGCGCGCACGGCGCCGAGCACGCCTTCGTCGTTCAGCGCGTAAGCCACCCAGTGCTTGAACTGCGGATTCTTCGTCAGCGCGATGTTAGCCGCGTTGAACGCGTTTTCCGTGTCGGTCTTCGCTTGCGGCGCCATCACGATGTTCGCCTTCGGGAAGCCGGCTGCGATCAGTGCGTCGGTCGCCCCGCTGGTCCGGTCATGCGCGGTCGGCAGCTGTTCGTAGGTCACGTCGATCGCGCCCACGTCCTTCATGTCCCAGCCGCGCTTCTTGATTTCCGCGGCCAGGCCGTCGCCGACCTGCTTGCCGATGTTGTACGCCGAGATACCCATATGCGGCACCGACGCGATCGGCTTGCCCGCGCCGTCGACCAGGCGGTCGTCCACCGTCATCATCTTCAGGCCGTCGGCCTTCGCTTTCGCGACGATGCCCGGTCCGAGCTTGACGTCAGGCGTGCAGATCACGAAGCCTTGCGCCTTTTGCGCCGATAGATTGTCGATTGCGCTCATCACCTTCTCGCCCGACGGCGCGCCGATCTTCACCAGCGTGAAGCCCTTTTCCTTGGCGGCGATCTCGGCGAACTTCCACTCGTCCTGGAACCACGGTTCTTCCGGCTGCTTCACGAGGAAGCCGATCTTCACCGGATCGGCGGCTTGCGCGACCGGTGCGTTGAAGAGCACACCCGTCGCCGCTGCTGCCAGCGTGAGGAAAATTCTACGTTTCATGATGCGTGTCTCCTGACTAATTGATAACGAGAAGGTATTGGCCGCGTCTTCTTGTACCGGGTCTGACACACGCGGCCAGCGCGTCGTCCGGTGTACTCATTGCGCCCCTGCGCAATCCGAGTTCTGTAAATCAGTCGTGATACAGCGCCGAGCGTCCGCCATCCACGGTGATGCAGGTAGCGTTGATGAACGGCGCTTCGTCCGAGGCGAGAAACACCGCCGTCATCGCCACTTCTTCCGGGCGGCCGATGCGTTTCATCGGCTGCAGATCGAGCGTCGCCTGTTGCGCGGCGGCCGGATCGGCCTGCTCGTTCCACCAGTCGTGCGTCAATTGCGTTTCGATGTAACCCGGCGCGATCGCGTTGACCCGCACATTGCGCGGCGCGTATTCGATGCCGAGCGCGCGCGTCAGTCCGATCACGCCGTGCTTCGCCACCGGGTACGGAAAGCAGCCCGGAATGATCTTGAACGAATGCGTCGAGGCGATATTCACGATGCTGCCCGCGCCGCGTTCGACCATGCCCGGCAATGCCGCGCGGCAACCGTTCCACACGCCGTCGAGATCCACTGCGAAGCAGCGGCGCCAGTCGTCGTCGGTCATCGTGAGCGGGTCGCAGAACACGTTGATGCCGGCGTTGTTCACCAATACGTCGAGCGCGCCGAATGCGCGTTCGGCTTCGCTCACCGCGTGCTGAACCGACGCGGACTGCGTCACGTCCGTGTGCACCGCGAGTACGCGCGCGCCGGTCTGCGCCTTGATGTGCTCCGCCGTCTGCCGCGCGGTCTCGATATCCAGTTCCGCCAGCACGACCGCCGCGCCTTCGCGCGCGAAAGCATGCGCGATCGCCGAGCCGATGCCGCGTCCGGCGCCGGTGACAAGAGCGACTTTGCCGGCGAGCCGCTTCATTTCTTCGCACCCGCGCGAGCGATGCGCAAACCGTTGATGTACGCCTTCGCGTGCGAAGCCGTCACCGCCGCGCTCTGACCCGGCTTATACAGCGCCGAGCCGAGGCCGAAGCCATTTGCTCCCGCGCTCAGAAACGGGCCCATGTTGTCGGGCGTGATACCGCCGACCGGGACCAGCGGCACTTCCGCCGCGATCACCGCGCGCCATGCTTTTACGACCTGGCAACCGAGTTGTTCGGCGGGGAACATCTTCAGCACATCCGCGCCGTTCTTCAGCGCAATGAACGCTTCGTTGGGCGTCGCGACGCCCGGCGCGCAGGCCATGCCTCGCGCCTTCGCCGCGCTGACGACTTCCGGATCGCTATGCGGCATGACGATCAGTTCGCCGCCCGCCGACTTCACGTCGTCGACGAAACTCGGATGCAGCACGGTACCCGCGCCGACGATCGCATCCGCCGGCAACACCTTGCGGATCGCGGCGATGCTGTCGAACGGCTGCGGCGAATTCAGCGGCACTTCGACGATCCGGAAGCCCGCTTCGTAGAGCGCCTGCCCATGCTCGGCTGCATCGGCGGGCGTCACGCCGCGCATGATGGCGATCAGCGGGCACGCCTCGAAGGCCGCGATCAAACCCGCGTGCGGCATGTACGGAGCGGGCAGATTGATGTGAGGTTGCATGTCGGTTCCTTGTTTCGTGGGCGGCGGCGCTGCCGGTCAGGCGCGCGCCGTCTTGGCGGCCGGTTTGACGAGCCCTGCCTGCGACGCCACGCGCCACAGGCCGCGCTCGGTGGCGTGCTTGACCAGTTCCGCCTGGGTGCAGCCGAATTGCGCGAGCGCGAGCCGATAACGCTCGCACAGCGCTTCGTTGCCGATCAGGCGCAGGCTCTGCCCGGCGAGCGCGCTTTGCTGTTGTGCAAGCACGGCGTCGAGGCCGGCGAGTTCGTGGCCGATCAGCAATCCCGACAAATAGTCGGGCTGCTGTTCGCGCGAAAGTTGTCCGGTGAGGCCGAGCGTGCGCGAACTGAACACGGTCGCGAGGACACCCGCCTGGCCTTTTTCCCGCGCGATGTTCACGCCATGCAGGAAGGCGCTGGTGTCCGGGCTATCGGGCGTCAGCATCGTGCGGCCGAGGATCGTGTGTTCGCGCAGTGCCGCAAATACTTCGCCGGTCATGAAGGTATGAAAACGTTCGATGCGGTCCGCCTGCACCACCGCCCATTTCGCGTGGGTGCCGGGGAGGCCGATCAACGAGCGCTTGCCGCTGTCGGCGGTGTTGGTTTCTTCGCCGAGTGCACCGAAGATTTGCGTTTCTTCGCCGCGCATGACGTTGGGCAATTCGCCGCGTTGCAGGACGCCCGGCACGATATGCAGCGTCACGCCGCACGCCGCCTTTACGCGGACGATGCCGGCCACCAGTGCATCGGCGCTTGCCGGCGTGTCCACGTACGGCGCTTCCAGCCAGCCTTGCGCGCTGCCGACCATGCCTGCCGCGATCACCGGCGCGGCGGGCGCGTGTGCGAGCCAGGCGCCGCAAGTGTCGTCGAAGGCCGCGTCGAAGCCGCCCTGCTCCGCGCTGCGCGGCAGATTCATGATGCCCGCCGTCGATGCGCGCGTCGCCAGCACGTTGCCGGACGCGTCGTACAGATAGGCGCGCAGCGACGTCGTGCCCCAGTCGAGGGCGATCAGCGCGGCGTGCTCGTGGCTCGCGTCGACCGCAACGGCTGCGGCATGGCCGGCCGCCTGGGTGGGAGAACCCGCTCGCTTCATCGTTTGATCCTGCGGGTTGCCGGCTGCGGAGCGCGCCAGCCGAGTTCTTCCGAGATCGCGCGCGCTTCGCGCTGCACTACCGGAATCAGTTCGTCCATGCGTTCGAGCGACATGTACGGGATCGTGCTCGCCACCGACAGCGCCGCCACCACCGCGCCCGACGCATCGCGCACGGGTGCCGCGACGCAGCGGATCGACGCTTCGTTTTCTTCGAGGTCGAAGGTGTAGCCGCCGGCCGCGTAGTTGGTCATGCGCTGCATGAAGGTCTGCGCATCGGGACGGTTGTCAGGCTTGAAGCTGACGCCAGCGAGCGCGCGGCGCGATGCGTCGAAGAGCGACTGCCAGACGTCCGGCGTGAGGTCGAGCATCATGGCTTTGCCGATCCCCGTCGACGCCAGCGGCATGCGGTGACCGACGCGCGAGCGCATTTCGAGGCCACGGGTGCCGGGGATTTTGTCGATGTACAGGACGTCGTCGCCGTCGCGCACGCCGAGGTGGATCGTGTCGAGCGTTTGTTCCGCGAGCGATTCGAGATGCTGGCGGGCGACCGCGGTAAGCGGCATCTGTTCGAGCGCGATGGTGCCGAGTTCGATCAGCTTCGGGCCGAGCAGGTAGCCGCCTTGCACCTGGCGCAGGTAGCGGGCTTGCACGAGGCTGCTTACCAGACGATGCGTGGTGCTGCGGGTCGTGCCGAGCGCGGCGCCGAAGGTGCGCAGGTCGCGCACGCCGGCGGCTGCGGCTTCGAGGATCGCCAGGCCGCGCAGGAGCGTTTGCGTGCCGGCTTGCTGCGGGGTGATGTCGAGCAGCGTGCTGGGGAGCGCGATTCCGTCTACCGGGGCCGGGTGGATGCCGGCGTTCGCGCGCGGGGTTTTGGCGGCGGGCGGCAACGGACGTGGCGGCGTGGCGCTGGTTGCTTGGTCTGCGGACGGCTGCAGGTTGGCGTCGGATTCGGCTTCGCTCGCGGCGTGAGTAGGCATCGCTTTGTTCATGGCGATTCGCTTTTCGGTGGTTTTTTTTGCGCTTACAGCGCGGGGCCGGAGAGTGGGCCTGGGTTGCTCGCCGTGCTGCGGGCGTGGGGGTGCTGCCTTTGGGTTTTAGGCATGGTTGGGCGTTGTCTCCGGTTTTTTTGCTGTCGCAGGTGACGTCTTGCGGTGGGTGGGTCCCTTTTCTCGCGTGGCGCTTTTTGCGTGTTGGTGTGGATTGTAGGGCGGTTTTTGAGAAAGCTCCAATATGTGAGTTTTTGATTCATATAATGGGATTTTGGGCTGGCGCGGGGTTTTGGGGCTGTGTTCTGTCGGTGGTTGGCCTTTCCTTGAATTCCACGGTGGTCTATTGGCGCTGCCCCTGTGCGGGGCGGCACCTACTTTCTTTGCCGCGGCAAAGAAAGTAGGCAAAGAAAGCCGCTTCACACCGCCAGCTCATAAGCGGCTCCCTCGGCTTGGAGGGGGCAGTGGTCCATCTGGAATCTGTGTTCTCGCACATTCGGCGCGAGTGACAAGGCCGTCATACTTCCCGCCTCACGCTGCGCGCTCGCCGGAAGGGTCTGCTTCCATCAGTGGTTTTTTTGTTTGCGGTGGGCCGTGGGCTTTGCCTCGGCGCGGCGCTGAAGTGCCGGCGCTTAACAAGCGGTCGCTTGAAATTTGGATGGTCAACGAGCGTGGCAAGGTTTTGTCGCCACACCCACGGTCGTCTCTTAGAAGTGGTGCCGTATTTCCTTGGGGAATTTGCTTAGCGCGATCACTGCGAATCGGAAGTAATGCCAGGGAAATTTCGGAAATGATGGCTGTGCGCGCCTTTTAGCTTGTACAGGTGATCACTCTCGGCGTGACGTGTCTAAACTTGGTTTGCCGTCGCGCTCGCGATGGTTCAGGTTCGACAGCCTGCACGTAGAGTAGAACCCGCGCGTCTGTACCGCAGACGCGCGTTAGCTTTAGCACGCCTTCTTTCCATGGGCGGGCCTTGGCATGGAGACCTACGGGTCTGCCGGTTTTGGTTCTACGCCGGTCTGTCGACCTGTCACTGTGCCCGCTCACCACCTTGCAAGCGCGTGTCGGGCGATCCAGGTAAGTTTCAGGGAGATCGCGCCATGAGTAAGTCCGTCAAGAATTCTCGAACCACGTCGCGCCCGCCCGTTGATGCACTTCAATACGAAAAGCTCGCCTTGTCCGCCTTTGGGCTTCTTGAGCGGCAGCTAAGCCAACTAGACAAGCTGGTCACCCTTGCGGCCTCAATAGTCAGGAGTCCGGCAGTAACGCGAGAGGAGAGACATCGCCAGCGGAAATTGCTGGAGCTGCTATTCGACACGGCCGAGGATTACCAACGCGAAGTCGAGACGGACCGCGAGTTGTATCAGGTAATCGCGCTTGACGCGAAGGGAATTCCGCAGAGCCGCATCACAGCGCGCCACGCCGCGGACCTTCTGGCAAAGGCCGCAAAGACGGCATCAGAAGACCGTGAGCGCATCGGCGCAAAAAGAATGATGCAGAACAGGCAACCTCGCTTTAGAACCATCACGCGAGCAACGACAGCAGCGCATTGACGAAGCTCCGCGTCGATATACGGCGCTCCGCGTCGATATACGGCGCTTCGAAGAAGCTCCGAACGGAAGCGCAGCAAATACAGAAAGTCGTTACGGCCCAAAGCCGAGGCGAAGCCGACGGCCCCACAGCGCACAGAGAAACCCACTGGTTAGGAGCGGACCCTTCCGGCGAGCGCGTAGCGCGAGGCGGGAAGTATGACGGCCTTGTCACTAGCGCCGAATGTGCGAGAACACGGATTCCAGATGCACCACTACTGCGACTGCGCGAGGGACCCGCTTACAGGCTGGCGGTGTGAAGCGGCTTTCTTTGCCTACTTTCTTTGCCGCGGCAAAGAAAGTAGGTGCCGCCGGACCTATCCGTAATTTTGTGGGCGAGGCATATCATGAGAGGTAAAAGTCATGGATATGCCGATGAAGAAGAAACGCACCGTCGCTTCTCAGGCAGCGGCCCGAGGGCCGCTGCCTGCCCTGCCGGAAGGTCTGCTTGATGACCTGGTCAAAGGCCCGATGACGCCCAACGAGGTTCAGGACCTGATGCTGGCATTCAACAAGGCACTCATCGAGCGCGCGATGGGCGCCGAGATGAAGATGCATCTGGGCTACCCGGCGGGTCAGCCCAAACCCGACGGCCAGGGCAACGAACGTAACGGTGCCAGCGGCAAGACGCTCCTCACCGATTATGGCCCGCTGCGGGTCGATCTGCCGCGCGATCGTGACGGCAGTTTCGAGCCCATCCTGATCCCCAGACACGAGCGCCGTTTCACCGGTTTCGATGAGCGCATCATCGCCATGTACGCGCGCGGCATGAGTGTGCGCGAGATCCAGGCGTTTCTGGCCGAAACCTATGGCACCGAGGTGTCGCCCGATTTCATCAGCTCGGTTACCGACGAGGTGATGGCCGAAACGCTCGCCTGGCAGAACCGTCCGCTCGAGCCGATGTACCCGGTCGTGTTCTTCGATGCGCTGCGCGTGAAGATCCGTGACGAGGGCGTGGTCAGCAACAAGGCCGTCTATCTGGCGCTGGGTATCCAGGCTGACGGCCAGCGCGACGTGCTCGGCCTGTGGATCGAACAGACCGAGGGCGCAAAGTTCTGGCTCAAGGTGTTCAACGAGCTCAAAACGCGCGGCTGCCAGGACATCCTGATCGCCGTGGTCGACGGCCTGAAGGGACTGGCCGAAGCGATCGGCACGGCGTACCCGCGTACGGCCGTGCAGACCTGCATCGTGCACCTGATGCGCAATAGCCTGGAGTACGCGAGCTACAAGGATCGCAAGGCCGTCGCTGCCGCGCTCAGGCCCATCTATACCGCTGCGAACGAGCTGGCCGCGCGGCAGGCGCTGGAGGCCTTTGCCGAAGGACAATGGGGAACGAAGTATCCGACTATCGTGCAATCCTGGCGGCGGGCGTGGGAAAACGTCACGCCATTTTTTGTGTTTCCGCCGGAGATACGCCGGGTCATTTACACCACAAATGCCATTGAGAGTCTGAACATGCAACTGCGCAAGATCATCAAGACCCGTGGTCACTTCCCGAATGACGAGGCGGCCATCAAGCTGCTGTGGCTGGCGCTTCGCAACGTGCTGGCAAAGTCCGTACGCACCACCTTCGACTGGAAATCAGCCATGAACCAGTTTGCCATCCTGTTTGGCGAGCGCTTCACCAACGCACGCGGCTAAATCCGCTAACCGCCTCGCACACAAAAATGCGGACAGGTTCGTGCCGCCCCGCACAGGGGCGACGCCAATAGACCACTAACAACTCAAGGAAAGGCCAACACCTAATCCAACCAACCAAACCACCACACAGCGCAAAAAACCGCACTAATCGGGCAACTCAGCCGCCCCCATCCGCCTCGCAATAACCCGCGCCCGCTGCGCCAGATACTGCGACCCCCGATGCTCATCAAAATACTTAGGCTGCGGCAGCATCACAGCCAACCGAGCCGACTGCGCAGCAGTCAACTTACTCGCCGACGTCTTGTAGTAATAATGAGCCGCCGCCTCAGCCCCATAAACCCCATTCCCCCACTCAACGGAGTTGAGATAAATCTCAAAGATCCGTTCCTTATCCATCAAGGTCTCAAGCATCCAGGTAATGATGAGTTCCTGCCCCTTGCGGATATAACTTTTTTCCCGCGACAAGAACAGATTCCGCGCCAACTGCTGAGTAATGGTCGACCCACCGCGAACAATCTTGCCCTTAGCCTTATTCCGCTCCCAGGCCTGCAAAATAGCGTCCGTCTCATACCCGTTGTTATTAACAAAATTCGCATCCTCGGAAGCAATAATCGCGCGCTTCAGATTCCGCGAAATCTGGTCATACGACACCCACGTGTGCTGCACTGAAAGATCCGGCCGATCCTGCGACAGCCGCCAAGTGTCCGACCGCATAAACGACGTACTCTGTGGATTGACGTAATTCCACACCGCGATCTGCCCGAAGTAAAACGCCTGCGTCGCCAGCCACGCAATCGCCACGACGGCGCCCAGATAGACCATCCATCGCACCGGACCTGGCCGGCTCACGCGCCGCGTTGCTGTCATCGTGCTTTGAATCCTCGTGTCAAAGGTCGCTGCAAGATAAACGTCGCCTTAAGCGTGCGACGGCGCCGTCAACAGCGCGCGCAATTCGGCCAGCACCGGCGCGCCGTCAGGCCGCACACCGCGCCACACGTAAAACGATTCAGCGGCCTGCTCGACCAACATGCCGAGCCCATCGGCGCCACGCGCGCCCAGCTTCCGCGCGTGTTCCATGAAGACGGTCGGATGCGCGCCGTACATCATGTCGTAGGCAAGCGTGCCGTTGCCGAACGCGCGGTCGTCGCACTCGGGCAGCGACGCGTCCAGACTGCCCGCCGTCGCGTTGACGATCACGTCGTACGTGCCCGCCTCGATCGCCCGCGCACTGCCGCCGCTCAATTGGCACGCGGCGTCACGCGCGGCTTGCGCGAATTGAGCCACCAGCGCCTCGGCCTTTTCCGCCGTGCGATTGACGATGGTCAACGTATGCGGCGCGCGGTCCAGCATCGGCAGCACCACGCCGCGCGCGGCGCCGCCCGCGCCCAGCAACAGAATGCGCGCGCCCTTCAAGGACACACCGAGATTCACCTCGATGTCACGCACGAGACCGAAGCCGTCCGTGTTGTCGCCGTAGATACCGTTCGCGTCGAAGCGCAACGTATTCACCGCGCCCGCCGCCGCCGCGCGCGGCGACAACGTGTCTGCAAAGGCATGCGCGTCGAGCTTGAACGGCACGGTCACGTTCAGCCCGCGCCCGCCTGCATCGATAAAGGCCCGCACGTGCGGCACGAACGCATCAACCGGCGCGAGCAGGTGGCCGTACTCGACGGCCTCGCCGGTCTGCGCGGCGAAGCGCCCATGAATGAACGGCGACTTGCTGTGGCCGACCGGGTTGCCGATGACCGCGTAGCGATCGCGTGAATCCTGGGTGCTCATCGTCCCGGCTCCGCAATGTGCTGATGCGTAGCGGCACCGTCCGCACCCTCGCTGCTTTCGGCGTCGTCCTTCACGGCAGCCGCGTCGTTGCCGTCGAGTTCGGCTTTGGCCTGCGCCTCGGCTTCGCCTTCGGCGCTCTCGTCCGCGGCGTCGATGATCTCCTCTTCGCCCTCGTCCGCTTCTTCAGCCTCGCTGCCGCTCGTCACCGTCGGCGCGTCGAGCACGTGCAGCAGACGCACGGACGCTTCGACGGTCAACTCATCGATCGACATCACTTCCATCTGCAAACGCGTGCCGCGCGCGTGCACGCCGAGGCCCGGCACATGCAGAAGCAGCGGAATCTCTTCAAGACGCACCAGATCGCCCTTCACCACCGACGCCACGACCTGCTTCCTGTTCTCCTGCTTCAGCCAGCGCAGGCACCAGAAATATTCCATGCGACGCTGATGATCGGCATACGCGGTGTACGTATCGTCGAAACCCTGCACGACGGCGAACAGATCGGCGTCTTTGGGCTTGAACGGCGCAGCCAGTTTCGCGGTCACGCCATGCTGCACGCAGGCAATCAACTGCCACTGGTTCACCAGGTCGACGTAACGGCGCAGCGGCGATGTGCTCCACGCGTATTGCGTGACGCCGAGGCCTTCGTGCGGCGCGGCGTTGGTCTGCATGCGCGTGCGCTTCGGGCCGGTTGGCGCGCCGAATGCGCGTTGCGTGCGGTAAATGCCCGGCACGCCGTGGTCATGCAGGAACGCGCCCCACGATGAGTTCGCGAGAATCGCCAGTTCGGCGACGATCGTATCGAGCGGCGACCCACGACGGCGCGGCGTGATCGTGATGTGCTCGCCTTCCACGTAGAAGTTGAAGTCGGTGTTGCGCTGCACTTCGCGACGCAAACCGTAGCCGGCGCGCGCGGCCTGGCGCTTTTCGAACAGCGCCTGCGCGAACGGCCACAGCACGGCGATATCGTCCTTGTGCGGATAGTCGCCGCTGCCGGCGGCGAGCGCCTCTTCGGTGACCAACTCGTCGAGTGTGTTGTGGCGCAGGTTGTTCTTCACGAACACGCGCTCGGCGCGCGTTTCGCTCGCAACGATCTCCTGCGTCTCGCGATTGACGATCACATACAGCGAGAGCGCCGGACGCAAGCCGCCTTCGGCCAGCGTGAACGCTTCGACAACGCTGTCGGGCAGCATGGTGATTTTGTCGCCCGGCATATACACGGTCGACAGACGCGTGCGCGCGATCGCATCGACCTCGTCGCCCCGCTGAATGCCGAGCGCCGGCGCGGCGATGTGCACGCCGATCCGCACGCGGCCATCGGCCAGATGCTCGACGGAGAAAGCATCGTCGATTTCAGTCGTGGTGATGTCGTCGATCGAAAACGCCTGCACGTTCGCTTCGGGCAGATCCTCCGGCAAGCTGCCGACGGTGACAGGCGGAAAGCCCGTGCCGTGCGGGAAAAACTCGGAGAGGAATTTCGCTTCGTGCAGCGCACGCGCCGACGGAATGGCACCGTTTTCCAGCATCAGACGCGCTTGCGAAATACCGCGCGCCGCCGCCGCGGCTTCGAGCGCCTTGTACTCGATCGTGTTCTTGTCCGGCTTGGTCAACAGCCCCAGCGCCTTGCTGCCGGTGAAAGCTTCCGGCAGACGGCCGGCTTTCAGCTCGTCTTCGTATCCTGCCTGCACCAGCGCCTGCTGGCGTTTGCGCTCGAGGCCGGCGAGCGCCATCTTCAGTTGTTCCTGCGGCGCGCGCTGATACATGCCGCGGCCCTTGCGGCGGAAGTACACCGGCGAGCCATGCATGCGCAACACCAGCGCGGCGCGCTCGATCGACCCGAAGCTTTCGCCGAAATATTCGGCGCCGAGGGTCGCGAACGGAAATTCGTCGTCAGGCGCGCACTCCCACAGGAAGTCCAGATCGATCTCCTGCGCGGCGGCGTCGGCCTGTTGCATCAGTTCGGCCGCGCTCGGCTTTTCGAATTCGATCAGCACGTCTTTCGCGCGCACCTTGGCGCGCCGGCCGCCCGGCAGCTCGACCTGAAAAGCATCGCCCTGGCGCGACAGCACGCTGCCGGCCTTGAAACTGCCCGATTCCTCGAAGAAAACGTTCACTCAATACTCTCGTTCTGACTTGCATCTGCCGGCGCGCCCGATCTGGTTCAGCGATCGGTCATTGCGTGCGCGGCACGGCAACGTGTTCGTGGTAGTGGATCCGCGGCGCGGTACGCGCGCGCCTGCGGCATGACTCATGATGCGCGGCAACTGCCGCGCTGCCGGAACGCCCGGCGTGACGTGACTTATCGCGACATCAAGCGGCTTCAAGCGGCTTCGCGCGGCGCCGGCGGCTCGACGTCTTCCGCGTCGCAAAAGGCCAGCACGTCGTCGACGTATTGCGCAAACTCGCTGATCGCGTGGTCGCTCCCTTCGATCAGCGTAGTCCGTGCGCCGGGATAGTGCGCAAGCATTTCGCGGTAGTCGAGCACCTCGTCGCCGGTGGCGGCCATCAAATAGTAGCGTTCGGGCCGCGTGATCTCGGCGACGCCGAGCGCGCGCAACTCATCCAGATGATGCGGCTCGACGACGATGCTGCCGCCGCCATGCCACAACGGCTGCTCGCCGAGATAGGCGCTCAGATCGCGCTGCGGCACGACCGCCGGGTTCAGCAGCACTGCCGGCCAGCCGTGCTTTTCAGCCAGATGCGTGGCGAAATAGCCGCCGAGTGAACTGCCGATCAGCGTGACGTTTTTCGGCCGGGCCGCGGCCACCAGCGATTCGGCGAGCGCCACGGTCTCGAACGGCGAAACCGGCAACATTGGGCAGCACCATTCGTCGCTGCGGCCGAGTTCGACGAGCCGCGCCGCCAGCACGCGCGCCTTGAATGAATTGGGCGACGAGCGGAAACCGTGCAGATAAAGGATCACGAAGCGCCTCGCGCGGAAAGGGCGTCGAGCAGTCTCTGATGCACGCCGCCGAAGCCGCCGTTGCTCATCACCAGAATCTGGTCGCCTGGGCGCGCTGCGTGGACCACCGCTTTGACGAGCGCGTCGAGATTGTCGAAAGCCTGCGCCTTGCCGCCGAGCGGCGCGAGCGCCTCGCCGAGATTCCAGCCGAGCGCGTCGCGGCCGCTCGGCGCGCCGTAGCCGAATACGAGATCGGCGTCGGCGAGACTGGCCGGCAATTGCGCTTTCATCACGCCGAGCTTCATGGTGTTCGAGCGCGGTTCCAGCACGGCGAGAATCCGCGTGTTGTGGCGGCCGACGCGGGCGCGCAACCCGGCTACGGTCGTGTCGATGGCGGTTGGGTGATGCGCGAAGTCGTCGTACACGGTCACGCCGTCGACGCTGCCGCGCACTTCCATGCGGCGCTTGACGTTGCGAAAGCTCGCCAGCGACCGGGCGGCCTGCGCCGGCGGCACGCCGACATGGCGCGCGGCGGCGATTGCGGCCAGCGCGTTCATGCGGTTGTGCTCGCCTTGCACCTGCCATTCGACCACGCCGACGCGCGCACTGTTGTGATAGACGGCGAAACGCTCGTCGACCGGCACGCCGTCTTCCGCCGGCAGGGTTTGCCAGCCGCCCTGCACGCCGAAGCGCTCCACTTCGCTCCAGCAGCCGCGCGTCAGCACGCGCTCGAGCGCGTCTTCACGACCGTTCGTGACCACTCGGCCGATGCCCGGCACGGTCCGGATCAGGTGATGGAACTGCGTTTCGATCGCGCCCAGATCCGGGAAGATGTCTGCGTGATCGAATTCGAGGTTGTTCAGCACCGCGGTCTTGGGCCGGTAGTGGACGAACTTGGAGCGCTTGTCGAAGAAGGCCGTGTCGTACTCGTCGGCTTCGATCACGAAGAAGCTGGAATCGGTCAGCCGCGCGGACACGCCGAAATTCAGCGGCACGCCGCCGATCAGAAAACCCGGATTGAGGCCGGCGTCTTCGAGCAGCCACGTCAGCATCGAACTGGTCGTCGTCTTGCCGTGCGTGCCAGCCACCGCCAGCACCCATTTGCCGTTCAGCACATGCTCGCCGAGCCATTGCGGGCCGGAGGTGTACGGCAGGCCGCGGTCGAGAATGGCTTCCATCAGCGGGTTGCCGCGCGAGACCACATTGCCGATCACGAACAGGTCCGCGTTCAGGCCGTTCAACTGGTCCGCGTCGTAGCCTTCAATCAGGCCAATGCCTTGCGCCTCGAGCTGCGTGCTCATGGGCGGATAGACGCCGGCGTCGCAACCCGTCACGGTGTGGCCCGCGCCGCGCGCGAGGACCGCGAGACCGCCCATGAACGTGCCGCAGATACCGAGAATGTGGATGTGCATAAGCCTGTCGTGCCGCGCGGGCGTTTTTCTTGGAAGGGCCCCTACTAATCCGGCGCTTCGCGCCAGTCCCCCGAGGGGGCAAGAAAAGCGGGCGCGGCCCGGCGTTTTCCTGAGAGGGATGGGAGCGCAGAAGAGCGGCCGAAACGACCGTCTGCAAAGGACGCTATTGTAACCGACGCCTTTCGATCGCCCTATGCGCGCTCGCCCGCGCCGCCGCGCCCGGCGCGCTGCGCGACCCGCCAGGAAAGGCCGTCGTCAATCTCTAGTATCATCGAGGGATGGTTCGCAAATCACACTTCGATCCGCAGCGCGTGCGCGAGGAAATCGCCATCGCGGCTGCCCGCATGATCGCCGAAGACGGTCTGGACTACGCCACGGCGAAGCGCAAAGCCGCCCGCCAAGTGGTCGGCGAGAGCCGTGTTGCCGGCGAATGGCTGCCGGATAACGACCAGATCGAGGAAGAAATCCGCGAGTATCAGTCGCTGTTCCAGGGCGACAGCCAGCCCGCGCTGCTGCGGCGGCTGCGCTGCGTCGCGGTCGACTGGATGGAACGGCTTGCGCCGTTCAACCCTTATTTGACCGGCGCGGTGTTGGGCGGCACCGCCGGCGAGCACTCGGATATTCACCTTCAGGTGTTCTGCGACAACCCGAAGGAAGTCGCGATCTATTTTCTGAACGCCGACATTCAGTACGACGTCTCGGAAACGCGGCACTTTGCCGGCCGCGGTTATGTCGAGACGCTCAGCTTCCTGTGGCGCCCCACGAATGAAGGGCGCGAGGCGGAGCCGGTCGGCCTGCACGTGGCGCTTTACGAAACGGACGACCTGCGCGGCGCGGTACGCGCCGACGCGCGCGGCCGCACGGCGCGCGCGAATCTGCAGGCCGTGCAGACGCTGCTCGACGGCAGCGACGTCGCTCCTACAACCAACTAGACTGACCAAGATGAATACGAGACGGATTCTGGCGGGCGCGTGTGTCGCCATCGTCGCCGCGGGCGGCGGGGTACTGGCCAACCACTGGCTGAATGGCGGCGTGGAGGAAGTCGCGCACGCCGCCCAGCCAACCTCTTCTCAAAGCGCAGTCGGGCAACTCTGGACCGCCCCTGTCACGACGGTGGACGGCAAGCCACAAACGCTAAGTGTGCTCAAAGGGCACCCAATCGTCGTCAACTTCTGGGCCTCGTGGTGCGGGCCTTGCGTCGAGGAAATGCCGGCTCTGTCGCAGCTTCAGCGCGATTACGCGAAAAAAGGCATCCAGTTCGTCGGACTTGGCGTCGATTCCGAGAAAAACGTCCAGGCGTTCCTGCAGAAAGTGAAAGTGGCGTACCCGATCTATATCGCCGGCTTCGGCGGCGCCGACCTCGCGCGCGCGTTCGGCAATACTGCGGGCGGGCTGCCGTTTACCGTCGTAATCGACGCAAAAGGCAACATTCGCTCGACAAAATTAGGACAAATCGACCCGCAGGCGCTGAAACAGACGCTCGACACGCTTTAAATTTCACATTCTTTTGACGCTCGATTACCCGCGGAAGGCGTGAAATTGCGCGCAAATTCCGCGGATTTGAGAGAAGATGGGCGCCCGGCGCGGCCGCAAAGTGCCGCCCGCATCGATCCGTACGTGCGCGAAACTAGACAAGTTTCTCTAATCAGCGCTAAAGTGCGCCCAATTCCACGGAAAAAGAAGCGACCATGACGCGACTGCTGGTACTGCACGGCCCCAACCTCAACCTTCTCGGCACCCGGGAACCCGAGGTCTACGGTCGCGTGACCTTACCGCAGATCGATCAAGCGCTGGCGGACCGCGCAGCGGACGCAGGCGTCGAACTCGCGTCGTTCCAGAGCAATCACGAAGGCGCTCTGGTGGACCGCATTCAATCCGCGCGGACTGAACAAACCGATTTCATTCTGATCAATCCCGCCGCGTACACGCACACCAGCGTGGCCATTCGGGACGCACTGGCGGGGGTCGGCATCCCGTTCGTCGAGATTCATCTGTCGAACGTGCATCGTCGCGAACCGTTCCGGCATCACTCGTATTTCTCCGACCAGGCTGAGGGCGTGATTTGCGGCCTCGGCTGGAAGGGATATCTGTACGCGCTCGAATTCGCGCTCGACCGGCTTTCCGCCGGCTCGTCGCGCGGCTGATTCCAAACACGTCTAATTTGCGCCGGCTGCGCACGCGCCGGCACTTTCGCATTAAAGGGGCTGCCTGATGGACTTACGTAAACTGAAAACTCTGATCGACCTCGTCTCGGAGTCCGGTATTTCCGAACTCGAAGTGACCGAAGGCGAAGGCAAGGTCCGCATCGTCAAGAATGCGCCGCCTGTTTACGTGCAGCCGTCCGCCTCGTATGCGCCGCAATACGCGCAGCCGGCACCGGCAATCGGTGGCGAAGCGCCGGCCGCGGCGGCAGCCGCACCGGCCACGCCGGCCGCCGCCGCGCCGCAAGGCCATGTGGTGACCTCGCCCATGGTCGGCACCTTCTACCGCGCGCCGTCCCCGGGCGCCGATCCGTTCGTCCAGGTGGGCGACACGGTCAAGGAAGGCCAGACGATCTGCATCATCGAAGCGATGAAGCTGCTCAACGAAATCGAGTCGGACAAGTCCGGCGTGGTGAAGGAAATCCTCGTCGAAAACGGTCAGGCGGTCGAGTACGGCCAACCGCTGTTCGTGGTCGGCTGACGCGGCACGCTCTGCGCTTTATTGTGCGCATGCCGCCCGCGCGCCCGTTTTCCCCGGGCGCGCGACCGATCCTCTGAGGCAGCCGGCGTTGTGAGCAACCCGGCGCCCATTGATGAGTCGAAAAACCGCTATGTTTGAAAAAATCCTCATTGCCAATCGTGGCGAGATCGCGCTTCGTATCCAGCGCGCCTGCCGCGAACTCGGCGTCAAGACGGTCGTCGTTTATTCCGAAGCCGACAAGGAAGCCAAGTACGTGAAGCTCGCCGACGAGGCCGTCTGTATCGGCCCGGCGCCTTCGAACCTGAGCTATCTGAACATGCCCGCGCTGATCAGCGCGGCGGAAGTCACCGACGCCGAAGCGATCCACCCCGGCTACGGCTTCCTCTCGGAAAACGCCGACTTCGCCGAACGTGTCGAACAGTCCGGCTTTACCTTCATCGGCCCGCGCCCGGAAACGATCCGGATGATGGGTGACAAGGTCACGGCCAAGCAGACCATGATCAAAACCGGCGTGCCTTGCGTGCCGGGTTCGGAAGGCGCGTTGCCGGAAGATCCGAAAGAGATTGTGAAAATTGCCCGCCAGGTCGGCTATCCGGTCATCATCAAGGCCGCCGGCGGCGGCGGTGGCCGCGGCATGCGCGTGGTCCACACGGAAGCGGCGCTCGTCAACGCGGTCAACATGACGCGCGAAGAAGCCGGCCGTGCCTTCGGCAACCCGCAGGTCTACATGGAGAAATTCCTGGAGAACCCGCGGCACATCGAAATTCAGGTGCTGGCCGATTCGTTCAAGAACGCCGTCTGGCTGGGCGAACGTGACTGCTCGATGCAGCGCCGTCACCAGAAAGTGATCGAAGAAGCGCCGGCGCCGGGTATCGCGCGCCGCCTGATCGACCGCATCGGCGATCGTTGCGCGGACGCCTGCAAGAAGATGGGCTATCTCGGCGCGGGTACGTTCGAATTCCTGTACGAAAACGGCGAGTTCTACTTCATCGAAATGAACACGCGCGTGCAAGTCGAGCATCCGGTCACGGAGCTGATCACGGGCGTCGACATCGTGCAGGAACAGATCCGCATCGCGGCCGGCGAGAAGCTCGCCTTCCGTCAGCGCGACATCGTGTTCAAGGGTCACGCGATCGAATGCCGGATCAATGCGGAAGATCCGTTCAAGTTCATTCCGTCGCCGGGACGTTTGACGTCGTGGCATATGCCGGGCGGCCCCGGCATCCGCGTCGACTCGCATGCCTACAATGGCTATTTCGTGCCGCCGAACTATGATTCGATGATCGGCAAGCTGATCGCTTACGGCGCAACGCGCGAACAGGCGATCAAGCGCATGCGCATCGCGTTGTCGGAGATGGTGGTGGAAGGCATTCAGACCAACATCCCGCTGCACCGCGAACTGATGCTGGACGCGAAATTCGTCGAAGGCGGCACCAGCATTCATTACCTCGAAAACCGGTTGGCCGCGAAGCTGCAGGCCGCGCCGGAAGAAGCGTAACTCATGAGCTACCGGGAACTGATCGCCGAGCTGGCACGCGAGCACGCGGAGGAATTCTCCGACGCGCTGCTCGAGTTGGGTGCGTTGTCCGTGTCGGTCGAAGATGCGGACGCCGACACGCCCGACGAACAGCCGCTGTTCGGCGAGCCCGGTCTCACGCCGGATCGCACGGCGTGGCAGCGTTCGCGCGTGATCGCGCTGCTCGCGCCGGAGCACGAGCCGGCTGTGTTGCTCACCGCCGCGGCCAATGAAATCGGCCTGCCGGCGGCCCCGTCGTTCACCGTGCGTGAAGTCGAAGATCAGGATTGGGTGCGGCTCACGCAGTCGCAGTTCGATCCGATCAAGATCGGCGAACGCATCTGGGTCGTGCCGTCATGGCACGATGCGCCGGACCCCGAAGCACTGGTGCTGGAGCTGGATCCTGGGCTCGCCTTCGGCACCGGCAGCCATCCCACTACGCGGCTTTGCATGGAATGGCTGGAGCAGTCGGTGCAGCCCGAGCAGTCCGTGCTCGACTACGGCTGCGGCTCCGGCATCCTCGCGATCCTCGCGAAAAAGTGCGGCGCGAATCCCGTGTACGGCATCGACATCGATCCGCAAGCGGTCGAGTCGGCGCGTCACAATAGCGAGCGCAACCGCGCGGAAGTCATCTACGGCCTGCCCGACGAATGCCCCACCGGCGAGTTCGATATCGTGGTCGCTAATATTCTCTCCAACCCGCTCAAACTGATGGCCTCGATGCTCACGTCGAAGGTCAAGCCGGGCGGCAAGATCGCGCTATCCGGCATTCTGGCGCGGCAAGCGGACGAGGTCGCGCAGGTCTACTCACGGTGGATCGACATCAGCGTATGGCGCGAACACGAAGGTTGGGTGTGCCTGTCGGGAACGCGTCGCGAAAGCCATTAGAATAAGGCGTATTGTCCAACCAACGGCCTTCCGGCTCACCGGCTCAATATGCTCCTGGCGACGCGTTGCCCCTTCTGCGAAACCGTCTTTCGTCTGCAAACGGAACAGCTTGCGCTGCGCCGCGGCCTCGTGCGCTGCGGACATTGCCATGAAGTATTCGATGCATCGAGCAGCCTGTTCGACATCAGCGAAGGCGGTGATTTTTCCACCGCGAAACCGGTCGCCGCGGCTGCGGCGATAGAAGCGCTCTCGGGCGTGCGGCCGAAAGGCCCCGACTTCAGCGCCGAAGCCTGGGACCCGTGGGCGGCCGCGCCCGACGCCGCCATCGACAACCGTCTGCGCCACAACGCCGGCAATGTGCCGCTCTCGCCGGTCTCGACCGGCGCGGGCGTCGCCGTCACGCCGCACCATGCCGCGGAGCCTGAGTTGCCGCCCGGCGCACCCAACGCAGCGCTTCCTCCCGACGATGAACCACTGCTCGCGGATGCGCCGCTCGACCCGTTCGCATATCACCTGGACCCGCCCGAGGAAGATACCGAAGCGCCGCGTGTCTGGCACAAGACTGAGCGGGCTCCCGACGCGGTGCCAAGCGAACCGCTCGAAGAGCCGGTTCTGGACGAGCCGGCTACCTTGTATGGCATTCCTGAAAATGAGCCGCGTTTCGGCGCGGCCGGCTTGGGTGCGGCCGGCTTGGGTGCGGCCGGCTTGGGTGCGGCCGGCTTAGGCGCGGCCGGTGCAGGTGCAGGTGCAGGTGCAGGTGCAGGTGCGCCTGGCGTAGGCTCCGCCAACCCACGTGCAGCGGGCGCAACTGGCGCGGCTTCAGGCGCAGCCGCGACGCCCTTTGCCCCTGCCAGCCCCGCTGCCGCCGGCCCAATCTCCGCCAGCGGCGAACCCTTTTCCGTGCAGCCCGTCAACGACGGCCCCGATCCTTTCCCCGTGGTGCGCGAAACTCGCCCGGCCGAACCGCGGCGCATGGGCTGGATCATCGCCGGCTCGGTGGTGGCGGCGCTGTTGATCATCGCGCTGCTTGCGCAGCTCGCCTGGTGGCAGCGCGAAACGGTGATGGTGTATTTCCCGCGCTCGCAGACGCTCTATGCGAAAGCCTGCCTGACGCTCGGCTGCCAGGTCACGCCGCCGCACGACATCGACGGCTTGCAGGTCGAACCGTCCGATCTGCGGCAGATCGACGGTCCGCACAAGCTCGAACTGAAGATGCCGCTGCGCAATCGCTTCAATATCGCGCTCGCCTATCCGGCCATCGAACTCACGCTGCTCGACGACCAGAACAACGTCGCGGTGCGCCGCGTGCTGTGGCCGCAAGACTACGTTCCGCCCGGCACGCAGATCGCGGCCGGCCTGCCCGCGCATACGACCCAGACCATGATCGTGCATCTCGACACGGGCAATGCGGTCGCTTCCAATTTCCGCGTACAGATTTTTTATCCGTAACGCTTTCCCGCGCGCCTGGCACTGACTGGGCGCGTTCACCGTCAATCCTGACGAATTTTCGGAGCACGACAACATGAGTCAAGTTACGCTGGGTGGTAACCCGATCGAAGTAGCCGGCACGTTTCCGTCGGTGGGCCAGACGGCTCCCGCTTTCTCGCTGGTCGGCAAGGATCTGAAGCCGGTGTCGCTCGCCGATTTCGCCGGCAAGCGCAAAGTGCTGAACATTGTTCCGAGCCTCGACACGCCGACCTGCGCCACCTCCACCCGCAAGTTCAACGAAGCCGCCGCCAAGCTGACCAACACGGTCGTGATCGTCGTGTCGGGCGACCTGCCGTTCGCCGCCTCGCGCTTCTGCACGACCGAAGGCATCGAGAACGTCGTCACGGCGTCCACGTTCCGCGGCCATGAGTTCGCGCAAGCCTACGGCGTCGACGTGACGAGCGGCCCGCTGACCGGCCTGACGGCCCGGGCCGTGGTGGTGATCGACGAGAACGACAAGGTCGTTCACGCTGAACTGGTCGGCGAAATCAAGGACGAACCGAACTACGACGCAGCCCTCGCCGCGCTGAAGTAACACCTTCGCGCACGAACCCGGCGCCGCGCTTCATGCGCGGCGCTGTCACATCGTCGCGCCCATTCTCTTTATCGTTTTTACAGGAACGCTCGCCTTGGCTACGCTGATTTGCGGCTCGCTCGCCTACGACAACATCATGACCTTCGAAGGCCGGTTCCGGGAGCACATCCTGCCGGCGCAGGTCCACATCCTGAACGTGAGCTTTCTCGTGCCGACCATGCGCCGCGAGTTCGGCGGCTGCGCGGGCAACATCGCCTACTCGCTGCATCTGCTGGGCGGCGACGCGCGCATCATGGGCACGCTCGGCTCGGTCGACGCGCAGCTCTATATGGACCGCTTCGAGCAACTCGGGCTGTCGACGGAGAGCGTGCTGGTGGTGCCGGACACGTACACGGCGCAGGCGATGATCACCACCGACCTGGAAAACAATCAGATCACCGCGTTCCACCCCGGCGCGATGATGCAGTCGCATCTGAATCGCGCGGACGAGGCCAAAGGCATCACGCTCGGCATCGTCGGGCCGGATGGCTACGACGGCATGATCCAGCACGCCGAGCATCTCGCGGCCGCGGGCATCCCGTACATCTTTGACGTGGGTCAGGGCTTGCCGCTGTTCGACAGCGATTCGCTGCAGCGCATGATTGAACTCGCCACTTATGTAGCGGTCAATGATTACGAAGCCAAACTGGTGAGCAACAAGACGGGCTGGTCGATCGAAGAGATCGCCGGCAAGGTCGAGGCGCTGATCGTCACGCTCGGCGAGCATGGCGCGCAGATCCATCACGCGGGCGGCATCGAAGAGATTCCGGCGGTCAAGGCGCAGCAAGTGCTCGACCCGACAGGTTGCGGCGACGCGTTCCGCGGCGGCTTGCTGTACGGCATCGAGAACAAGCTTGGCTGGGCCACCACCGGGCGTCTCGCGAGCCTGATGGGCGCGCTCAAGATCGAACATCAGGGCCCGCAAAATTACGCGCCCAGCCGGGCCGAGATCAACGAGCGGTTCAAGCAGGCGTTCGGATACGACCTGCCGTAATACCGAGAGCTACGGGAGTTTAGGGAATGAGAACAACGAGTCGCCTGGTCGTGGCCGCCTTGATTGCCGGTTCGCTGGCCATGGCAGGGTGCGCGTACAACAGCAGTTCTGCGGACGTCTACACGGCATCGCAAGCACAGCGCGAAGAAACGGTTCGCATGGGCACGGTGGATAGCGTGCGCGCCGTGAAGATCAGTTCGAACAACGGCCAGCCGAGCGGCCTCGGCGCGATCGGTGGCGGCGCCCTGGGTGCGGTGGCCGGCAGCAGAATCGGCGGCGGCACCGGCGCGATCGTCACGGGCATCATCGGCGGTCTGGCGGGTGCGGTGGCCGGCAACGCGGTTGAGAACGGCGTCGCGGTGCACGACGGTCTCGAGATCACCGTCCGACTCGATAACGGCGACATGCGCGCCATCACGCAAAGCGCCACCGGCGAGATCTTCCGCGCCGGCGAGCGTGTGCGATTGCTTTCCAGCGGCGGCGTCACGCGCGTCACGCACTAAGTTTCCCCTCTCGCGCGGCGAGGCTGTCTGCCGCCGCGACGACCTCACACGCATGCCCTCCCCTGTGCATGCGTTTTTTTTCGCCCGTACGTTTCTCGCCGGGTGGTTTCTCAGGGCAAAAAAAATCCCGTCACCGGAAACCGGCAACGGGACTGACCGAGTAGCGCTCACCACGCTACTCAAGCGCTACTCGATCACCGGACACATCATGCGACGTGTCGAAGTACTTCTACCGCTTGTCGTCCAGCTTACGGACGGCTGCCCGTCGGGAACGGCCATGCCGCTGCCGGGTTCAGCGCGGTCTTCACCGTCGCCGCCGGTGCGCTCGAGACAGAAGTCGCTGCGGGTGCGGGAGCCGCCTTCTTGGCGACAGCCTTCTTCGCAGGGGCAGCCTTCTTCGCAGGAGCAGCGGCTTTCTTCGCGGCAGCCTTCTTGGCAGGCGCAGCCTTTTTAGCGGCAGCCTTTTTCGCGGGCGCAGCCTTTTTAGCAGCAGCCTTTTTCGCAGGCGCAGCCTTCTTGGCAGCAGCCTTCTTAGCCGGTGCAGCCTTCTTCGCTGCAGCCTTCTTGGCCGGTGCTGCCTTCTTTGCTGCAACCTTCTTCACAGCGGCTTTCTTAGCCGGTGCAGCCTTCTTAGCCGCAACCTTCTTCACTGCGACTTTCTTGGCAGCAGCCTTTTTGGCCGGAGCAGCTTTCTTCGCTGCAACCTTCTTGGCCGGTGCTGCCTTCTTCGCTGCAACCTTCTTCACTGCGACTTTCTTGGCAGCGACTTTCTTTGCCGGAGCAGCTTTCTTAGCCGGAGCAGCCTTCTTTGCTGCGACCTTCTTGGCTGCGGGTTTCTTAGCGGCGGCTTTTTTTGCAGTTGCCATCATTTTCTCCTTCAGGTTTTCAGATGAGAGTCAGTTCAAACTACACCCTTCGTCAAAACCCGCTTCCCGCGGACGCTTCTCAGGGCGCGCGCTACGAAGCGGGCTATTCATCGGCGTACGCAGGTGCTGCGCGCTTACGCTAATGAATGCGGTAAGGCGCGCCGTGCCAAAAGGCACCGCGCGCCAGATCTGTTCGGCGTGAAAGCTCAACGCCGGCAATTGCTTGATCGAGCCGCCGGCAACGACGCCAGCGGCTTTTTCCGGGGGGAAGTTTGCCCATCCCACTGAAGGGTTCGCAAAGTGCCTGTCATAGTTGTGGGCCGCGAAGGCACGCGGCGCACCGGGCATGCTTTGCATCAGGCGATTCTGCTCCTAGCCAAAATTGCCGCGGCCCAAGCCGACGGCATCCCCATCGATGAATGCATCTGCGGTACGAACCCGGATCACTCCCAGGTCAGCGCGCCGCCAGTTTGATATTCGATCACTCGCGTCTCGAAGAAGTTGCGTTCCTTCTTCAGGTCGATCATCTCGCTCATCCACGGGAACGGGTTTTCCTCGTTCGGGTACAGCGGATCGAGACCGATCTGCTGGCAACGGCGGTTGCAGATGAAGCGCAGATAGCTCTTGAACATCGACGCGTTGAGGCCGAGCACCCCGCGCGGCATCGTGTCTTCTGCGTAACGATATTCAAGTTCGACCGCTTGCTGGAAGATCTCGCGGATTTCCGCGCGGAACTCAGCCGTCCAGAGTTGCGGGTTTTCGAGTTTGATCTGGTTGATCAGGTCGATGCCGAAGTTGCAGTGCATCGACTCGTCGCGCAGGATGTACTGGTACTGTTCCGCCGCGCCGGTCATCTTGTTCTGGCGACCCAGCGCCAGGATTTGCGTAAAGCCGACGTAGAAGAACAGCCCTTCCATCACACAGGCGAACACGATCAGCGAGCGCAGCAGCGTCTGGTCTGCCTCGAGCGTGCCGGTCTTGAAGGCCGGATCGGTCAGCACGTGGATGTACGGAATCAGGAATTCGTCTTTCGCGCGGATCGAGGAAACCTCGTGATACGCGTTGAAGATTTCGCCTTCGTCGAGACCCAGGGACTCGACGATGTACTGGTAGGCGTGCGTGTGGATCGCCTCTTCGAACGCCTGGCGCAGCAGGAACTGCCGGCATTCGGGCGCCGTGATGTGGCGGTAGGTGCCCAGCACGATATTGTTGGCGGCGAGGGAATCGGCCGTCACGAAGAAGCCCAGGTTGCGCTTGACGATGCGGCGCTCGTCTTCGGTCAGACCGTTCGGGTCTTTCCAGAGGGCGATGTCGCGCGACATGTTCACTTCTTGCGGCATCCAGTGGTTGGCACAACCAGCCAGATACTTTTCCCAAGCCCACTTGTATTTGAACGGCACCAACTGATTGACGTCGGTCTGGCCGTTGATGATGCGCTTGTCGGCGACGTTGACTCGCGCTTCCGAAACGGCAGCCGTTTCGGCAGCAGCGTGGGTCACATGAGCGACGGGAGCGACAGCCATGTCGTTCGCGAAGACGTCTTGAGCCGAGGGAGCATGAGGAGCGGAACGCGTTCCGACTTGCGAACCGACAGCCGATCCCGCAGCGTTGCGCAACACATTCTGTTGCGTAGCGCTCGAGGGAGTTACGGCAGTGATCTCGTCATCCCAGTTGAGCATAAATGTCACCATCAATTTAGAACGGTTTGTACCATCTTTTCACGAGCGATAAAAGAGTTCGCTGATGAAAAATCCTGTTTTCGATTCGCGTTGCTACGTTCATACAACACTTTGTTCAACGGAGTGTGTGCATCACCTCATGTGAAGCGTGTTGAACGCGTGTCGTCGAGGTGCTTCGCGAGCTCGAGAGCAACGTGTCGATGCGACGTTTCGCTGCTCTATCTATCTGTATTGCGGAGCGTGCTTGTAGCGTCGTGCGACTGCTGACTGCTCACTCGCGTTGCTCGTCGCGGTGGTCCGCGCTTGCTTCGCATTTGCCTCGCGCTTGTCTGTTCGTCAGTGCCGGCGAGGTGAAGTTCAATGCCATGTCGAGCGATGCATCGGGCCGGCTGCGTTGATCGACCCATCGATCGAAGCGTTTGCTGAGCGCACTGTGTCGCGCGCTTCGTCTGGTGCTGCCGACTGCTGACTGCTGATTGACCGCGTCACGATGACCGCGTCACGAAGTCAGTGACCTGCTCTGCTTCACTACGTCGCGTCGCTTCGCTGCGTTGCGATGAACAGCGCTTCGAATTTCACTCGCCGCGCCGCTCATCGACTTCACTTCTGCTTCACTTCCTTCAGCTTCGCTGCTCGCTGCATGCGGGTCATTACCTACAAGCAGTCAGCAAGCAGCGATCCTGCTACCTGCGTGCTTCTTATTGGCAAGCTTCGCACTCGTCGAAGCCAGGGTCGCCCGGACGCATCATGCACACCGGACCATCCGCTTCCGGCGCTGCTTCAACCGCGACTGCTGGCGTGGCCGCTGCAGCCTGAAAGCCACCTGCGGCACCACCAGCCGCGCCGTTGTTCGCACCAAAGCCACCGGCCGCGCCACCCGCAGCACCGCCCGAACCTTCGCCGCCACCCGAGCTCACCGCGTTCAGCGCGCCGTGCGCCACCGTCGATTTCTCGACGTGGGTCGCCGCCATCGTGCGGAGGTAGTACGTGGTCTTCAAGCCGCGCACCCATGCGAGCTTGTAGATCTCGTCGAGCTTCTTACCCGACGCGCCGCCCATGTAAATGTTCAGCGACTGCGCCTGGTCGATCCACTTCTGACGACGCGAAGCCGCTTCGACCAGCCACTTCGGATCGACTTCGAACGCGGTCGCGTAGATCGCGCGCAGGTCGGCCGGAATGCGGTCGATGCGCGAGAGCGTGCCGTCGAAGTACTTCAGGTCGGCGACCATCACTTCGTCCCACAGGCCGCGTGCCTTCAGGTCGCGCACCAGGTAGTCGTTGACCACCGTGAATTCGCCCGACAGATTCGACTTCACATACAGGTTCTGGAAGGTCGGTTCGATGCAAGCCGACACGCCGATGATGTTCGAGATCGTCGCCGTCGGCGCGATCGCGACGCAGTTCGAGTTGCGCATGCCGTAGGTGGCGATGCGCGAACGCAGTTCGGTCCAGTCCATCGACTCGCTCGAATCGACTTCGACGTAACCGCCGCGCGCGTCGGCAAGCAGCTTCACCGAGTCTTGCGGCAGGATGCCGCGATCCCACAGCGAACCGCGGTAGCTGGAGTAGCGGCCGCGTTCCTGCGCCAGTTCCGTCGACGCGTAGTAAGCGTAGTAGCAAACCGCTTCCATGGACGTGTCGGCGAACTTGACCGCTTCTTCTGACGCGTACGGCGTGCGCAGCAGATGCAGGCAGTCCTGGAAGCCCATGATGCCCATGCCGACCGGACGGTGCTTCAGGTTCGAGTTACGCGCCTTGGCGACCGCGTAGTAGTTGATGTCGATCACGTTGTCGAGCATGCGCATAGCGACGCTGACCGTGCGCTTGAGCTTGTCGTGGTCGAGCACGAGCGTGCCGTCGGCCTGTTCCTTCAGGTGAGCGACGAGGTTCACCGAGCCCAGATTGCAGACGGCGATTTCCGCGTCGCTGGTGTTCAACGTGATTTCCGTGCAGAGGTTCGACGAGTGGACGACGCCGACGTGCTGTTGCGGCGAACGCACATTGCACGGATCCTTGAACGTGATCCACGGGTGGCCGGTTTCGAACAGCATGCCCAGCATCTTGCGCCACAGTTGCGCCGCCGGGATCTTCTTGAACAGCTTGATCTCGCCGCGCGCGACCTTGTCTTCGTAAGCCGTGTAAGCCTTTTCGAAATCGGCGCCGAACAGGTCGTGCAGATCCGGGCAGGTGGACGGCGAGAACAGCGTCCAGTCGCCGCCTTCCATCACGCGCTTCATGAACAGGTCGGGAATCCAGTTCGCCGTGTTCATGTCGTGCGTGCGACGACGGTCGTCGCCGGTGTTCTTACGCAGCTCGAGGAATTCTTCGATGTCGAGGTGCCACGATTCCAGGTACGCGCACACCGCGCCCTTGCGCTTGCCGCCCTGGTTCACAGCGACCGCCGTGTCGTTGACGACCTTCAGGAACGGCACGACGCCTTGCGACTTGCCATTAGTGCCCTTGATGTGGGAGCCCAAAGCACGCACGCGCGTCCAGTCGTTGCCCAGACCGCCGGCGAACTTCGACAGCAGCGCGTTTTCCTTCAGCGCTTCATAGATGCCGTCGAGGTCGTCGTCCACCGTCGTCAAATAGCACGACGACAGTTGCGAGCGGCGCGTGCCCGAGTTGAACAGCGTCGGCGTGGACGACATGAAGTCGAAGCTCGACAGCACGTTATAAAACTCGATCGCACGTGCTTCACGGTCGATCTCGTTCAGCGACAGGCCCATCGCGACACGCATAAAGAATGCCTGCGGCATTTCGATGCGCACGCCGTCGTGATGCAGGAAGTAGCGGTCGTACAGCGTCTGCAGACCGAGGTAGCCGAATTGCAGATCGCGGTTGTTGTCGAGTGCGGCACCGAGGCGCTTCAGGTCGAACTGCAGCAGCTTGTCGTCGAGCAGCTCGGCTTGCACGCCGCGCTTGATGAACTGCGGGAAGTATTCGGCGTAACGCTCGCCCATTTCCGTTTGCGTGACTTCCTCTTTGAGGATCTCGCGGCGGATCGTGTGCAGCAGGATGCGCGCGGTGACCTGGCTGTACGCCGGGTCCTTTTCGATCATGGTGCGGGCAGCCAGAATCGCCGAGTCGTAGACCTGGCTCATCGGCACGCCGTCGTACAGATTCTTGACCGTTTCCGCGATGATCGGATCGGCGCTCACAGCGTCGCCCAGATTCGAGCAAGCCAGTTCGATGATGCCGCGCAGCGCAGCCATGTCCAGCGGACGCGTGACACCGTTGTCCGTGACGTTCAGACCCGGCGTGTTCGCCACGATCTGGTCGTCATGACCGCGCGCCTGCGTGCGCTTCTCGCGATACAGCACGTAGGCACGCGCGACGTTGTGCTCGCCGCCGCGCATCAGCGCGAGTTCGACCTGATCCTGAATGTCTTCGATATGGAACGTGCCGCCGTTCGGGCGGCTGCGCACGAGTGCGCGCACCACGTTCTGCGTGAGTTGCTCCACCAGTTCGCGCACACGCGCGGAGGCGGCGCCTTGACCACCGTTCACGGCCAGAAATGCCTTCGTCACGGCGATGGCGATTTTCGACGGTTCGAACGACACGACGCTGCCGTTACGGCGGATCACCTTGTAGTCGGCGAAGGTCGCTTGCGGCGCGAGCGCTTGTGCGCCTTGTGCCTGGCCGAAGGCCTGGCCAGTCGGTGAGCCCTCGTACCGGGTCGTCACGTTGTCGGTGGTTTGCATGTGCAAAGCTCCTGGTCCTGGAAATGTTGCGGGAAGATCCGCGGATTAAAACGAACGCTGCGCCGCCGCGTGCGCAAGCGATGGGGTGCAGGAAAGGGACCGGCTGAGCCGGTTGGCGGGATGCGAATGCGATGAAGCCTGGTTCGAATTGATAACGGTCTTCATCGTGTATGTCGCGATCACTTGCTAAGCCCCTTTCCTGAATGCTTCTGGATGCCGCCGGTGGTCTCTCCGGCCACGCCACAGGAATATTTTTTCGCTGCCTGAAATGCTTGCGGCGCCGTGCTCGGAGAGCGGACGCCGCTGACTTGTTCACCAGTTGTGCACGCGCTTATCACACGGTTATGCACATGGTTATGCACAGAGCAACACAAGATATAGTGCACAACTGGATTTGTGGCACCAAGTATAGTGGAGATTCGAGACAGGTCAAATCGTTTTATTTGCTTTCGAAGTCTTGACTTTTGCTTAGCGCGGCGCGAACACGACTCCCCGGAGAACAAGGCAGCGCCTTGTTTTCCTCGCATCACGCGAAGTCGCGCGAAGGGCCGTTACGGCGTTTTGGAAAACTTGAGATAGGGGAAATACTGAGCGTCGAGCGAGGTGTCGCGCTGCAGACGCTGCCACTCGAAATGCGGCCCTGGATCGGTCTTGCGACCGGGGGCGATGTCCGAGTGACCAGCGAGCGCTTCGACCGGATAGCGAGCCTTGAGCGCGCTCACCAGGGCGCTGAGCGTGCGGTATTGAGCCGCTTCGAAAGGCGCGGTGTCGCTGCCCTCCAACTCGATGCCGATCGAGAAATCATTGCAGCGCTCGCGGCCGAAAAAATTCGACGGCCCGGCGTGCCACGCGCGCTCGTTGCACGAGACGAACTGTTCGAGCGCGCCGTCGCGATGGATCACGAAATGCGCCGACACTCGCACGCCGCGCAGATGGGAGTCGTAGTACGGGTGCGCGTCGCAATCGAGCGTGTTGAGGAACAGTTCGGCAATTGCGGTGCCGCCGAATTCGTTGGGCGGCAGGCTGATGTTGTGAACCACGATCAGCGTCGGCACGGCCGCTTCGGGCCGCGCTTCGAAATTCGGCGATGGCAGTTTGCGTGCGGCGGCGACCCAACCGTATGCGTCGACGGTGAACTCGACGCTCATCGAGCGTCGCGGCCCGTGGGTCGCGCGCCGTGACGCTGCGCGTGCGCGGCGCTGCAGAACGGCTGCCCGGCCACCACCACGGAATCGCTCTTCGGCGCGTGCACGCCGCATTCGACGCAACGGATCATCGGCTCGGGGAGTTGCGCCGGCGCGGCAGCGCGCGCACCGCCGTTCGGACCGTTCGCGCCATTCGCGCCTTTGGCACCCGCGTCGCCGTTCGCGCCACTGCGTTGAGACGCCTGCGCGTCATGACGACGCAGCGCCTTCACCAGCCATTGGCCGACGATGAACAACAGGATCAGCAGAAATATTTGTCGCATGGGACACGCTCACACTACAGCTCGGTGCAACAGCACCTCGAAAACAAAACGGCTGCCGACGTACGCCAGCAACAGCGCGACGAACGACGCCAGCACCCAGCGCAATGCCGCACGGCCGCGCCAGCCGGAAACTTTGCGCGCGGTGAGCAGCGCGCCGAACATCACCCAGGAAAGAATCGCGAACACGGTCTTGTGATCGAGCCGCAATGCGCGGTCGACCAGTTGCTCGCTGAACAGAATGCCCGACACTAGCGTCAACGTCAGCAGGACGAAACCCGCGCCGATCAAACGGAACAGCAGCTTCTCCAGCGTGAGGAGCGGCGGCAGCGTATCGAGCCAGCTCGACAGCCAGCCGTTGCCCGCCGCGGTCGTGTGCCGCTGGGCCATGCCGCCGCGCATGGCATGCAGACGCCGCTCGACGAGCAGCATCAGAATGGCGTGCAGCGCCGCGATCGCAAACAAACCGTAGGCGATGTTGGCGATCAGAAAGTGCAGCTTGAACATCGGCGCGGCCGAATACGGCAGCACGCGCACACCGTTGAATGCGAGCGGCAGCAACGAGGCGACGCAGGCGAGCGGCAGGACCAGCAGACGCAGGCCGTCGAGCGGAAAGAAAAAGCTCTCAATCCAATAGATGCCGGCGCCGAGCCAGAACATGGCCGACAGCGCGAACGCGAAACCGAACACCATCGCGTTCTGCGGAAAGATGGTGGTATGCAGCAGCACGCCGTGAGCGAGTAGCGCCACGAACAGCAGCGCGCGGCCCGAGCCGCTCATGCCCGAAGCAGCCGACGGAGCCGACACGGGCGCCGCTGCGGCAGGCACCGGCGGCACGCTTTCGAGCATGGGACGCAACGCGGCGTGCCGGTGCGAGCGCCAGCCGGCCACGGCTAAACCGCCGTAGAGGAGCGCAGTGAGGGCATACAGTACAATATCCATATTCGAAGTTTACACTAGGCCCCTGCTCCGCGACGTCTCCTGCATCGCGCCCCGCTCCGGCCGCACTGTTCATCGCTCCCCATGCTCGACAATCTGACTCAACGGATGGCGCGCGTCGTCAAGACGCTGCGCGGCGAAGCCCGGCTCACCGAGGCGAACACCCAGGAAATGCTGCGCGAGGTGCGTCTCGCGCTGCTCGAGGCCGACGTGGCGCTGCCCGTCGTGCGCGAGTTCATTGCCAAGGTGAAGGAAAAGGCGCTCGGCGAAGAAGTCATCAGCAGCCTCTCGCCGGGCCAGGCGCTCGTCGGCGTGGTGCAGCGCGAGTTGACCGCGATCATCGGCGGCGACTATGAGGGCAAGGCGGTCGAACTCAACCTCGCCGTCACGCCGCCGGCGGTGATCCTGATGGCGGGTCTGCAGGGCGCGGGTAAGACGACCACCGTCGGCAAGCTCGCCAAACTGCTGCGCGAGAAGTACAAGAAAAAAGTACTGACTGTGTCGTGCGACGTTTACCGGCCTGCCGCTATCGCGCAGTTGAAGACGGTGACCGAGCAGGTCGGCGCGGATTTCTTCCCGTCGGAACCGGATCAGAAACCGGTCGACATCGCGCGCGCCGCCGTGGATTGGGCCAAGCGCCACTATCACGACGTGCTGCTGGTCGACACGGCCGGCCGTCTCGGTATCGACGAAGCGATGATGCAGGAAATCACCGCGCTGCATAACACTCTCAAGCCGGCGGAAACGCTGTTCGTGGTCGACGCGATGCTCGGTCAGGACGCGGTTAACACCGCCAAGGCGTTTAGCGATGCGCTGCCGCTCACCGGCGTGGTCCTCACCAAGCTCGACGGCGATTCGCGCGGTGGCGCGGCGCTCTCCGTGCGTCACGTCACCGGCAAGCCGATCAAGTTCGTCGGCGTCGCGGAAAAGCTCGACGGCCTCGAAGTCTTCTACCCGGATCGCATGGCGAACCGGATTCTCGGCATGGGTGACATTCTCGCCCTCGTCGAAGAAGCGCAACGCGGCGTGGACGTGCAGGCCGCGCAGAAGCTCGCCGACAAGGTCAAGAAGGGCGGCGACTTCGATCTGAACGATTTCCGCGCGCAGCTCACGCAAATGAAGGGCATGGGCGGCCTGTCGTCGCTGATGGACAAACTGCCCGCGCAGTTCCAGCAAGCCGCCGCGGGCGCCAACATGGGCCAGGCCGAGAAGCAGATGCGCCGCATGGAAGGCATCATCAATTCCATGACGCCGCAGGAGCGCGCCAAGCCGGATCTGATCAAGGCCACGCGCAAGCGCCGTATTGCCGCCGGCGCGGGCGTGCAGGTGCAGGAAGTCAACCGCATGCTGAACCAGTACGACCAGATGCGCACCATGATGAAAAAGCTCAAAGGCGGCAATCTGCAAAAGATGATGCGCGGCATGAAGGGCATGTTGCCCGGCATGCGCTAAGCTTTAGCAAGACGGCGACGCGCGTTCCGCGCATGAACCACGGAACGCGCCCCTGACTCCGCTGGGCCGACTCCCGCTTTGTGCGGGTTTATTCTGTACCGCGCGCCGCCGTCCTCACTCACACTATGTATACAGTCACCGCCCGTCAGACGTCATGAACCGCGAAGAAGCTCTCCACATTTTTAGCCACTCCGAAGAAATCGTTTCGGCCGACGACGTCAACGCGTCGATCAGCGGCATGGCGGCCGCCATCCGCAACGAGATGAGCGAGGACTTCCCGCTCGTGCTGTCGGTCATGGGCGGCGCGGCGGTGTTCACCGGCATGCTGTTGCCGCACCTCGATTTTCCGCTCGAGTTCGACTACATCCACCTGACCCGCTACCGCAACACCACCAAGGGCGGCAACGAGATGCAGTGGCGCGTGGCGCCGGCGGAGTCGGTAAAGGATCGCGTCGTGCTGGTGCTCGACGACATTCTCGACGAAGGCGAGACGATGGCCGCAATCCGCGACCGTATTCTCGCGATGGGCGCGAAGCGCTTCCTGAGCGCGGTGCTGTGCGAGAAGATCATTCCGAAGGCCAAACCGTTGCGGCCGGATTATTGTGGCTTCGAAGTGCCGGACCGCTATGTGTTCGGCTGCGGCATGGATGCGAAGGGTTACTGGCGTAACCTGCCCACGATTCGTGCGCTGACTGAAGGGGCGTAATCGCCTGTTTTTCTCGCTGCCGCGCGCTGTTTTGCGGCGTGTCGAAGAGACGAAAAAGCGGCCCTCATGGAGCCGCTTTTTTTATGTGAAATTGCTGGGCTTTGCGCTGTGCTGTCCGCGTTGCGTCGCGCTGTATCGCGCTAAGCGCTGCAAGTCGCGGATTACCTGCCGCGGCGGCGAGCGTCTTTCAAAGTTGATGCACGAACGACCGAATCCCGCCGAGCATCATCTCCACCGAAATCGCCACCAGCACGAGACCCATCAGCCGTTCGAACGCCATCATCGCGCGCTCGCCGAGCCATGCCTGAATGCGCTCCGCCAGCATCAGCACGATCGCGCAGACAACCATCGTGACAGTCAGCGCGCCGATCCACTCAAACATCTTGCCGGGCGCCTGCGACGTCAGCAGCATCACGGTGGCCAGCGCCGACGGACCTGCCAGTGCCGGAATGGCGAGCGGGACGATGAGCGGCTCGCCGCCGCGCGTGTCGCCGCCGAATGGACCGTCCGGATGCGGAAACACCATTCTGAGCGCAATCAGAAACAACACGATCCCGCCGCCGATACGCAATGACTGGTCGGTCAGGCTCATCATGCGCAGAAAACGGTCGCCGACCACCATGAAGATCAGCAGGATCGCAAACGCGATCGCCACCTCGCGGAGGATGACGATCGTGCGCCGCTTCGGAGACACACTGCGCAGACAACTGACGAAGAGCGGAATGTTGCCGAGCGGATCGGTGATCAGAATCAGCAGGACGGTCGCGGACAGGAAGGTGTACTCCACCGTCCGCTCCGCTTAACGCGCCAACGCTGCGCGAACTTTCCCGATCACCGTTTGCGCGGCGTCTTCGACCGGCAGCAGCGTCGCTTCAGCGTCGCGGCGGCCCTGGTATTCGAGCTTGCCTTCCTTCAGGCCACGGTCGCCGATCACGAGACGATGCGGCACGCCGATCAGCTCCCAGTCGGCGAACATCACGCCCGGGCGCTCGCCGCGGTCGTCGAGGATCACGTCGATACCCGCTTCGACCAGCGCCGCGTAAAGCTTGTCGGCTTCCGCGCGCACGGCTTCGCTGCGGTCGTAGCCCATCGGGCACAGCACGACTTCGAACGGCGCGATCGATTCCGGCCAGATGATGCCTTTGTCGTCGAAATTCTGTTCGATCGCGGCGCCCAGGATACGCGTCACGCCGATCCCGTAGCAGCCCATTTCCATCGGACGCGGCTTACCGGTTTCGTCGAGGCAGGTCGCGCCCATGGCTTCGGAATACTTGGTGCCGAGCTGGAACACGTGGCCCACTTCGATACCGCGGCAGATGTCGAGCACGCCCTTGCCGTCCGGCGACGGATCGCCCTTCTTCACGTTGCGAATGTCGGCGACGACAGGCTCCGGCAGATCACGCCCCCAGTTCACGCCCGTGGTGTGGTAATCCACTTCGTTCGAGCCGACCACGAAGTCGCTCATGTTCGCGACCGTGCGATCCGCGACGACCTTGATCGGCTTCTTCGTGCCGATCGGGCCGAGGTAACCCGGCGGCGTACCGAAGGTTTCAATGATTTCAGCCTCGGTCGCCATGCGGAACTCGGCCAGACCCGGCAGCTTGCTCGCCTTGATCTCGTTCAGATCGTGGTCGCCGCGCAGCATCAGCAACCAGATGGTCGGCTCGGCGCCTTCATTTTCGGTGGCGAGGATGATCGACTTGATCGTGCGCTCGAGCGGAATGTTCAGCAGCTCGGCCACCGCTTCGCACTTCGCCTTGCCCGGCGTGGGAGTCTTCTTCATTTCTTCGGTGGGCGCCGCGCGTTCCGCGTAGAGCGGCAGCGCTTCGGCCGCTTCGACGTTCGCCGCGAAATCCGAGGTCGGGCAGTAGGCGATCGCATCTTCACCGGTCTCGGCGATCACGTGGAATTCGTGCGAACCGCTGCCGCCAATCGACCCGTTGTCCGCCGCCACCGCGCGGAAGTCCAGACCGAGGCGCGTGAAAATGCGCACGTACGCGTCGTACATCTTGCGATACGACTCGCGCAGACCGTCCATGTCCTTGTCGAACGAGTACGCGTCTTTCATGATGAATTCGCGGCCGCGCATCACGCCGAAACGCGGACGGATCTCGTCGCGGAACTTGGTCTGGATCTGGTAGAAGTTCACCGGCAGCTGGCGATAGCTCTTGATCTGATTGCGCGCGATATCCGTGACCACTTCTTCGTGGGTCGGTCCGATCACGAAATCGGACTGCCTGCGATCCTTGAAGCGCAGCAGTTCGGGACCGTACTTTTCCCAACGGCCCGATTCCTGCCACAACTCGGCCGGCTGCACTGCCGGCATCAGCAATTCAATACCGCCTGCCCGGTTCATTTCTTCGCGCACGATGGCTTCCACCTTGCGGATCGAGCGCAGGCCGACCGGCAGGTAGTTATAGATACCGCCGGCAACGCGGCGGATCATGCCGGCGCGCACCATGAGCTTGTGGCTGACGATCTCTGCGTCGGCGGGAGCTTCTTTGAGGGTACCGATAAAGAAACGGGAAGCTTTCATTCAGATTATCCAAAAGCGGCGGCTCCGGAGGGACCGCCCGAAAGGTGAAAACGGTGGGGAAATCGACACAGATCCGGCTCTGAGCCAGCAAGGCTCACCTGACAATACACTGACACCGGTGCAGCGCAATCCGACCGCGGCGCCGAAGCCGCCGCGCAAAGCTTTTGCACAAGGGATAAGGCACGGAAAGACTGACAGGCTACCGCAAACGCGGGCCTTTGGCGGCGAATCGTTCCAATCTGGTGCGAATCGGTGCGTCAGACCCGTTATCTGTTTATAATCAAAGCAATTTTAAAGGATTCGAAGGTGGTTGTATGCTGGATCGTGAAGGCTTTCGCCCGAACGTCGGCATCATCCTCTTGAACGCGCACAACGAGGTGTTTTGGGGCAAACGGCTCCGTGAACATTCCTGGCAGTTTCCGCAAGGGGGCATCAAGTACGGAGAGACCCCCGTGCAAGCGATGTATCGGGAGTTACACGAAGAAACCGGGCTGCTTCCTGAGCACGTCAAGGTGATTGGTCGCACGCGCGACTGGTTGCGTTACGAGGTGCCTGACAAGTTCATCAAGCGCGAAGTACGCGGTCATTACCGCGGCCAGAAACAAATCTGGTTTTTGCTCCGGATGGTTGGACGCGACTGCGACATCTGCTTGCGCGCCACCGACCACCCTGAGTTCGATGCGTGGCGCTGGAACGAGTACTGGGTGCCGCTCGACTGTGTGATCGAGTTCAAGCGGGATGTATATCAGTTGGCGCTGACGGAGCTATCCCGTTTCATGCGCCGGGCTGCGCCGCGTGCGGAAAAACCTGGCGGGCATCATGGGCCGCGCTATCCCCGGATAGCGTCGTCAATGGAAAGTCCGCCGGATTCCACGGTAATGACGGTGACTTCAGTGACCACCGTCAGCATCGAAACATCGGTTCACGTAACGATCGCGTCCGATTGCGGTCCGGGGTCCGCGTCAACGGCAGAAGTCGACGCCGCGCCGGATCACGAAGACGAATCGGCAGGCGAAACGGCCGGCTCGCTGTTCCGCCCGGGCGTGCGCAATTAACAACTCTGAGCGGCTGTCCATGCCGCCTCTCTCTGACGCGGCTCAACGAGCCGCGTCAGTGTTTCGAGGAAACCATATTGAAAGCACTTGCTCTCGTCGTGGCGTGCGTCGCCACCGGCGCCTTGCTGGCTGGTTGTTCGAGCGCCGGCAAACCTACTAATAAAGACGACAGCGCGTTTACCTATTTGCTGGATCGTCAGGGCAACTGGGTTGAGAACAAGGTGGACACGCTGCCGCCGCTGCCGCAAGAGTCGAATCTGCTGCCTTTCGAAGTCTCCGGCAACACGCCGCTGCAGTTCGCGGTCGACCGAAAGTCGTTAACTGTCGGTACGGACGGAGTGGTTCGCTTTACCGTCGTCGTGGCAAGCCCGAGCGGCGCTCGTAACGTCATCTACGAGGGGATTCGTTGCGACACGTACGAATGGCGCCAGTATGCGGGCCTGAATTCGGATCACGACGGCTGGGACACGACGGTCGCGAACAACTTCACGCGCATCGAGAACGGCGCGCTCAACGCTTATCAGGCTGCGCTGTATCAGGACTATCTGTGCGCGAACAAGATGCCGATGGGGAACGCGGCTTCGATTCTGGAAAACATCCGCTATAAGCGCACAGCGAGTTCGTTGATCCACTGAGCTTTGGACCCTAGCGGATTGTGGGCGTGAAAAAAGCCGTTCCAGCTTTCGCTGGAACGGCTTTTTGTTTGCCGTATGCGCACTCCCGCGCATGGGACTATCGGTGCCTTAGACCAGCACCAGGTTGTCACGGTGAATCAGCTCCGGCTCCAGCATATAGCCGAGCACCGATTCAATCTCGCCACTTGGGCGCCGCTGAATCAGCTTGGTTTCCGCGCTGCTGTAGTTCGTCAGACCGCGCGCCACTTCGCGCCCAGCGGCGCTCAGACAAGCGATCACTTCACCGCGCGCAAAGGCGCCCTGAACGCCGACAATGCCGATAGGCAGCAGGCTCTTGCCCCCTTCGGTCAGCTTTTCGACGGCGCCGTCGTCGATCACCACATGGCCGCGCACCTGAAGATGATCCGCCATCCATTGCTTGCGCGCCGCCATGCGCGCCGTGCGCGCGATCAACTGCGTGCCGATCGCCTCGCCCGAGGCCAACCGCGAGAGCACATCTGCTTCACGCCCGCTTGCGATCACCGTATTGGCGCCGCTGTGCGCCGCGCGCTTGGCGGCGAGAATCTTGGTCAGCATGCCGCCACGACCGAGACTCGAACCCGCGCCGCCCGCCATGGCTTCGAGCTCCAGCGCGCCGGCATCGGCTTGCTGAACCAGCGTGGCGGTCAGATCCTTACGCGGATCGGCGGTGAAAAGTCCTTGCTGATCTGTGAGGATGACAAGTGCGTCGCCTTCGATCAGGTTTGCGACGAGCGCGCCCAGCGTGTCGTTGTCGCCGAATTTGATTTCGTCGGTGACGACCGTGTCGTTCTCGTTGATGATCGGCACCACGCCCAAGCGTAGAAGCGTGAGCAACGTGGAGCGCGCATTCAGATAGCGTTCGCGATCGGCCAGATCGGCGTGCGTCAGCAGAATCTGGGCGGTCTGAATGGAATGTTCGGCAAAGCGGCTTTCGTACACCTGCGCGAGACCCATCTGGCCGACGGCCGCGGCCGCTTGCAGTTCGTCGATCTCGCGTGGTCGCTTGGTCCAACCGAGCCGTTGCATTCCTTCGGCAATAGCGCCCGAGCTGACGAGCACCACTTCCTTGCCCTGCGCGCGCAGCGCGGCAATCTGTGCGGCCCAGCGACCGATAGCAGCATGATCGAGGCCCCGCCCGTCATTCGTGACGAGGCTCGAACCGACTTTCACTACCAATCGCCGTGAATCTGCGATGACGGAACGCATTGTGCGCGGTCTCCCAAGATGACGCGTGATGCATGCCGGCAGCCCGCTCGGGCGCCGGCGCTCGATCTTTTTATACCTGCGGGTCGGTGCCGGCGTCGTCTGCGGCAGCAGGGGCTTGCGGCTTCTCGCGGAAGCGCACGTCCGCAGCGAGATCTTCGGCTTCCGCCGCACGCTGCGCGTCAGAATGCGCGGAGATGTGGTCGAACACCGCGTAGCAAAGGTTTTCGCAGCCTTGGCCAGTCAGCGCCGAGATTTCGAACACCGGACCATCCCAGCCGAAGCCTTCGAGGAACGCCGAGACACGCGCTTCGCGCTCGTCTTCGGGCACCATGTCCAGCTTGTTCAGCACCAGCCAGCGCGGCTTTTCATACAGCAGCTCGTCGTACTTGCGCAGTTCGTTGACGATCGCCTTGGCTTCCGCGACCGGATCGACCGCGTCGTCGAACGGTGCGAGGTCGACGATATGCAACAACAAGCCCGTGCGCTGCAAGTGACGCAGGAACTGGTGGCCGAGGCCCGCGCCTTCCGCCGCGCCTTCAATCAAGCCAGGAATGTCGGCGATCACGAAGCTGCGGCTCGGCCCGACACGCACCACACCGAGATTCGGCGCGAGCGTCGTGAACGGGTAGTCTGCGATCTTCGGTTTCGCGTTCGACACCGACGCGATGAAAGTCGACTTGCCGGCGTTCGGCATGCCGAGCAGGCCGACGTCCGCCAGCACCTTCAGCTCAAGGCGCACCATGCGGCGTTCGCCCGGCTTGCCGTCCGTTTTCTGACGGGGCGCGCGGTTCGTACTGGATTTGAAATGCAGGTTACCGAGACCGCCCGCGCCACCCTGAGCGATCTGCACGCTCTGGTTGTGCTCGGTAAGATCGGCGATCAGTTCGCCGGTCTCCATGTCGGTGATCGTGGTGCCGACCGGCATACGCAACGTAATGTCGTCGCCGCCTTTGCCGTAGCAGTCCGCGCCGCGGCCGTTTTCGCCGTTGCGCGCCAGGTGTTTCTTCGCGTAGCGGTAGTCGATCAGCGTGTTGATGTTGCGGTCCGCGACCGCGATCACGCTGCCGCCCCGACCGCCGTCGCCGCCATCCGGGCCGCCGAACGGAACGAACTTCTCGCGGCGCATCGACGCGCTGCCATCCCCTCCGTCGCCGGCGATGACTTCAATCCTCGCTTCGTCAATGAACTTCATGCGTAACTCCGTCCCGTGGTGTGCTGCCAGATGGTGCTGCTAAATTTGATGCTGCTTTTGGTGCTGCTAGATGCTGCTATTTTGCCGCGCCCGCCATGCGCCGATCAATCGGCCGAACGGCATAGGACATTTCGGCATGAAAGGCGTTCTTGCCCATTCATCCGGCGAAGCCTGCCGGAATAAAAAAAGCCCCGCTAACTTCGCGGGGCCTTTTCCGGTCCTGAAGCCCGTGCCTGAGTAAACTCAGACTGCTGCCGGGACGACGTTGACCATGTGCTTCTTCGCTGCGCCCTTCGTCGAGAAATTGACGTGGCCGTCCGTCAGCGCGAACAAGGTGTGATCCTTGCCGATGCCAACGTTTTCGCCCGGGTGCATACGCGTGCCACGTTGACGAACGATGATGCCGCCAGCGTTGATAGCCTGACCGCCGTAAACCTTCACGCCAAGGCGTTTCGATTCGGAGTCGCGGCCGTTGCGGGATGATCCGCCTGCCTTTTTGTGTGCCATTTGATTTGCTCCTTAACCGGTGCGCTTACGCGTTGATCGCGTCGATGCGCAGTTCGGTATAGTTCTGGCGGTGGCCGCCATGCTTCTGGTAGTGCTTCCGGCGACGCATCTTGAAGATGGTCACTTTTGCGTGACGACCTTGCGACACGACGGTAGCCTTGACGGAAGCCCCACTGACCAGCGGCGTACCGAACTTAATCGATTCGCCTTCGCCCACTGCGAGAACCTGGTCGAGCGTGATTTCAGCGTCAATGTCTGCCGGTATCTGTTCTACTTTAAGTTTTTCGCCGACGGCAACTTTATACTGCTTGCCACCGGTTTTTATGACCGCGTACATTGAGAACCTCACTCTGTGTTCATTTTTCCCACGCACCGCGCGCGGAAACCCGTGATTATACATAGAGTTAGCTGCTCGGTCAAAACTCATTGAGAGGCGCCGCGCGTCTTGCCGCACGGCCCCGCCGCGCGGTTCTGCCGCCGCCCGGAACGCGCCGCGCCGCAGCCTGCGACCCGGAACTGTCGCGATTCGCCTTATAATTCGCGGCACTACCCAATTCAGCCATCATGTCGTCGACTGCCACCCCCTCCTCCAACGCCGCCAGCCTGCTCGCTCCGATCGCCGAAGACATGCAGCAGGTCAATCGCGTCATACGGCACCGTCTCGCGTCCGACGTGATGCTGATCAACCAGATTTCCGAGTACATCATCAGCGCCGGCGGCAAACGGCTGCGGCCCGCGCTGCTGCTGCTGGTGGCGGGCGCGCTGGGCGAAACCACGGGGCACCGGCACGAGCTGGCCGCGGTCGTCGAGTTCATCCATACGGCCACCCTGCTGCACGACGACGTGGTCGACGAATCCGACCTGCGGCGCGGCCGTCAGACCGCCAACGCGCTGTTCGGCAACGCCGCGAGCGTGCTGGTGGGCGACTTCCTGTACTCGCGCTCGTTCCAGATGATGGTCGGTGTGGGCAAAATGCGGGTGATGGAGATTCTGTCGGAAGCGACCAACATCATCTCCGAGGGAGAGGTGCTGCAGCTCCTGAACATGCACGACGCCGACGTGGACGAAGCCCGCTACATGCAGGTGATCCGCTACAAAACCGCCAAGCTGTTCGAAGCAGCCGCCCAACTGGGCGCGGTGCTGGCCGGATCGGACGCGAAAACGGAAGCCGCCGCGGCAGAATTCGGCCGGCGCATCGGCACCGCGTTCCAGATCATGGACGACTGGCTCGACTACACCGGCACGGCTGAATCGATGGGCAAGAACGCCGGCGACGACCTTCGCGAGGGCAAACCCACGCTGCCGCTGATCTATCTGATCGAACGCGGCACGCCGGAGCAATCGGCGCTTGCGCGTGAAGTTATCGAGCAAGGCGGAACGGACCGTTTCGACACTATTTTCGAAGCGATCACGCGCTCCGGCGCGTTGGACCACACGCTCGAATGCGCGAAAAAGGAAGCTCAGGCCGCGGCAGCAGCAATTTCTTCATTTCCGGATTCCATTTTTAAAGAGAGCCTGCTAGAATTATGTTCTTACTCGACGGCAAGACAGTCTTGAACGAGACTGAAACGCTGAGATAGTCTGAATCGAGTCTGCAGTACACATCGGGGTGTAGCTTAGCCTGGTAGAGCGCTACGTTCGGGACGTAGAGGCCGGAGGTTCGAATCCTCTCACCCCGACCAGATTCGCCTTGTTAGTTCAAGGCTCAAAAAACCGCCCAGCTTGCTGGGCGGTTTTTTGTTTTTTCGGCCACGTGCGATGCGTTATTTCCCTCACGCACCGCTCGCCGCCTTGTCTTTTGCCGCCAGCCCAGACGGCGCGCGCAAGCCCCTCTGCTATATTCTCTTCATCCTTTCCCCTATCCTTCACGACGCGTGGAACAACTTCCCTTATGGGCGCAGATTGGCGCCGTCTTTCTGCTGCTTATCTGCTCGAGCTTCTTTTCGATTTCCGAAACGGCGATGATGGCGATCAATCGCCATCGCCTGAAACATCTGGCCAATCAGAACGCGCTCGGCGCAAAGACCACTCAAGGTCTCCTCGCGCAGACGGATCAGCTTTTGAGCGTCGTGCTGATCGGCAACAATCTGTTCAACACCATCATTCCGGTGCTCACCACCTCGATCGCGCTGCACACGTTCGGCCGCAACAACCTGGTGCTGTCGATCGCGACCGGTATTGTCGCGTTTCTGATCATCGTGTTCGCGGAAATAACGCCGAAGATCGTTGGCGCGACGTTCCCTGAGAAAGTCGCGCTGCCGGCCAGCTTGCTGATTGCGCCGATGATGCGCGTCGCCAGACCGCTGGTGTGGTTCGTCAATCTTTTCGCAAACGGCATTCTGCGCGTGCTGCACATCAATACGAAAGGCGCACACGACCAGCGACTCTCGACCGAAGAGCTGCGCACCATCGTGCTCGAGTCGGGCAGCTTCATGCCGACCAAGCACCGCAGCATTCTGCTGAACCTGTTCGACCTGGAAAACATCTCCGTCGACGACGTGATGATCCCGCGCCGCCGCATTGAGGCGCTGGATTTCGACGCGCCGTTCGAACAGATCCTGCACCAACTCGAAACCTGCTATCACAACAAGCTGATCGTCTATCAAGGCGACATCGATCGGGTGCTCGGTGTGCTGCATGTCCGCAAGACACTGGCGGCGCTGCACAACCAGGAACTCGAGCGCGAGACGCTTCGCGAACTGCTGGCCGAGCCGTACTTCGTACCGAGTGGCACGCCGGTTTTCCAGCAACTGCAATTCTTCCAGGAGAGCCGTCACCGCACGGCGCTGGTCGTCAACGAATACGGCGAGTTGCAAGGCCTCGTCACGCCGGAAGACATCATCGAGGAACTGATCGGCGAGTTCACTACCTCGATTCCGCGCGGCGCCAATTCGCGCGGCGGCTGGAACGAGAAAGGCGAATGCATCGTGGCCGGCAGCATGCCGCTGCGCGAATTGAACCGCTGGCTGCATCTCACGCTGCCCACCGACGGGCCGAAAACGCTGAACGGTTTGATCCTCGAAATTCTCGAAGATATTCCGGACGGCGACGTGTGCGTGCAGATCGGCGAAGTCAAACTCGAAGTGATGCGAAGCGACGATCAGGCCATTCGTACGGTGAAGTTGTTCAAACCGCCAGCGCGTGCGAAAGCCGGCAAGGTATTGCGCGGCTAGGTTCGCAGACTTAACTGGGCAACTCCGCAATGCGGCGCGCGACAGCCTGGCACGCCAGGCAACAGCGCGAAACGGGCGAGCGCCACAGCCAAAGAAGGCAGGCAGCAGGATACGCGCAGAGCACAGCGTCCAAACTTGTAGCAGCATCGCACACAGACACCGCGCCCGCCATTAGCCGAATGGCCGAATAGCGGCGCCCGCCGTCTTGCCGGAAGATGAACCCGTCGTGTTCTACAGGCGGTTCATCACCGGTCTCTCATGCAAGCATCTTTCCAACCCGCGGCAGCGTCGCCGCGTCCCATCGCAAGCGCCCACGAAAGCGCCGTCAGAGCGAAGCTGAAACCATTCGCACCCGACCTCAGCGCAGCAAATCCCGCCGACACCGACAACGCTCCCGCCGTGCGTCTCCTGACCGACACATTGCAGGAAGCAACTCGCCGAAACGCGTCGGACCTTCACATCGAGCCAGCGGAACACGGCTGGCGCGTGCGCTTGCGAATCGACGGCGTGCTGCACGAAATCCCGCCGCCGCCCGCGCATCTGCGCGACGCGTTCATTACTCGGGTGAAGGTGCTGGCTCGTATGGATATCGCCGAGCGTCGCGTACCGCAAGACGGCCGGCTGCGCATTTCCACTTCGCCGGGACGCGTTGAGGACTACCGCGTGAACTCGCTGCCCACGCTATTCGGAGAAAAGCTCGTGCTGCGCAGACTCGACGCGCTGCCCGCCGATCTTTCACTTGACTCGCTCGGCCTCGATCCGCGACAGCGCCAAACAGTGGACGCCGCGATTCGCGCGCCGCACGGCCTCATGCTTGTCACCGGCCCGACCGGGAGCGGCAAGACATTGTCGCTGTACTGCTTTCTGAATCTGCTCAACGGCGAGGCCCGCAATCTCTGTTCGGTGGAAGATCCCGCGGAAATCCAGTTGGCGGGCATCAATCAGGTCAGCGTACGCGAAAAAGCCGGGCTCACTTTCGCCGTGGCGCTGCGTGCGTTTCTTCGTCAGGATCCCGACGTAATCATGGTCGGCGAAATTCGCGACGAAGAGACCGCCGACGTCGCCGTGAAAGCCGCGCAAACGGGCCACCTCGTGTTGTCGACCCTGCATACGAACGACGCGCCGGCAGCCGTCGCGCGTCTGATCGACATCGGCGTCGAGCCGTATAACCTCGCGGCCGCGTTGCGGATGGTCACCGCGCAACGGCTGGTGCGGCGGCTCTGCGCCGCGTGCCGCGTGCCGGCGCCGCAGTCGCTCGCGGCGCTCCGAGCGGCGGGTTTCAGCGAGCATCAACTCGACGGCTGGCAGCCTTACGCCGCCGCCGGATGTGCAGCATGTCACGGCATCGGCTATCGCGGCCGCGTCGGCGTTCATCAGGTGATGCCCGTCTCCGATGCGATGCGAGAGTTGATCGTCGCGAGCGCCGGCACGCATGAACTCGCGCGGCTAGCGCAAACCGAACAGGTGGGCACCTTGCGCGACGCGGCGTTGACGCGTGTGCGCGACGGCACCACCAGCCTCGCCGAAGCGCTCGCCGCCACCGAGGTCGCATGAACACGGCTACGATCCAAAGACCACCGTCCTCCGACATGCGTTTCAAATGGCGTGGTGTCGACGCCGACGGCGTGCGGAAGAACGGCGCACTCATCGCGCCGGACGCAGCCGTCGCCCGCTCGGTACTCAAGCGCGACAATCTGTTCATCCTCGAACTGACCGCGCACGGGCCGGCACCGCGTCCCACCACGCGCGCCGGGGACATCACACTGTTCACGCGCCAACTCGCCAGCCTGCTGCGCGCGGGTCTGCCACTCGCGCCCGCGCTGGACCTGCTCGCGCAAGCCGAGACTTCGCGGCGTCAAGGTATGGCGCGGATCGTCGGCGCTCTCGCGCGCGACATCACCGGCGGCCTGCGCTTTTCCGCGGCATTGCAACGGCATCCCGCGCAATTCAACGCGCTGTATTGCCAGCTCGTCGAAGTCGGCGAGGCGGCCGGCGCACTAGCAGCCGTCCTCGCCCGCATCGCCGATGACCGCGAACGCGCCGCCGCGCAGCGCGCCAAAGTGCGCGCGGCACTCACCTATCCCGTCGCGATCCTCGTGCTGGCGATGGCCATCACCGCGGCATTGCTCGTGTGGGTCGTGCCGACCTTCAAACAGATCTTCGACGGCTTCGGCGCCAGGCTGCCCGCACCCACGCAGTTCGTGCTGGCGTTGTCGTCCGGTGTGGCGCGATGGAGCATACCGGCATTCGCCATGATCTTCGCAACGGGATCAGCAGCGACGTTTCTACTGCGACATTCTGAAGCCGCGCGCATCCGCTTTGCGCGCGTATCGCTGACAATACCGGTCGCCGGTCCGCTGCTGCGCACGTTATGCGCAGCGCGCTGGAGCCGCGCGCTCGGCACTTTGTTGTCAGCCGGCACGCCGTTGGCCGACGCGTTCGACTCGCTGACCCACGCCACCGGCAACGCCTTCTTCGACCGAGCCACCGTGGAAATCGCCGCGCGGCTGCGGCGCGGCGAGCGGCTCGCCGCCGCAATGCGCGCGGCACGCTGCTTTCCACCGGAGGTCGTGCAGCCGATCGCGGTTGCCGAGGAGTCCGGAGCACTCGACACCATGCTCATCGACGTGGCGTCGCTGGCCGATCGTCAGGTAGACGAAAAGATCGGCACGCTGTCGAGCCTATGCGAGCCGCTCGTCATCGTCGTGCTCGGCGCGCTGGTCGGCGGCCTCGTGATCGCGATGTATCTTCCCATTATTCAACTCGGCAACGTGGTGTAGGATCGCAGCCGAATCCATCGTTAATCTATGCGGGCTACTCTTCCACCGTGCCAGACACCTCTTCCAGCCTGCTCTCGGGCTTGCTGCCCGACCATTTCGCGGCCGGCCTCGGCCAGGCGTTCGGCAGCCTGCCCGCAGCATTGCAGATGACGTTCGCCATTGTGTTCGGCCTCGTGATCGGCAGCTTCCTGAACGTGGTCGTGCATCGGCTGCCGATCATGCTCGATCGCGCCTGGCGCGCTGAAGTCAGCGAGGCGGCCGATCAACCACAGGAAGAAGACGGCTTGCCGGCACGCTACAACCTGTGGGTGCCGCGCAGTGCGTGTCCTCATTGCGGCCACGTGTTGAGCGCATGGGAGAACCTGCCGGTACTGAGCTATCTATTGCTGCGCGGCCGCTGCTCCGCGTGCAAGGCGCGCGTGAGCCTGCGCTATCCGCTGCTCGAAATCGCCAGCGCAGCGTTTGCGGCCGGCGCACTCGCGATGTTCGGCCCGACCTTCACGGCGCTCGCCGCCTTTGGTCTGTGCGCTACGCTGCTCGCCATGAGCGCGATCGACATCGACACGCATCTGCTTCCCGACTCCATGACGCTGCCGTTGCTGTGGGCGGGCATCATCGTCAACTTCAACGGTATGTTTACGAACCTGCATGATGCGGTGCTCGGCGCAATCTTCGGCTATCTGGTGCTGTGGGTCGTGCATTGGGTATTTCTACTCATACGCGGCGTCGAAGGCATGGGTCATGGTGATTTCAAACTACTGGCGGCGCTCGGCGCGTGGCTCGGCTGGGCCGCGCTGCCGCAGATCGTGGTGGTCGCCGCGGTGACCGGCGCGGTCGTCGGTCTGCTGGCAACATGGCGCGGCCGTATGCGCTTCGAAGAGCCGCTGCCTTTCGGGCCGTTTCTTGCCGCGGGCGGCGCACTGACGCTGTTTCTCGGCACACCGCTCTATCTGGCTCTGGGAGGCTGAAGCATGTTTGCTGTGGGATTGACCGGCGGCATCGGCAGCGGCAAATCGACTGTCGCCGACCTGTTTGCGGCGCACGGTGTGCCGCTCGTCGACACGGACCTGATCGCGCACCGCATCACCGCCCCGCACGGCATCGCCATGCCGCCAATCGCAGCCGAGTTCGGCGAGGCGTTCGTCGCTCCTGACGGCTCACTCGACCGCGCCCGCATGCGCGCACTCGTATTCAGCGACGACAGCGCGCGCAAACGCCTCGAAGGCATCACGCATCCATTGATTCGCGCGGAAACCGAACGCGAGCAACGCGAGGCTCAAGGGCCTTACGTGATCGTCGTGGTGCCGCTGCTGGTGGAATCCGGCACATGGAAGACGCGCGTGAATCGCGTGCTGACGGTGGATTGCAGCGTCGAAACGCAGATCTCGCGCGTGATGAGCCGCAATAATTTCAGCCGCGAACAGGTGCTGGCGATCATCGCCCGTCAAGCCACGCGTGAAGCGCGCCTCGCCGCGGCCGACGACGTGATCGACAACGACAACGCGCCGCTCGACGCGCTAACAGCGCAAGTCGACACGCTGCATCGCGTGTATCTGTCGCTCGCCGGCGCATGACGCCGACGTGACACCTCGGGAAATCCCGGTTGAACTTCGCAGCGATGCGCATGCCAAAAGTGCGTTGAAAACCGCCCGAAACACGTGGAAAAAGTTGCAAATGCGCGCTGAAAAAGTGCGTGATTGCTAGGGTAGTCTCACGGCATTAGAATGTTCTGCATTCCCGTCACCGACCACGCCCGAGGCGAGCCCGCTTGATCCTTTACGAGTATCCCTTCAACGAGCGAATCCGGACGCTATTGCGCCTCGAAGATCTGTTCGAGCGCTTCACGTTCTTTCTGACTCAGGAAGACGCCAGGGAACATCACGTCGCACTGACAACGTTGTTCGAAATTTCAGAGGTTGCGGGCCGCGCGGATCTGAAGTCGGATCTGATGAAAGAACTCGAACGCCAACGGCAAACACTGGCGCCGTTTCGCGGCAATCCGGGAATCGAACAGAGTGCGCTCGAGGCCGTACTTGGCGAGATCGAGCAAACGCTCGCGGGGCTTTCGCAGATGCAGGGCAAGACCGGCCAGCATCTTGCCGACAACGAGTGGCTCGCCAGTATCCGCAGCCGCGCGATCATTCCAGGCGGCACCTGCAAGTTCGATTTGCCGTCCTATTACGCCTGGCAGCAGATTCATCCTGATCAGCGCCGCCAGGACATCGCCAAGTGGGTGACGCCGCTGCTGCCGCTACGCGACGCGGCCATCATCGTCTTGCGGCTCGCGCGCGAGTCCGGCCAGGCATCCAAGGTCATGGCCATGCAGGGCAGCTATCAGCAGATGCTGTCCGGCCGTTCGTATCAATTGATGCAAGTGCGGGTGGCACCGGAATTGCGCGTGATCCCAGAGGCCAGTGCGAACAAGTACATGCTGTGGGTGCGCTTCACGGTGCAGGACGGCGATTTGCGTCCGCGTGCGGTCGATGTCGACGTACCTTTCCAGCTCACGCTTTGCAGCCTGTAAAACACGCTCACAAGCCTGTCACGTTCACCGGGTAAATCAGAAAAGAAGGGGCGCGCCTTTAAAGTGGCGAAAAATGCCCCTATATTCGTTACTTATTCCGTTTGCGATTGATTGCCTGACCGTATGCCTACTGTCGTCAAATGCCCCACTTGCGGAAAGGACGTCCGCTGGACACCTGAAAACCGCTTCCGCCCCTTCTGCTCCGATCGCTGCAAGCAGATCGACCTTGGCGCCTGGGCCGCTGAGAAGTACAAGATAGGCGGGGCCGAGCAGGAAGCGTCGTCGGACGAGACGCCCGGCGGGGATTACACCCCGCATTGAGCAGCGGCCCGCTGGGCGGGCCATGTCGATCGGCGCTGCGGTGAAGCAGCGCCCGGTGTTGCGCGTCCTGCTCTTTCCGCTTCAGTTCTTTTCGGCTGCAAGCCATTCCAGCACGGGAATGGTCGCCGGCAACAGCGGCTCGACATCCGCAGGCAGCGTCTGCCAGACAAAAGCCTGACCTTCGCGGCCGTGCGGCTCGCCGGACCACTGCGTCACTTTGCAGAAAAAGAGCCGCACATACGCGTGCGGGTAATCGTGTTCGAGCGTATGCCAGAGATGGCTTGCTTCGACGTCGATACCCAGCTCCTCGTGCAACTCACGTGCGAGCGCGGCTTCGACCGATTCGCCCGCTTCCAGCTTGCCGCCCGGAAACTCCCAGTAGCCCTCGTACGGCTTGCCCGCCGGGCGCTGTGCCAGCAGATAGCGCCCGTCGGGTTTGACCAGCACGCCGACGGCGACTTGCGTCACCTTGCGGCCGGCGGCGTTCCTCTCGACATTGTCGTTCATACCGACGCTCACGCTGAGGTTTTGCGGCCGGACCAGTCGCGCGCGAATTGCCACGCGACACGTCCTGAACGCGACCCGCGCTCGAGCGCCCACACCAGCGCATCGCCGCGTGCCGCTTCGACTTCGGCGTCATCGCAGCCGAAATGGCGCAGCCAGTGGCCGATGATCGACAGGTAGTCGTCCTGTTTGAACGGATAGAAGCTGACCCACAGCCCGAAGCGCTCGGACAGGGAGATCTTTTCTTCGACCAGTTCGCCAGGGTGAATCTCGCCGTCGGACGTGTGCTTGTACGTCTCGTTGTCGCTCATGTATTCGGGCAACAGATGGCGGCGGTTCGACGTCGCGTAGATCAGCACGTTGTCCGATTGCGCGGCGATCGAGCCGTCGAGCGCAACCTTCAGCGCCTTGTAGCCCGACTCGCCGTCTTCGAACGAGAGGTCGTCGCAGAACACCACAAAGCGCTCCGGCCGCTGCGCAATCAGGTCGACGATATCGCCGAGGTCGTGCAGATCGTCCTTATCCACTTCGATCAGACGCAGGCCGTCTTTGGCATACGCGTTCAGACACGCCTTGATCAGCGACGACTTGCCGGTGCCGCGCGCGCCCGTCAGCAAGACGTTGTTGGCCGGCTGCTTGTGCACGAATTGACGCGTGTTCTGCTCGATCAGGCCTTTCTGGCGATCGATGTTCTGCAGGTCGTCAAGCGTGATCGCCGAGATGGCCGGCACCGGCTGCAGGTAGCCGCGCCCCTGGCGTTTGCGCCAGCGGAAGGCCACTGCCGCCGACCAGTCGATATCAGGCGCAGCAGGCGGAAGCATCGCTTCGAGGCGAACGAGCACGGCTTCGGCCCGGGTCAGAAACTGTTCGAGTTTATCCATGGCTGGAAAGTAAGCGGCCATGAGGCCGCGTTAAACCCCTGGTGAGGAACCTGGTTACGAACGATAGTCGGCGTTGATGCTCACGTAGTCGTGCGACAGATCGCAAGTCCAGATCGTGGCTTGCGCATCGCCGCGGCCGAGTACGACACGAATGCCGATCTCGCTCTTTTTCATGACGCGCTGGCCGTCTTCTTCGCGGTAGGCCGGATTGCGGCCGCCGGCAGTCGCGACCAGCACGTCGTCCAGATACAGATCGATCTTGCCGACGTCGAGATCGTCCACGCCGGCATAGCCGATGGCCGCGAGAATGCGGCCGAGATTCGGATCCGATGCATAGAAGGCCGTTTTCACGAGCGGCGAGTGGCCGATCGCATAGGCGATCTGGCGGCATTCGCCGACGCTCGAACCGCCTTCCACTTGCACGGTCATGAATTTGGTCGCGCCTTCGCCGTCGCGCACGATCAGTTGCGCGAGGGTCTGGGCGACTTCGGTCACCGCGTCGCGCAGCGCTGCATAAGCGGGCGAGTCGGTGGACGTGATCGCCGGCAGGCTCGATTTGCCCGACGCGATCAGAATGAATGAATCGTTGGTCGACGTATCGCCATCGATCGTGATGCAGTTGAACGAGCGGTCCGCCACGTGCTTGACCAGCGCGTCCAGCACCGGCTGGGCGACGGCGGCGTCGAACGCGAGGAAGCCGAGCATGGTCGCCATGTTCGGCTTGATCATGCCCGCGCCCTTGCTGATGCCGGTCAGCGTGACCGTGTGGCCCTCGATCGTGACCTGGCGCGACGTGGCCTTGGGCAGCGTGTCCGTGGTCATGATCGCCTGCGCGGCGTCGTACCAGTTTGCTTCCTTGCGGTTCGCCAGCGCGGCCGGCAAACCCGCTTTCAAACGATCGACCGGCAACGGCTCCAGAATCACGCCCGTCGAAAACGGCAGCACCTGTTCCGGCGTAATGTCCGCGAGACGCGCGAGCTCGGCGCAGGTTTCGCGCGCCGCCACGAGGCCCGGCTCACCCGTGCCCGCATTCGCGTTGCCGGTGTTGATCACCAGCGCGCGAACCGGCTTGCCGCCGGCGCGCACGCGATCCAGATTCTCACGGCACACGGTGACGGGCGCCGCGCAAAAACGGTTCTGCGTGAACACCCCGCCCACCGTGGCGCCATCGCCCACGGAAATGACGAGCACGTCCTTGCGGTTCGGCTTGCGGATATTCGCCTCCGCCCAGCCGAGCGAGACGCCGGCGACGGGGTGGAGTTGAGCGGGATCGATCGAGGGGAAATTGACAGCCATGGTCGCGACCTGTCGAAGAAAATGCCGGCAGGCGCCGGCATCGGGGAAACGGAACTGATGGCCCGGGCGTGCTGCCGGACCACCGCGAAATCAAGGCAAGCAAACGTGTAAAACGACGCGGCGCGCCTTTCAGCGCGCCGCATTCGGCATTAGACGATCTTGCCGTGGCACTGCTTGTACTTCTTGCCGCTGCCGCACGGGCACGGGTCGTTGCGGCCAACCTTCGGCACGTTGTCCGCGCTCAGGTTCGCTGCTGCCGTATGCGACGAGCCGTGGCTCATTGCATCGCCAATCATGGCGGCAGTGGCTGCTTCCGCGGCAACAGGCGCTGCGGCGGCTGCTTCGGCGAATTCGGCGTGGCGGAACTCGACGTTTTCAAGGTGACCGCCTTGCTCTTCGAGCTGTTCGGCAGCCTGTTCCAACTGTTCCGGCGACTGGATCTGCACGTTCATCACCACGCGGGTGACTTCAAGCTTCACGGCGTCGAGCATGGCGGCGAATAGTTCGAACGCCTCGCGCTTGTATTCCTGCTTCGGATTCTTCTGCGCATAGCCGCGCAGATGGATGCCCTGACGCAAGTGATCGAGCGCGGCCAGATGTTCGCGCCAGCTACGGTCCAGCGTTTGCAGCATGATCGAGCGTTCGAACGCGCTGAACGATTCGCGGCCGACCAGCTCGACCTTCGCTTCGTAGGCTTCGTCCGCGGCGGCCTCGACCGCCTCGAGAATCTCGTCCGCGCTGATCGAGTTCGACTCGTTGATCATTTCCTGGATCGCGAGATCGAGCTGCCATTCGTTGCGCAGCACTTCTTCCAGTTCGGGCACGTCCCACTGCTCTTCAATGCTGCCCACCGGCACGAACTGGTGAACGATTTCGCCGATCACGCTCTGGCGCATCGCGCCGATCGTTTCGGTGATGTCGTTCGCTTCGAGCAATTCGTTGCGCTGCTGGTAGATCACCTTGCGCTGATCGTTCGAGACATCGTCGTATTCGAGCAATTGCTTGCGAACGTCGAAGTTGCGCGCTTCCACTTTACGCTGCGCCGATTCGATCGAGCGCGACACGATGCCCGCTTCGATCGCTTCGCCTTCCGGCATCTTCAGCCGGTCCATGATCGCGCGCACGCGATCGCCGGCGAAAATGCGCAGCAGCGGATCTTCAAGCGACAGATAGAAGCGCGACGAACCCGGGTCACCCTGACGGCCGGCACGGCCGCGCAACTGGTTGTCGATCCGGCGCGATTCGTGGCGCTCGGTGCCGATGATGTGCAGACCGCCCGCGGCCTTCACCTGATCGTGCAGCGCTTGCCATTCGTCGTGCAGCTTCTGGATGCGGCGTTGTTTCTCTTCTTCGGAAAGCGTTTCGTCCTTTTCGATGAAGGACGCTTGCTTTTCGGCATTGCCACCGAGCACGATGTCGGTACCGCGACCGGCCATGTTGGTGGCGATAGTGACACGCTTCGGACGGCCGGCTTCAGCGACGATCTCGGCTTCACGCGCATGCTGCTTGGCATTCAGCACTTCGTGCGGCAAACCGGCCTGCTTCAGCAGATGCGACAGCAACTCGGAATTTTCGATCGACGTCGTGCCGACCAGCACCGGCTGACCGCGCTCGTAGCAATCGCGGATGTCGCGAATCACCGCGTCGTAACGTTCCTTGGCGGTCTTGTAGATCTGATCCTGCTTGTCGATCCGCTTGGGCGGACGATTGGTCGGGATCACGACCGTTTCGAGACCATAGATCTCGTTGAATTCGAACGCTTCCGTATCCGCCGTGCCGGTCATGCCGGACAGCTTCGCGTACATGCGGAAGTAGTTCTGGAACGTGATCGACGCGAGCGTCTGGTTCTCGCTCTGGATCTTGACGTGTTCCTTCGCCTCGACAGCCTGGTGCAGACCGTCCGACCAGCGGCGGCCTGACATCAGACGGCCGGTGAATTCGTCGACGATCACCACTTCGCCGTTCTGCACCACGTAATGCTGGTCTTTGAAGAACAGCGTGTGTGCGCGCAGCGCGGCGTACACGTGGTGCATCAACGTGATGTTCTGCGGCGCGTACAGGCTTTCGCCCTCGCCGATCAGGCCCCACTCGGCGAGCAGGCGCTCGGCCTTTTCGTGGCCCGATTCCGTCAGGAACACCTGGCGGCCTTTTTCGTCCAGCGTGTAGTCGCCCGGCCTCTCGACGCCGGTGCCGTCCGCTTTCTCTTCACCGATCTGGCGTTCGAGCAGCGGCGGCAGCGCGTTCATGCGCACGTACAGGTCGGTGTGATCTTCGGCCTGGCCGGAGATGATCAGCGGCGTACGGGCTTCGTCGATCAGGATCGAGTCGACCTCGTCGACCACCGCGAAATTCAGGGCTCGCTGCACGCGCGCGTCGGTCTCGTAGACCATGTTGTCGCGCAGGTAGTCGAAGCCGAATTCGTTGTTGGTGCCGTATGTGATGTCCGCCGCGTAGGCTTCCTGCTTCGCGCCGTGATCCATCTGCGACAGGTTGATGCCGACGGACAGACCGAGGAAGTTGTACAGGCGCGCCATCCACTCGGCGTCGCGCTGGGCGAGGTAGTCGTTGACCGTGACCACGTGCACGCCGCGGCCCGACAGCGCGTTCAGGTACACCGGCAGCGTAGCGACAAGCGTCTTGCCCTCGCCGGTGCGCATTTCGCCGATCTTGCCGTAGTGCAGAACCATGCCGCCGATCAGCTGCACGTCGAAATGGCGCATTTTCAGCACCCGCTTGCTGGCCTCGCGGCACACCGCGAAGGCTTCCGGCAGGAGCTTGTCGAGCGATTCGCCGCTCGCGACGCGCTGGCGGAATTCACCCGTTTTGGCGCGCAGTTGATCGTCCGTCAATTGCTCGATCTGCGGCTCGAGCGCATTGATCGCCGTGACGGTCTTTTGATATTGCTTGACTAGCCGCTGGTTGCGGCTGCCAAAAATCTTCTGTAGAAAACCGGTGGTCATCGGATCGGTGTCTGCGTCGCGGCTTCGGCTGGGTTGCGGCGTGCAGTTCATGCACGCGCGCTCCGGGGTCGGAAGGGCCTCGGCGGCTTAGTCCAAGAGTGAATTCGAATCGCGCATTTTAGCACGCGCCCCCGCCCACGCTTATGTCAGCAGCGAGACGGCGGCGGGGCATCGGAAGCCCGCCGTAGCGAGCTCTGGGAGTCCGTATTGAGGCGGGCCCGCGTGCATCCTGCGCGGTACAATCGCGGCGTGAACGCGCATAGTGTGCGGGCACGCCATTACCCATCGAACATGAGCCGTTTTCCTTCCTTTTCAAGGCCGCCGCCCCAGCAGTTCAAGGCGCGCCGCCCGCAGCCGGTCGCCGAGGTGCTCAATCGCACAGACGCGTTCGCGGCCCTGCGCGCGGGCGTCGAGCAGATTGCGGCGCTGGAGAAGGATCTGCGCGCGCTACTGCCCGACTATCTGGCGACGAGCGTCGAACCCAGCTTTATCAAGGAAGGCGTGCTGGCCCTGTTCGCCGGCCATAACGCGCTGGCAGCGCGGCTGCGGCATCTGGAGCCACGGCTGCTGGCGGATCTGCAGCAGCGCGGCTGGCCCGTGAATTCCCTGCGGATTCGCGTGCGGCCGCAGGCGGTCAAGGAACCGCCGCCGGTCAAACAGGCGCGCATGACGCCAGCTGGCGCCGATGCGCTCCACGCGCTGAGCGAATCGCTGGCGCCCTCGCCTTTGCAGGAAGCGCTGGCGAAAATGGCGGCCCGGCATCGGAGAAATCGCTAGGCAAAAGAAAAGCGGCCCGACTGGGCCGCTTACTTTTCATGCGCTTGTTTCGGAAAATTCACCCAAGGCGTTAGGCAAAAGCCGTCTGCGTCTCGTAGGCAAAACCGCGCGGCGCCTTTTGCGTGTCGTCGAAGGTGACGATTTCGTACGAATCTTCGTGCGCCAGCAGTTCGCGCAGCAGCGCGTTGTTCAGGCCGTGGCCCGATTTGTACGCGTCGTACGCTGCCAGCAGCGGATGGCCGATCACATACAGGTCGCCGATCGCGTCGAGCATCTTGTGCTTCACGAACTCGTCGTCGTAGCGCAGGCCGTCGTTGTTCAGAATGCGGTATTCGTCCAGCACGATCGCGTTGTCCATGCTGCCGCCACGCGCCAGACCCAGTTCGCGCATCATTTCCACCTCATGCGCAAAACCGAAGGTGCGAGCACGCGCGATCTCGCGCACGTACGACGTATTGGCAAAATCCACTTCCAGCGCCTGACCGGTTTTATCCACAGCCGGGTGACGGAAATCGATCGTAAATTTGAGCTTGAAACCAAAATACGGGTCGAGGCGCGCGAATTTATCGCCGTCGCGAATTTCGACCGGCTTGGTGACCTTGATGAATTTCTTCGCCGCGTTCTGCTCTTCAATACCGGCAGACTGAATCAGAAATACGAATGAACCGGCGCTGCCGTCCATGATCGGAATTTCTTCGGCGGTGACGTCGATATAAAGATTGTCGATGCCGAGACCGGCGCAGGCGGACATCAGATGCTCGATGGTCGAGACGCGCGCGCCGTCCTTCTGCAACACGGAAGCCATACGCGTATCGCCAATCGCCATCGCCGACGCGGGAATGTCCACCGGCGTGGCCAGATCCACGCGCGAAAACACGATGCCCGTGTCCGGCGCGGCCGGACGGAGCGTCAGTTCGACTTTGCGGCCCGAGTGCAGGCCGATGCCGACCGTCTTGACGATTTGTTTGATAGTGCGCTGCTTCAGCATGGTGATCTTCTATTCGATTGAAAATCCCAATCGGGACTTTTTATTCCATAGCGCGAATTATACTCCAATACCCTAAGGAGCGTCTTTTCACGGAACGTATCAATCTGTTTCGCTGCATTACCCTTGGGCGCCCATCAGGGAAAGCGTGACGGGCCGATGCCCCGGAACGGAGGCGTTTCCGGTCATCGGCCCGCGTAACGGCCTGTCACAAAAGCGTCTTATCGACCGTTGCCCTGGCACAACGCGCGAACCGCGTGTGCCTGTGGCGAAGGTCACGACGCCAGCGTGCCTAGCTCAACGTAGCGAGAATACTCCCTGCATCGCTGACTTCGAATTTGCCGGCAGCCTCGACGTTCAACGTCTTGACCACGCCGTCGTCGACCACCATCGCGTAGCGTTGGGAACGGATTCCCATGCCGCGCGCCGACAAATCCTGCTCGAGACCGAGCGCTCGCGTGAAAGCCGCACTGCCGTCCGCCATCATGCGCACCTTGCCCGAGGCGTGCTGATCGCGTCCCCACGCGCCCATTACGAACGCGTCGTTGACGGACACGCACCAGATCTCGTCGATGCCAAGAGCGCGCAACTGCTCGGCGTGCTCGACATAACCCGGTACATGTTTGGCCGAACAGGTGGGCGTGAACGCGCCGGGCAATCCGAAGATCACCACACGCTTGCCCGCCGTCTGCTCGCGCACGTCGAAGCTGTTAGGCCCGATCGTGCAGCCCGCCCGCTCGTCTTCGATCAACTCGAAGAGCGTCGCGTCGGGCAGCTTGTCACCTGCCTGAATCATGCTCAGTCCTTTGCATCGATGCGAAGCACGCTCACACGTCGTCGTGTCGCAGTGAAAAATCCGGCGTGGGCACCAACCACTGCATGCTCCGCCGTCCGGCGACAGTCGCCCACTCCGCTTCGCGAATCCGAAGAGGGCACTTGTCCTTGTCGCGAATCCTCAACGATACGCGACTTGTTCGCCGTTCACCCGCCACGCTCGTGCATTCGTCCGCCAGCGCCAGAATCGGCGCCGCAACGAAAGCCTGCCCGTGCGCTCAGTCCGCCTGCTTGCGCAGGAATGCCGGAATGTCGTACGTGTCGACGCCCTTTTCCTGCAGCGCCTGCACATGCGAAGCGGCCGTATCGCGCGACGTGCGCCACACTGCCGGCGTATCCAGCGCGCCGTAATCGGCGGTGCTGGCGTGCGACGACTGCGGTGCGTAGGCAGCGTGTGCGCTGATCGGCTGGTTGTCGGTGCCGGTGCGCAGCAGCGTCATCGGTGCCGATTGCTGCTTCTTCGCCGCGCGGCCCAGACCCGTTGCCACGACCGTCACGCGCAGCGCGTCGCCCATTGCATCGTCGTACACTGCGCCGAAAATCACGGTTGCGTCTTCCGCAGCGTAGCTCTTGATCGTGTTCATCACTTCGCGCGTTTCCGACAGACGCAGCGAACGGCTCGACGTGATGTTCACCAGCACGCCACGCGCGCCCGACAGATCCACACCTTCCAGCAGCGGGCTTGCAACAGCCTGCTCAGCAGCGAGGCGTGCGCGATCGACGCCGGCAACCGTCGCCGTGCCCATCATCGCCTTGCCCTGTTCGCCCATCACCGTCTTCACGTCTTCGAAGTCGACGTTCACCAGACCGTCGACGTTGATGATTTCCGCGATGCCGGCAACTGCGTTGTTCAGAACGTCGTCTGCGCACTGGAAGCACTTGTCCATCTCGGCGTCATCGCCCATCACCTCGAACAGCTTGTCGTTCAGAACGACGATCAGCGAGTCGACGTGATCCTCCAGTTGCTGCGAACCGGCTTCTGCCACGCGCATCCGCTTGCCGCCTTCGAATTCGAACGGCTTGCTGACGACGCCAACGGTCAAGATACCCATTTCTTTCGCGATCTGCGCGACCACGGGTGCTGCGCCCGTGCCCGTGCCGCCGCCCATGCCGGCCGTGATGAAGACCATGTGCGCGCCACGCAGTGCGTCGGCGATGCGCTCACGTGCTTCTTCCGCTGCGGCGCGGCCCATTTCCGGCTTGGCGCCGGCGCCCAGACCCGTGTTGCCGAGCTGGATCACCGCGGTGGCGCGCGAACGCGACAAAGCCTGCGCGTCCGTGTTCATCACGATGAAGTCGACGCCTTGCACGCCTTTGTTGATCATGTGCTGAACAGCATTGCCGCCAGCGCCACCTACTCCGACCACCTTGATGATGGTGCCGTTCGTTTCGGTTTCCAGCATTTGGAAATCCATGATGCCTCCGTCAAGATAAAAATTTACAGCCACTTCGGCCGTTATTCGGCAGGAGATCGGGCAACCCCCTGTCGCGCGCCGGCCGCCGGCACCAGCGCGTATTTTGAAACTCGTTCGACAACCCGTTCTGTGCAGCGGTGCTACGAATGCTTTAAAAATTGCCGAGGAACCAGTCCTTCATGCGCGTGAACACCTGTCCCATAGAGCCCGACTGCACCGCGACCTTGCGGCCGCGCATGCGCTGCGAGCGTCCTTCGACGAGCAGGCCCATCGCCGTCGAGTAGCGCGGATTGCGTACTACATCAGCGAGACCGCCCGCGTATTCCGGCACGCCGATACGCACCGGCTTCAGGAAAATGTCCTCGCCCAGTTCGACCATGCCGAGCATCATCGACGCGCCGCCGGTCAGCACCACGCCGGAGCTCAGCAGTTCCTCGTAACCCGACTCGCGCACCACCTGCTGCACGAGCGAAAACAGTTCTTCGACACGCGGCTCGACCACCGCCGCCAGCGCCTGGCGCGACAACGTACGCGGACCGCGCTCGCCGAGACCCGGCACTTCGATCATTTCGTCCGGATCGGCGAGCGCCTGCTTGGCGATGCCGTAATCCACCTTGATGTCTTCCGCGTCCGGCGTCGGCGTGCGCAACGCCATCGCGATGTCGCTCGTGATCTGGTCGCCGGCAATCGGAATCACCGCCGTATGGCGGATCGCGCCTTCGCTGAAAATCGCGATGTCCGTCGTGCCGCCGCCGATATCGACCAGCACCACGCCGAGTTCTTTTTCGTCTTCCGTCAGCACCGCCAGCGACGACGCCAGCGGTTGCAAGATCAGATCGTTCACTTCGAGCCCGCAACGGCGCACGCACTTCACGATGTTCTGCGCCGCGCTCACCGCGCCGGTGACGATATGCACCTTCACTTCGAGACGAATGCCGCTCATGCCGATCGGCTCGCGCACATCTTCCTGACCGTCGATGATGAATTCCTGCGTCAGGATATGCAGCACCTGCTGATCGGTCGGGATGTTGATCGCCTTGGCCGTTTCGATCACGCGCGCCACATCCGCCTGCGTGACTTCCTTCTCCTTGATCGCCACCATGCCGCTCGAATTGAAGCTGCGGATATGGCTACCGGCAATCCCGGTAAATACGTTGGTGATCTTGCAGTCGGCCATCAGTTCGGCTTCTTCGAGCGCGCGCTGAATCGACTGCACGGTGGCCTCGATATTCACCACCACGCCTTTCTTGAGCCCCTTTGATTCGCTCTGGCCGAGGCCGATCACCTCGTAGTGACCTTCGCCCTTCAACTCGGCGACGATGGCCACGACCTTCGACGTCCCAATGTCGAGGGCGACCAGCAGATCTTTATAGTCTTTACTCATAGCGTGCTCATTGCGTGTGATGTCCGTTTACTTCTTGCCCTTGTCGGGTTCGGTGATAAAGCGCATCCCTGCCGCGCGAATCGCGAAACCGTTCGGATAGCGCAAGTCCGCATACTCGATATCCTTTCCCCAACGTTGCGTCACCGCGCTCCACGCCGCGCTCAGACGTTTGCTCCGATCGAGCAGCGTGTCCTGATTACGTTCGCGCCCAAGTTCCACCTGCGTGCCGTTCGAGAGCTTCACCGTCCACGCATAGCGCGGCGACAGCGTCACTTCTTCAGGCGTCGCGCCCAACGGCGCAAACCATTTCTGGAAGTCGTGATACCGCGCGACCACCTCTTTTGCCGTACCGTCCGGACCGTCGAACGCGGGCAGATCCTCTTCGAGCTCGCCCTGGTTCGCGGTGAATAGTTCGCCGTCGACGCTCACTAGCTGATCGCTGCCCCACGTCCCCAGCGGTTTGTACTCTTCCAGCGTGACAGCCAGTGCATTCGGCCAGACGCGCCGCACGCTCGCATGACGCACCCACGGCATCTGCTCGAATGCTTGACGCGCCACGTCGAGATCCACCGTGAAAAAGTTGCCCTTCAAACGCCCAACCACACCCGCGCGCACCGTCGGCGAATTGATGTGCTCGGTATCGCCGTCGATCTGAATCTCGTGCAGCGCGAAATTCGGACGCTGGATCAGCCAGTAACCGCCAGCCGCCAGCAGCACGAGCACCAGCAACACATGCAATGCGTTGGCGGCGAAATTGAGCTGGCGAACGTTGTTCCACATGGTGTTGCTTTCGGGTCGCCCCGGTTAGTGCTGCAATTAGTGCCGCAATTAGTCCTGCAACGTCAGCGCCAATACGCCGACAACCAGTTCCTGATAGCTGATGCCCACCGCGCGCGCCGCTTTCGGCGGCAGCGAGTGATCGGTCATGCCGGGCGCCGTGTTCACTTCGAGGAAATACGGGTTGCCGTCGGCGTCGAGCATGAAATCCGCGCGGCCCCAGTCGGTGCAGCCAAGCACGTCGAACGCACGGCGCGCGAGCACTTTCAGGCGAGCTTCCTCGTCCGCCGCCAAACCGCACGGGATCAGGTACTGCGTGTCGTTCGCGATGTACTTCGCGTGATAGTCGTAAAACTCGCCGGCCGGCACGATGCGGATCACCGGCAGATCCAGATTGCCTGCGATGCAAGCGGTGTATTCGCCGCCGCCTTCAACGCTCTTTTCCACCACCACGATCTTGTCGTACTTGACCGCTTCGATCAGCGCGGCCGGCAATGCGTCGGCGCTCTTCACCTTGATCACCGCGACGCTCGAACCTTCGCTCGCCGGCTTCACGAAAAGCGGCAAGCCGAGCTTCGCGACGATCTCTTTCGAGCGCGCTTCGTAGTCGTCGCCGCGCAACACGGCTTCGAACGGCGGCGTCGGAATGCCGAGTTGCTGCCACACGAGCTTGGTGCGGAATTTATCCAGACCGAGCGCCGAGCCGAGCACGCCGCTACCCGTGTACTTGATGCCGTAAAAGTCGAGCGCACCCTGAATCTGGCCGTTCTCGCCGTAGCCGCCATGCAGCGCGTTGAACGCGCGCACGAAGCCTTCTTCCTTCAACGCGGCGAGCGGACGCTCGGCCGGGTCGAACGGATGCGCGTCCACGCCGGCGTCGCGCAGACCTTGCAGTACCAGGCGGCCGGAGTTGAGCGATACCTCGCGCTCGGCGGAATTGCCGCCGAGGAGTACTGCCACCTTGCCGAATTGTTTCGGGTCAATACTGCTCATCTCACACCTTCGTTTCCTGCGCGAGGCGACCCGGCACACCGCCGATCGAACCCGCGCCCATCGTGATCACCACATCGCCGTCGCGCACCACTGCTGAAAGCGCGTCCGGCACTTCATCCACCGTATCGACAAATACCGGCTCGACCTTGCCCGCCACCCGCAGCGCGCGCGCCAACGCGCGGCCGTCCGCGGCGACGATCGGCGACTCGCCGGCCGAATAGACTTCGGTCAGCACGAGCGCGTCGACGGTCGACAGCACTTTCACAAAATCCTCGAAGCAATCACGCGTGCGCGTGAAGCGGTGCGGCTGAAACGCCAGCACCAGACGACGCCCCGGAAATGCGCCGCGCGCCGCCGCCACCGTGGCCGCCATTTCGACCGGGTGATGACCGTAGTCGTCCACCAGCGTGTAGGCGCCGCTCGCTTTGCCTTCGCTTACGACAGGCACTTCGCCGTAGCGCTGGAAGCGTCGGCCCACGCCGTTGAAATCGGCCAGCGCTCGCTGGATATCGGCATCTTTCACTTCAAGTTCAGTCGCAATTGCAATCGCGGCCAAAGCGTTCTGCACGTTGTGCTCGCCCGGCAGATTCAAGACGATGTCGATCGGCGCCGCGTCTTCACGCATGGCCGTGAAATGCATCTTGCCGTCGTGCGCTTTGACGTTGACCGCGCGCACCTGCGCATCCGGCGCGAAACCGTAGCGGATGATCGGCTTCGACACGAACGGCAGAATTTCCTTCACGTTCGGATCGTCCACGCACAACACCGCGATACCGTAAAACGGCAGACGGTGCGTGAATTCGATGAACGCCTGCTTGAGCCGCGCGAAGTCGTGGCCGTAGGTGTCCATGTGATCGGCGTCGATGTTCGTGATGACTTCGATCACCGGGAACAGATTCAGGAACGACGCATCCGACTCGTCGGCTTCCGCGACGATGAAGTCGCCCGTGCCGAGCCGCGCATTCGCGCCTGCACTGATCAGCCGGCCGCCGATCACGAAAGTCGGATCCAGCCCGCCCGCCGCCAGCACGCTCGCCACCAGCGAAGTGGTCGTGGTCTTGCCGTGCGTACCGGCAATCGCGATGCCTTGCTTCAGGCGCATCAATTCCGCGAGCATTACTGCGCGCGGCACGATCGGAATGCGGCGATGACGCGCGGCCAGCACTTCCGGGTTGTCGCTACGCACAGCCGTGGAAACGACTACCGCATTCGCGCCTTCGATGTTCTCCGCCGCGTGACCGATCGCGATCCGCGCGCCGAGTGCGGCGAGGCGATCGGTGATCGCGTTGCTCGTGAGATCCGAGCCGCTCACCTGATAGCCGAGATTGACCAGCACCTCCGCGATGCCGCTCATGCCGACACCGCCGATGCCGACAAAGTGAATGTGTTTGACGATGTGTTTCATTGCTTTCCTTCTGGGCTCGCGCCCGAAATCGAACCCGCCACGGTCGCGCAAATCTGCGCGACCTGTTCAGTGGCGTCGGGTTTCGCGAGCGAGCGCGAACGCTCCGCCATCTCCGCGAGGGTCTCTCGCGTCTGGCTGCGCAACCAGTCAGCGAGGGTTTCCGCCGACAGATCGCGTTGCTGCACGACCAGCGCCGCGCCGTTGTCGGCGAGGAACGCTGCATTAGTGGTTTGGTGATCGTCTACTGCATACGGGAACGGCACGAAGAAAGCCGCCACGCCTACTGCTGAAATCTCTGAAACTGTCATGGCGCCCGAGCGGCAAATCACGAGGTCCGCGTTCGCGTAGGCGCTCGTCATGTCGTCGATGAACGGCACGAGTTCGACGTCGGCGCCTGCTTGCAAACCGGCTGCCGAGTAGTTCTCGCGCAGCGCTTCGATATGCTTCGCGCCCGCCTGATGCACGATGCGCGGGCGCTCATTCGGCGCGAGCAAAGCCACCGCACGCGGCACGACTTCATTCAATGCCGCCGCGCCCAGACTGCCGCCCACGACCAGCACATTCAGCGGACCGCTGCGTTGCGCGTAGCGTGCTTTGGGTGCAATTGCGCGCGCAAGTTCCTCACGAATCGGATTTCCCGTCCATTCACCGTGCGGCAATGCATTCGGAAACGCAACCAGCACGCGTTTGGCGACTTTCGCGAGCACCTTGTTCGCGAGACCCGCAATCGAATTCTGTTCATGCAACACCAGCGGCCGCCCGCTCAACGCGGTCATCAAGCCGGCCGGAAACGTGATGTAGCCGCCCATGCCGAGCACGACGTCGGGTTTCACGCGACGCAGTACGGAGAGACTTTGCGTGCAGGCGCGCAAGAGATTGACCGGCAGCATCAGCTTGGTTTTCATTCCCTTGCCGCGCAGGCCGCCGAAGCGCACGTATTCCATCGGGATGCCGTGCTTCGGCACCAGCGTCGCTTCCATGCCCGCGGGATTGCCGAGCCATACGACCTTCCAGCCCCACGCCTGCATCAGATGAGCGACCGCGAGCCCCGGGAACACGTGCCCCCCGGTGCCACCGGCCATCACCATCAGCGTGCGTTGCGGCAGAGCGGTCATACTTTCCCTCCGCGCATGAGCACCCGGTTCTCGTAATCGACCCGCATCAACACGGCAACAGCAACGCAGTTCAGCACAATGCCCGAGCCGCCATAACTGACGAGCGGCAACGTAAGACCCTTGGTCGGCAGCAAGCCAAGGTTCACGCCCATGTTGATGAAGGTCTGCGCGCCGAACCAGATGCCGATGCCCTTGGCGACGAGACCCGCGAACGTGCGATCGAGCGCAAGCGCCTGACGGCCGATCTCGAACGAGCGGCGCACGATCCAGTAAAACATCAGGATCACGACCAGCACACCGACAAAACCCAGTTCCTCGCCGATCACCGCGAGGATGAAGTCGGTATGCGCTTCCGGCAGATAGTTAAGTTTCTCGACGCTGCCGCCAAGGCCCACGCCGAACCACTCCCCACGGCCGAACGCGATCAGCGAGTGCGTCAATTGATAAGCCTTGCCCTGCGCGTAACGGTCGTCCCACGGATCGAGGTACGCGAAAATCCGTTCGCGACGCCACGGCGACGCCCACACCAGCAAACTGAATGTGCCGACCGCAGTGGCGACCAATCCGCCGAACAGCTTGCCGTTCACGCCGCCGAGAAACAGCACGCCCATCGCAATCGCGGCGATCACCATGAACGCGCCCATGTCCGGCTCGAGCAGCAGCAACGCGCCGACGAGACCCACCGCCACCGCCATCGGCAAAAAGCCTTTGGCGAAGCTGTGCATGTATTCCTGCTTGCGCACCGTGTAGTTCGCCGCGTAAATCGTCACCGCGAGCTTCATGATTTCCGACGGCTGCATGTTCGTGATGCCGAGCGGAATCCAGCGACGCGCGCCGTTCACGCCCTTGCCGACGTGCGGGATCAGCACGATCACCAGCGCGACCAGCGAAATCAGAAACAGCTTCGGCGCGTACTTGTCCCACGTCGCGATCGGAATGCGGAACGACACGATGCCGATCACCGAACCCATCACCACGAAGATGATCTGGCGCACGAGGAACGCGTAGTCACGGTACGACGCGTACTTCGGCGAATCGGGCATGGCGATCGACGCCGAATACACCATCACGACACCGAGCCCGAGCAGCGCGACGACCACCCACAGCAGCGAGTGATCGTAGTCGAGCATGCGCGAGCGCAGCGGACGCACGCCATTGACGGCGCTCGCGAGACCACTTCCGCCCGTGCGGCCGCCCACGCGTGCCGCGCCGCCCGAACCACCCGCGTCGCCGGCGGCGGCCTGACGCGAACCGAAACGTTCCGACCAGCTCATATCATCGTCCCCCGTTCGGCCGCGATGTCTTCTACCGTGCTGCGGAATACCGCGGCGCGGTGCGCGTAACCCTTGAACATGTCGAAGCTCGCGCAAGCCGGTGACAGCAGTACGGCATCGCCCGGTTCCGCAAGCGCGGTTGCTGCGCGCGTCGCTTCTTCGAGCGTAGCGTGATCGGTCATGGCGATGCCGGTGTCTTCCAGCGCGGCGCGAATCAGCGGCGCGTCACGGCCGATCAGCATCACGGCGCGGCACCAGCGCATGACCGGCGCGGCCAGCGGTTCGAAATCCTGGCCCTTGCCGTCGCCGCCGGCGATCAGCACGATGCGCTGCGCAAGCCCGTCGAGCGCGGCAACCGTCGCGCCGACATTGGTGCCCTTGCTATCGTCCACGTAGTCGATACCGTCGATCGACGCGATTAATTCCACGCGATGCGGCTCGCCGCGATATTCGCGCAGTCCGTGCAACAGCGGCGCGCCCGGCAGACCGATTGCGCGTGTAAGCGCGTAGGCGGCGAGTGCGTTGGCGGCGTTGTGCAGACCGCGAATACGCAAGGCGTCTGCAGGCATCAAGCGTTTCAGCGCGATATTCGGCGGCGTGACCACTTCGTTCTTGCGACGGCGCTTTGGCACCGGTTCGTCGGTGGCGTCGCGATCGTGCGCCTGCACGAGCCAGATCATGCCGTTGTCGCGCAGCAGACCGTAGTCGCCGTCGTTCTTCGGCTCGGTGACGCCGAACGTAACCATCTCGGCTTCGCTGTCTTCCGCGGGCGCCAGCTTCATGACGCGCGAGTCATCGCGATTCAGCACGCGCACAGTCTGCGCACCGAAGATGCGGCCCTTCGCGGCGGCGTATGCGTCCAAACCGCCGTGCCAGTCCAGATGATCCTGAGTGATGTTCAGCACGACCGCCGCATCCGGCGTAAACGTGTGCGCGGTTTCCAACTGGAAGCTCGACAGTTCGAGCACCCACACGTCGGGCAACGCGGTGTTGTCGATCGCTTCCGAGAGTTTGTCGAGCAGCGCCGGGCTAATGTTGCCGGCTACCGCGACCTTCTTGCCGGCGCGCTCGCACAACAAGCCCGTCAGGCTCGTGGTCGTGGTCTTGCCGTTGGTGCCGGTAATCGCGATCACCTTCGGCGCATAGCCGCTTTCGCCGAGCGCCTTTAGCGCTTGCGAGAAGAGTTCGAGTTCGCCCCACACGGGAATGCCCTGCTCGCGCGCCGCCGAAATCAGCGGCACCAGATCGGCGGCAAGCGGCGACAAACCCGGGCTGATGGCAACGAGTTCGACACCTTCGAGCAACACCGGCGAAAACGGGCCGCCGACGAACGCGGCGTCGATGCCGTGCGCTTCCAGCGCGGGCAGGTTCGGCGGCACTTCACGCGTATCGGCCACACGCAGCCGACAGCCGTGCCGCGCGCACCAGCGCGCCATAGCGAGACCGGATTCACCCAGTCCCAGCACGAGCACCATCGGCTTTTGCCGATCCCGAAACTTCTCGCCGAACATCGCCTGCTTCCTTAATGACCTGCTGCTTAACGCAGTTTGAGCGTGGACAAACCAAAGAGACACAACATCAACGTGATGATCCAGAAGCGCACGACCACCTGCGTTTCTTTCCACCCCGACAACTCGAAATGGTGATGCAGCGGCGCCATCTTGAAGAGACGCCGCCCTTCGCCGAAACGGCGCTTGGTGAACTTGAACCAGGTGACCTGCAACATCACGGAAAGCGTCTCAGCGACGAAAATGCCGCCCATGATGAAGAGCACGATTTCCTGACGCACGATCACCGCTACCGTGCCGAGCGCGCCACCGAGCGCGAGCGCGCCGACGTCGCCCATGAACATCTGCGCCGGGTGCGTGTTGAACCAGAGGAACGCGAGCCCTGCCCCGCCCATCGCCGAACAGAAGATCAGCAGTTCACCCGCGCCGGCGATATGCGGAAACAGCAGATACTTCGAATAGACCGAGCTGCCCATCACGTAAGCGAACACGCCGAGCGACGCGCCGACCAGCACGACCGGCATGATCACGAGGCCGTCGAGGCCATCAGTGAGGTTGACCGCGTTGCTCGCGCCGACGATCACCAGATACGTCAACACGATGAAGCCCCACACGCCGAGCGGATAGCTGATCGACTTGACGAACGGCAGCATCAAATCGGCGTGCGGCGGCAAGCCCATCGAGAGGCCGCTCCTCACCCACGCCATGAACAGGTCGAACACGCGCACATTGCTCGCTTCGGACACACTGAAGGCCAGATAAACTGCCGCGAACAGCCCGATCACCGACTGCCAGAAATACTTTTCACGCGACGACATGCCGCGCGGGTCCTTGTAGACCACCTTGCGGTAATCGTCGACCCAGCCGATCACGCCGAAACCGAACGTGACGAGCATCACGATCCAGATGAAGCGATTGGTCAGATCGGCCCACAACAAAGTAGCCACGGCGATGCCGAGCAGAATCAGCACACCACCCATGGTCGGCGTGCCCGATTTGACGAGGTGCGTTTGCGGGCCGTCTTTACGAACGGCCTGACCGACCTTCATGGCGGTCAGCTTGCGAATCACCGCCGGGCCGCAGACGAGCCCGATCAGCAGCGCGGTGATGGTCGCCATCACCGCACGGAAAGTCAGATAACTGAACACGCGCAAGAAGCTTGCGTCATTCTGCAGCCATTGCGCCAGCGCCAGTAGCATGCTTCGGTCCTTCTATTTCAATGTGCGGCGGGCGTACTGCCCGCTGCGTTGGGTTGTGGACTCGTTACGGCGTCCACCACGCGCTCCATCTGCATGAAGCGCGAGCCTTTCACGAGAAGCGTTGCAGTAGAACCGAAACCGGCCTGCTGCAATTGCGCGACCAGCGTGCCGATGTCGGCGACGTGATGCGCGCTCGCGCCATACGCGGTACAGGCGTCGCGCGAGGCGTCGCCCATTGCGTACAGCGCGTCGATACCGCGCTCCTTGGCGTAAGCGCCAATTTCGCGGTGGAACGCCGGACCGTTGTCGCCGACTTCGCCCATGTCGCCCATCACCAGCACGCGCGGCGCGGCACGTGAGGCGAGCACGTCGATCGCGGCGCGCATCGAATCGGGGTTGGCGTTATAGGTGTCGTCGATGACGGTGGCGCCGGCGAGCGTGCCGAGCACAGCTTGCTTCACCTGCAAACGGCCTTTCACGGCGCCGAACGATTCGAGGCCGCGCTTGATGGCGTCGAGCGACACGCCCGCTGCCAAAGCTGCCGACGTTGCGGCCAGTGCGTTGTGCGCATTGTGGTCGCCGAGCACTTGCAGCGTGACTTCGATCTGGCCTTCCGGCGTGTCGATGCTCAGGACGTTGCCGGCGAACGTGCCTTTCACCGCCGCCTCGGTGATGCGCTCGGCGGAGTTCAGTGCGAAATCCATGATGCGGCTGCCGGTTGCGGCCACGCGCCAGATGCTCGCGTAGGCGTCGTCGGCGGGGAACACCGCGACGCCTTCCGGCGTCAGCGCGTGAATCACGCTCGCATGTTCGAGCGCGACCGCTTCGACCGTCGCCATGAATTCCTGATGCTCGCGCTGCGCGTTGTTCACCACGGCGACCGTCGGCTCAGCGATTTTCGCGAGCTCCAAGGTTTCGCCCGGATGGTTCATGCCCAGTTCGACTACCGCCAATTGATGTGCTGCGTGCAGACGGAACAGCGTGAGCGGCAAGCCGATGTCGTTGTTGAAGTTGCCCGCGGTCGCGAGACGCGCGTCGGCGCCGACCGCGGCGGCGAAGATCGACGCGATCATTTCCTTGACCGTGGTCTTGCCATTGCTGCCCGTCACGGCGACGAGCGGCATGCTGAACTTGCGGCGCCAGCCGCGTGCGAGCGCGCCGAGACCCACGCGCGTGTCCGTGACTTTGAGCGCCGGCACAGTCCAGTCTTGCGGCGTGCGCGTGATGAGAACGGCCGTCACGTTGCGCGCGGCGACGTCCGGCAGAAAGTCGTGAGCGTCGAACCGGTCGCCCTTGATCGCGACGAACAGATCGCCGGGGCCCGCGCTGCGGCTGTCGGTCGAGACGCGTTCGAATGTGACGTATTCGTCGCCGATAACGGTTGCGCCGGAGATCAGCGCGGCGGCTTCACGCAGCGAGAACATAGCATCTCCATGCCGGTTCATTCGCCACCTCCGCGTGCGTGCGTCGCGCGTGCGGCCAGCGCGAGGCGAGCGTGGTCCTGATCGGAGAAAGCGCGTTTCTTGCCCATGATTTCCTGTGTTGCTTCGTGCCCCTTGCCGGCCAGCACGATGACGTCTTCGCGCGCCGCGCTGCGGATCGCTTGCAGGATCGCGCTCGCGCGGTCCTCGATACGGCGCGCCTTCGACGCGTCTTTCATTCCAGCCGCGATCTGCTCGATGATGGCCTGCGGATCTTCGCTGCGTGGGTTGTCGCTGGTCACCACGACGCCGTCGGCGATTTTCTCGGCGATCGCGCCCATCAACGGACGCTTGGTGGCGTCGCGGTCACCGCCGCAGCCGAACATGCAGATCAGTTCGCCGCCGCGCGCGGTGGCCATCGGGCGCAACGCTTCGAGTGTTTTTTCCAGCGCGTCCGGCGTGTGCGCGTAATCGATCACGACGAGCGGTTCGTCGTTTTGCAAGCGGCCACCGAGACGCTGCATGCGGCCGTTCACCGATTCGAGCTTTGCCAGTTCGGCCACGGCGGCGTTGAACGGAACGTCGGCGGCGAGCAATGCGCCCAGCACGCCGAGGAGATTGCTCACGTTGAACGCGCCGAGCGTTTGCACTTCGACTTCGGCATTGCCCCAATCTGAGGTGCTCAGATGGAACGCCGTGCCCGTGGCGGTGGCGCGCACGTTTGAAGCGAGCAGAAGCGCGTCGGCTTTCGGCGCGTCTTGCAGTGTGTCGTCGAGCCCGTAGGCGATCGTGCGTGCATGGCCTTGCGTGCTCGCGAGCAAGCGGCGGCCGGCGGCATCGTCGCGATTGATCACGGCCGCGCGCAGGTCCGGCCACGCGAACAGACGCGCTTTGGCGGCTTCGTAGGCTTCGAACGTGTGGTGATAGTCGAGATGGTCTTGCGTGAGATTCGTGAATACGGCGATGTCGAACGCCGTGCCGTTCACGCGGCCCTGATGCAGCGCGTGCGACGACACTTCCATGGCCACCGCCTGCGCGCCCGCATCGCGCAACTGCGCGAGACTGCGCTGCAATTGCGGCGCGTCGGGCGTAGTAAAGCCGGTGTGCACCAGGTGGCCCGGCAAGCCGGAGCCGAGCGTGCCGATGATCGCGCAGCGCGTGCCGAGCGCCGTCAGCGCCGCCGAGATCCACTGGCTGCACGAGGTCTTGCCGTTCGTGCCGGTGACGCCGAGCGTCAGCATGCTGTCGCTCGGATCGTTGTACCAGCCGCTCGCGATCGAACCGGCAAGTTCGTTCAACGCCGGCACCGCCAGCGTGTTCGACGGATCGATCGCGCCGCTGAAGCCTTCGGGCTGAACCAGCACGGCGGCGGCGCCACGTTCGATGGCGCCTTCGATGAACGGGCGGTTGTCCGCGCCATCCACGGCGTAGGCGAAAAACGCGTCGCCGGCCGCGAGCGAGCGCGTGTCGGCGTGCAGATGCGCGCCTGGCCGCACGTGAGCATGCAGCCAGGCGAGGGCGTCGGCGATCTGCCGCTGTGCGGGATGCTTCTTCCGCAACATGCTCATCGCACGACTCCCGGATGGCTTTTCGCGTTCGCGGAAATCGTCATCTTCTTCGCGCCCGCGCTGGTGGAGAGTTTCTTGGCCGTGGCTGGCGTGGCGGGCGCGGCCGGTGCTGCCGGCGCCGAATCGTCCGACACCACCATTTGCTTGACCGGCATGTCCGGCGGCACATTCAACGAGCGCAGCGTGTCGCCGACGATGCTCGAGAACACCGGGCCCGACACCTGACCGCCGAAGTGGCTGCCCGCCGTCGGTTCGTCGACCGAGACGGCGACGACGATACGCGGGTTCGGCATCGGCGCCATGCCGACGAACGAAGCGCGATATTTGGAGTGGTCGTAGCCGTGCGCGCCGTGCTTGTACGCCGTACCGCTCTTGCCGCCGACGCGATAACCCGGCACCGCCGCATCCGGCGACGTGCCGCCCGGCGCCGTAACGGTTTCGAGCATTGCGCGCACCTGGCGAGCGGTGGTGGGCGCGAATATCTGCGGACCGGTGGCCGGCTGATCGCCAGGCGTGCGGAAAATCGACACCGGCATGATTTCGCCGTCATGGGCGATCGCGGTGTAAGCGCGGCCCAGCTGGAACAGCGACACCGACAGGCCGTAACCATACGACATGGTGGCCTGCTCGATGCGGCGCCAACTCTTCCACGGGCGCAGACGGCCGGCCGCCGCGCCAGGGAAACCGACCTTCGGCGCCTGGCCGAGACCGATGCTGGTGTACATGTTCCACATCTCTTCGGGCTTGAGCTGCATGGCGATCTTGGTCGCGCCGATGTTGCTCGACTTCTGGATCACGCCGCCCACCGTCAGCACGCCGAACGCGCTGTCGTCGGTAATCGGCGCACCGTCAAGCACGAAGCGGCCGCCGCCTGTATCAACCAGTGTAGTCGGCGTGACGCGGTGCAGATCGAGCGCGAGCGAGACCGTGAACGGCTTCATGATCGAGCCGGGCTCGAACGTGTCGGTCAGGATGCGGTTGCGCAACTGGTCGCCGGTCAGGTGTGAACGGTCGTTCGGGTTGTACGTGGGGTAATTGACCAGCGCCAGCACTTCGCCGGTGCGCACGTCGATCACCATGGCCGCGCCGGCCTTTGCCTTGAATTTCTCGACGGCCGCCTTCAGGTTCGTATAAGCGATGTACTGAATCTTGCTGTCGATCGAGAGATCCACGTCCTGGCCGTTGTGCGGCACGACCTGCTCGTCCACGTCTTCAATGATGTGGCCCATGCGGTCCTTGATCACGCGGCGGCTGCCCGACATGCCGGCGAGCAGCTTCTGGTCGCCGAGTTCGACGCCTTCCTGCCCTTCGTCTTCCACATTGGTGAAGCCGATCAGGTGAGCCGTGATCTCGCCTTCCGGATAGAAGCGCTTGTACTCGTCGCGCGCGTAGATGCCGGGGATCTCCAGCGCGGCGACCTTTGCGGCGACGTCGACCGGCACCTGGCGCTTTACGTAGACGAAGGTCTTGTCTTCCGAGAGCTTGGCGCGCAGCTCCTTATTAGTCATGCCGAGCAGTTTGCCGAGCGACGTCAGCTTGTCCGCGCCAAGGTCGTCCGGCACCGATTCGGGAATCGCCCAGATCGCGCGTACCGGCAGACTCGTGGCGAGCACGAGACCGTTGCGGTCGAGAATCTTGCCGCGCGTGGCCGGCAGTTCGAGGCGGCGCTGATAGCGGATTTCGCCCTGCTTCAGATAGAAAGCGTTGCCCGGGCCCTGAATCCAGAACGCGCGCGCGGTGAGCGCGACGAACGCCATGAACAGCATGAACACGACGAGCTTGGAGCGCCACATTGGCAGGCGCACCGAGAGGATCGGATTGGCCGAGAAGGCCACGCTCTTGCGAGTCGACGATTTTTTCATCGCACGCCTCCGCGACGGGTCGCCGCCGGCGCCGATGCCGGGCCGGAAGTCGGAATCGGTGCGTCCTGGGCTTTCGCCGCGCCCGGGTCGAGTGTGAGGTACTGGGTGCGGCCGGTGGTGACCGATTGCATCTTCAGGGAATCAGTGGCGATAGTCTCGATGCGCGACGTTTTCGACAACGCGCTCTGCTGATATTGAAGCTGCGAGTAATCCTGCTGGAGCTGGCGCTCCTGCGATTGGGCGCGCTGCAACTGGATAAAGATCTGACGCTGCTGATTGGTAGCGTTGACGACGGACAGAGCGCAACCCATCACGATGATCAGCAGGAAGATGTTGAGACGGTTCATGGTGCGATCCGCTCCGCCACGCGCATCACGGCAGAACGGGCGCGCGGATTCGCGGCGACTTCAGCGTCGCTTGCGAATACGCGGCCGATGATTTTGAGCGGAGGGCTCGGCAAATCGACGGCGCGAATCGGCAGACGGCGATCCACTGCGGGCGTACTCGCGTGCGCCTGCATGAATCGCTTGACGATCCGGTCCTCGAGCGAATGAAAGCTGATGACCACCAGCCGCCCCCCTTGCTCCAACAGCGACAACGCTGCTTCTAAAACGACTTGCAGCTCCGCAAGCTCTTGATTGATGTGAATCCGTATAGCTTGAAAGGTGCGGGTTGCCGGATCCTTGCCCTTCTCACGGGTTTTGACGACGTTAGCCACGATTTGGGCAAGCTCGCCCGTGCTGACGAGAGGCCCAAGACGGTCGGACTCTGCCCGGCGAGCAACAAGCGCCTTTGCAATCTGAAAAGCAAACCGTTCTTCCCCATAATCTCGTATCACCTCCGTCAATTCCTGCACCGTGGCCCGCGCCAGCCAGTCAGCGGCAGACTCGCCGCGCGTCGGGTCCATCCGCATGTCGAGTGGGCCGTCGGCGCGGAAGCTGAAGCCCCGCTCCGGATCGTCGATTTGCGGCGACGATATGCCCAGATCCAATAAAACACCCGACACCCGTCCTACGCCGCGCTCCGCAATCGCGGTGCGCAGTGAAGCAAAACTCTCGTGCACGATGCCGAAGCGCGGATCGGCAATCTGCTGCGCCGTGGCGATGGCGAGCGGGTCTTTGTCGAAAGCGATCAGGCGCCCCGACTCCGCCAGCTTCTCCAACACCAGGCGGCTATGCCCACCGCGCCCGAACGTGCCGTCCACATACACGCCGTCCGCGCGCGTGACCAGCGCTTGAACCGCTTCTTCCAGCAGCACCGTGCGATGCTGCAATTCGTTTCCCATCGCAGGTGCCATATATGTAAACCGCGATCAGAACGTGAAATCTTTTAACGCGTCGGGCATGCCCTCGGCCATTGCCGCCTGTTCCTTCGCGGCGTATGTTTGTGCATCCCACAACTCGAAGTGACGACCCATGCCGAGCAAGGTCACTTCTTTTTCCAACCCACCAGCCGTGCGCAATTCCGGCGACACGAGCACGCGCCCTGCGCCGTCCATTTCCACGTCCATTGCATTGCCGAGAAAAATGCGCTTCCACCAGGTCGCGTTCATGGGCAGCTTGTCGACCTTGTCGCGGAAGATCTCCCACTCCGGGCGCGGAAAGAGCAACAGGCAGCCGTCCGGGTGCTTGGTGATCGTCACCCGGCCCTCTGCCTGTGTCTGCAGCGCATCCCGATATCGAGAGGGGATAGACATCCGCCCTTTCGCATCGAGCGTCAGCGCCGACGCCCCTTGGAACACTTCGCTCTCCCCATGTGGCGCATTGGCGCGCCAGCTGCCCGATCCATGAAAATCTACCCGAAACCGCTTGCGAGATCACACAAAAATACACTTTCTCACACTGTCTCCCACTTTAGAGGAACGCTAAACGGGGGTCAAGGGAGATACGTGCTTTTCCGGCGAATTTTGTTTGTTAGAACAAGGACTTAGCGCGACTCCTTCACGTCACGCATAAAACGGAAAACCGTTATAAATGAATGAGCTAGTGCAGCTTGTGAAGGTGATACGTGAAAAGTGCGGGGGAAAGGCGTGGAATGAAAGAGATCGTTAAGCGGGACCGGCAGGTGTGGGATGGCGTTTCCGGGTGCTTCAGGCGGACGGCGCGCGAGGCGCCGTCCCACTTCCGAGAGGTGCGTGAACGGCTGGCTTTAACTTATATGTAATAGGCGGTGCGGGTCATGACTTTCGACACGGCGCGCATCAATGCGCGCGCGGGAAACGGTAGCTCGAGGCCGCCGGCTTCCATCGCCGCTTTGCCGTGTTCCGCTTCGTCCACGCGCATCTGCTCGACGATGGCACGCGACTCGTGATCGGCTGCCGGCAACTCGTCCAGATGGCTGTCGAGATGCAGTTCCACCTGACGCTCGGTCTCGGCCATGAAGCCGAGGCTGACACGGTCGCCCATGCGCCCAGCCGCGAGGCCGATGGCAAGCGCGCCCGTATACCAGAGCGGGTTCAGCAGACTGGGACGCGAGTCGAGCGCTTCAAGACGTTTTGAAGTCCACGCGAGATGATCTTCTTCCTCGATTGCGGCGCGATCGAACACGGCCCGCAAGGACGGCGATTTGGTAGCGAGTTTCTGAGCCTGGTAGAGCGCCTGGGCGCAGACCTCGCCGACGTGATTCACGCGCATCAAGCCAGCCGCGTGCGCACGCTCGGCCGGTGAGAGTTCGACCGCCGGTTCCGTCACCTTGGATTCCTGCGGAACCGGCAACGGACGACTCATCCGCGACACGCCGGTCATTGAGCGTAAACCCCGATCAAACTCGCTAATCAACTCGTCCAGAAACATTCAGCACTCCCTCATTCAACAACCGCGCGACCGATCTGCCAGGTCCGCTCGACAAGGCTTTGCAGCGCAAAACCGGCTTCGCGGAAACCTTCAAATCGCATGAATCGGGCGGCCAATTTCTGATTTTAGACCATGTTGCGTAAACGAAACAGGAGCCTTCGCGCCCCGCTCCTTTTTCTTTGTGCCATGTATGCCTTTTGTTACATTACGTGCAACTTCTCGCGAAGTTGGACATGCAAGGCCTCAACGCTAGATAAATATTCTGCCTTGTACAAAAGATTCGTAATCCTTGGAGATCATTCGATGAAAAAGTCGCTTCTCGCTCTCGCAGCACTGGGCGCATTCGCAGGCGTCGCACATGCTCAGAGCAGCGTGACCCTGTACGGTATCATTGACGAAGGCTTCAACATCAACACCAACTCGGGTGGCAAGCACCTGTACAACCTGTCCAGCGGCGTTCTGCAAGGCTCGCGTTTCGGCCTGCGCGGCACGGAAGATCTGGGCGGCGGTCTGAAGGCAATCTTCGTGTTGGAAAACGGCTTTGACGTGAACAACGGCAAGCTGGGTCAAGGCGGCCTGATGTTCGGTCGTCAAGCTTACGTCGGCCTGTCGAGCCAATTCGGTACGGTCACGCTGGGTCGTCAGTACGACTCCGTCGTCGACTACGTCGGTCCGCTGGAAGCCGGCGACCAGTGGGGCGGCTACATCGCTGCTCACCCGGGCGACATCGACAACTTCAACAACGCGTACCGCACCAACAACACGGTCAAGTACACGAGCGCAAACTACGGCGGCCTGACGTTCGGCGGCACGTACAGCTTCGGCGGCATCGCCGGCAACGTCACGTCGAACCAGATCTGGTCGTTGGGCGCTGGCTACAACAACGGTCCGTTGGTCTTGGGCGTTGGCTACTTGAACGCACGCACGCCGGCAGCTGCGGGCGGCCTGTTCAACACCGGCAGCACGGCTGCAGCACCGGCCGCAGCTGTGACGTCGCCGATCTACGCTGGCTTCACGTCGGCTAACACGTACCAAGTGATCGGTGCAGGCGGCGCGTACACGTTCGGCGCAGCGACCATCGGTGCAACGTACTCGAACATCCGCTTCGGCAACCTGGGCGCATCGTATGCATCGCCGTTCAAGGGCCAGTCGGCAACGTTCAACAACGCAGAACTGAACTTCAAGTATCAGTTGACCCCGGCATTGCTGGTCGGCGCAGCGTATGACTACACGCGCGGCGCGGAAATCAACGGCAACTCGCGTGCTCAGTACCACCAAGGCGCAGTTGGCGTGGACTACTTCCTGTCCAAGCGTACCGACGTGTACGTGACGGGTGTGTACCAACACGCTCTGGGCGACACGGTCACCGCTGGTGGCGCTGTGGTCGACGCAACGGCAGGCATCAACGGCCTGTCGGGTTCGTCGAACCAGAACCAGTTCACGGCGCGCATCGGTATCCGCCACAAGTTCTAATAAGTCGTAAAAAAGCAGTCTGCCTCAAAGGCGCCTTCGGGCGCCTTTTTTTATGGCGCGCTGCCGGTGGGTTTTGCAATGCGATTGCTGCGTAAAAAAAGCCCGACAGACTTTCGTCTGCCGGGCTTTTTCGCTTTTTCGGTTACTCGCCGCTTCTTGCCGGTATCGCGCGTGATCAGCACGCGATTCCGCCTACGCCCGTCCGTCGCGCAACTCTCGACGCAAAATCTTGCCGACATTGCTCTTCGGCAGCTCGGTACGGAACTCGACGATCTTAGGCCGCTTGTAGCCGGTCAACTGCTGCTTGCAGTAGGCGAAGATGTCGGCATCGGTGAGCGCCTGATCCTTCTTCACCACGAACAGCTTCACCGCTTCGCCGGAATGCTGGTCCGGCACGCCGACCGCTGCAACCTCGAACACGCCCGGTAGCTTGGCGACCACGTCTTCGATTTCGTTCGGATAGACATTGAAACCGGACACCAGAATCATGTCCTTCTTGCGGTCGACGATCTTGACGAAGCCGCCGTCATTCATCAGGCCGACATCGCCCGATTTGAAGAACCCGTCCGCCGTCATCACTTTCGCGGTTTCGTCGGGCCGGTTCCAGTAGCCTGCCATCACCTGCGGCCCGCGGATGCAAATCTCGCCGGGCTGACCGAGCGGCACCTCGTTACCTTCGTCGTCACGAATCGAGATTTCCGTCGACGGCAGCGGCAGGCCGATTGTTCCGCTGTATTCGGTGACCGTGACCGGATTGCAGGTCACGCACGGCGACGTCTCCGACAAACCGTATCCTTCGATAATCGGCGTATGAGTCTGCTCGTACCAGCGTTTGGCGACGGCTTCCTGCACCGCCATACCTCCGCCGTTCGCGGCGATCAGCTTCGAAAAATCGAGCTTATGGAAATCCGGGCTGTTCAACAACGCGTTGTACAGCGTGTTGACGGCGGGAATCGTCGTGATCGGATAGCCTTCCAGCGCCTTGATCATGCCGGGAATGTCGCGCGGATTCGGAATGAGTACGCCGAGGCCACCAGTGCGGATCGTCAGCAGCCCGCACACGGTCAGCGCGAACACGTGATACAGCGGCAAGGCGACGACGGTGACGAACTGATCGATATCCTTGCGATTCGCGCGAACCGGATCGAGCCAGATCTCCGACTGCAGCACATTGGCGATCAGGTTCCGATGCAGCAGCGTTGCGCCCTTGGCCACACCTGTCGTTCCGCCCGTGTACTGGAGAAATGCGACGTCTTCAGGGCCTTGCTGGACCGGCTTGAAATTCTGGCGTGCGCCTTCTGCTATGGCGGTGTTGAATTTGACGTGCCCCGGCAGACTCCAGGCCGGCACCATCTTCTTCACCTTGCGCACGACGAAATTCACCAGCGTGCCCTTGATCCCCATCAAGTCGCCCATTGCCGCCACAACCACATGCTTGATCGACGTGTTGCGCACGATCGCCTGCAGCGTAACCGCGAAATTCTCGAGCAGAATGATCGCCTCCGCTCCGCTGTCCTTGAGTTGATGCTCGAGTTCACGCGGCGTATAGAGCGGGTTCACGTTCACGACCACATAGCCCGCGCGCAAGATGGCTGCAATGGCCACCGGATACTGCAGCACGTTGGGCATCATGATCGCGATGCGCGCGCCGCGGGCCAAGCCCTTCGACTGAAACCACGCGGCGAGTTTGCGCGAAAGCGCGTCGAGCTCGCCGTAGCTGATCTCCTTGCCCATGCAGACGAACGCCGGTTTGGCGCGGTGCTCGCGGAAGGCTTCTTCGAGCAGTTCTCCCACCGACGAATAGCGGCTCGGGTCGATCTCTGCGGGAACGCCGGGCGGATAAGATTTCAGCCAGATTTTGTCCATGCAGCGTCTCCTCCTTTATTTTCGAATGGTCGTGCTAAAAACGCATCGTAGCATGGGCACCTCGGTGCTATTCGCGAAAAGCGGCCTGGTTAGACTGCAGCCTCGAACCCGTGCGGGACGCGCGCTGCGGGGTGACTGAGCGGGTTTCAGACGCGTTCGACTTCGACCAGGCAGTCGTAGAACGTCGCCGAGCCGCCCAGATCGGTGAGCGCCTGGCTGGTGAGTTGATTGGCATTGCGGCCGTCGGGGGCGAGCTTTTTCCACCAGATCGACAGGCCGACCACGAGCCCTTCGCGGGCTTTATCCGTGACGCGCACGCGCGCCTGCATCGAACCGCGATCGTTAAAGATGCGCACCTGAGCGCCATCGGCAATGTCTCGCGCTTGTGCGTCGGCTGGGTGCATGTCGAGGTGCGGCTCGCCTTCCGTCGAACGCAAACTTTCGACGTTCACGAAGGTGCTGTTCAGGAAGTTGCGGGCCGGCGGCGAGATCATCGCAAGTGGGTAGCGGGCGGCGAGTTCCGGTGCGCCGTCGGCGGATTCGTAGGGTGGCAGGTAGTCGGGCAGCGGGTCGAGTCCCTGCTTTGCGAGGCGCTCGCTATAGAACTCGCATTTGCCGGACGGCGTTCGGAAGCCGCCTTCGGCGAAAGGCGCGTCGGGCAGGTTCAGCCGGGCCCAGCCGGTTTGCTTCAAGGTCTGCCAATCCACGCCTTCGAGCGTTTTGTCCTGCCAGCGGAACGCAGCCTGCGCAATGGTCTCGTCGCTCTCGAACAGTGCTGGTTCGTCGAGCCCCATGTGACGCGCGAAGCCGCGAAAAATCTCGGTGTTTGGAAGTGCGCCGCCGACGGGTGCGATTGCCGGCAGGTTGACCATCACGTGCGTGTGGCCGTATGACTTGTGGACGTCGAGGTGCTCGAGTTGGGTGGTCGCGGGCAGGAGCAGATCGGCGTAGTCGGCGGTGTCGGTCTGGAAATGCTCCAGCACGATCGTAAACAAATCCTCGCGCGCAAAACCCGCTGCGACTCGCTCGGAATCCGGCGCGACGGCCACGGGATTCGAGTTGTAGACAACGATCGCTTCGACTTTAGGGCCGAACGCGGCGTCGCCCTTGTGCAGCAACGCGTCGCCGATTGTATTCATATTGATGACGCGGCTGACCTTGGACGGCCAGCCCGGCATCAGGTCCGGACGCTGCAATGCATGCGTGTCGACCGGCGCCCAACCGCCCGAGGACAGCAGCACGCCCCCCGCTCTTTCGCGCCACGCACCCGTCAACGACGGCAGGCAGGCGATCGCGCGCACGGCATTGCCGCCGCCACGCACGCGCTGCAGACCGTAGTTCATGCGGATCGCGGCCTTTTTGGTACTACCGTAAAGTCGCGCAAGATCAACGATAACGTGTTCATCAATGTCGCAAATTTCAGCAACGCGCGACGGCGGGTAATTCAGCGCGCGTGCCTTCAGCTCATCGAAACCTAGTGTGTGGGCCGCGATGTAAGCGTGATCGAGCAGATTTTCCGTGATCAACACGTTCATCATGCCGAGCGCCAAGGCGCCGTCGGTGCCGGGTTTCAGGGCAATGTGCTGATGGCATTTTTCGGCGGTTAGCGACCGGTACGGATCGATAGCGATCAGCCGTGCGCCGCGGCGTTTGGCCTGCTGGGCGCGCGTCCAGAAATGCAGACTCGATGCGATGGGATTGGAACCCCAGATGAGGATGACTTCGCTCTCGTCGAAAAACTCGGTGAGCATGCCAAGGCTCGCGCCATAGGTGTACTTCAACCCGGCGGCGCCCGCCGATGCGCAGATCGTGCGGTCCAATTGCGACGCGCCGATCTTGTGAAAGAAGCGCTGCGCAATGCTCTCGCCCTGAACTAAACCCATCGTGCCGGCATAGCTGTAGGGAACGATCGCTTCTGGCGCGCGGCGCGCAATCTCCGCGAGACGGCCAGCAGCGATCCGGAATGCCTCGTCCCAACTGATCGGTTCAAAGCGGCCATCGCCTTTACGGCCGACGCGCTTCATCGGCGCCGTCAATCTTTGCGGATGATGCACACGCTCAGCATAGCGGCTGACCTTGGTGCACAGCGCGCCTTGCGTCGGCGGATGCTCAGGATCAGCGACAACCTTGATCGCACGTCCGCCCACGACCGTCACTCGCATCGCGCAGGTGTCGGGGCAATCGTGCGGGCATACGGCGCGAGCGAGTTCAGTTGGGGCATTCATCGGCGATCCGTTCAAGAAGGCAGTGAGCGGTGAAGCAATGCGGGATTCTATTACGGCAATTGCTGCCTGGTCTGCACGGTGCCGCCAAAAAGGCCTTGGGCGTAGAATCGGTTATTACCGTGCCCGGGCCAATGGGGCCCCGAGCGATTCCACGCAAGCCAAAGCACAGACGCGTCACCACTCCATCATGAAACTGATCCCAGAAATCCAGGCCGCTCACGGCGAAATCCAGACCCTCCGACGAACCATCCACGCCCATCCGGAACTGCGTTACGAAGAAACGGCGACGGCCGATCTGGTGGCACGAACCCTAGAGTCGTGGGGTATCGAAACTCATCGAGGGTTGGGCAAAACCGGCGTCGTCGGTGTGCTGAAACGCGGCAATGGCTCACGCTCCATTGGTCTGCGAGCCGACATGGATGCGCTGCCGATACAGGAACTGAACAGCTTCGACCATCGGTCGAAAAACGACGGCAAGATGCACGCGTGCGGCCATGACGGACATACCGCGATGCTGCTCGGTGCCGCGCGGCACCTGGTCAAACATGGTGAATTCGATGGCACGATCGTGTTCATTTTCCAGCCAGCTGAAGAAGGCGGCGCCGGCGCGCAAGCCATGATCGACGACGGCCTGTTCGTGAAATTTCCGGTCGACGCCGTCTTCGGCATTCATAACTGGCCGGGCATGCCGGCGGGGCAGTTCGGCGTGACCGAAGGCCCGATCATGGCGTCGAGCAATGAATTTCACATTGAAATCAAAGGCGTGGGTTCGCACGCAGCGCTGCCGCACAACGGCCACGATCCTGTCTTCACTGCGGTGCAAATCGCGAATGGGCTGCAGAGCATCATCACGCGGAACAAGAAGCCGCTCGACACTGCCGTGTTATCGATCACCCAGATTCATGCCGGCGACGCGGTCAATGTTGTTCCGAACAATGCGTGGATTGCAGGCACAGTGCGGACGTTTACCACCGATACGCTTGATCTGATCGAAGCGCGCATGCGCAAAATCGCGGAGAGCACCGCCGAGGCCTACGATTGCTCGGTCGATATTCAATTCCACCGAAACTACCCGCCGACGATCAACAGCAGCGAGGAGGCCCGCTTTGCAGCGACGGTGATGAAGGAAATTGTCGGCGCGGAAAACGTCGACGACGCGGTTGAGCCAACGATGGGCGCGGAGGACTTCTCTTTCATGTTGCTCGCCAAACCGGGTTGTTACGCGTTCCTTGGTAATGGCGATGGGGGACACCGAGATTCGGGGCATGGCGCGGGCCCGTGCATGCTGCATAACGCGAGCTATGACTTTAACGACGAGTTGCTGCCGATCGGCTCGACGTACTGGGTACGACTGGCACAGCGGTTCCTGGCGCAGGGCAAATAGAATGCTTTCGAGCGGGTTGGCCGCTGTGATTGGTTCGTCGCCCGTTATGTCTCGCGCAACGGGTGATTGACACCCGTGCCGCTCGCTCGCTTAAGCCAGCGTTTGCGGGTGGGCGGGGAGTGAAGGCGGCTGTATTGCGTGGGATTGTCTGAGTATTTCTGCGGCGTAAACGCAGAAACCCCACCGTGTTGGGGTGGGGTTTCTGATGCTGCAGGGGAGCCTGACGATTACCTACTTTCACACGGGTAATCCGCACTATCATCGGCGTGGAGTCGTTTCACGGTCCTGTTCGGGATGGGAAGGGGTGGGACCGACTCGCTATGGTCATCAGGCTTTGACGGGTTGCTGCCTCGCTCGGGGAGCGCTGCAGCCAATCTGGAAGAAGTAGTTTCTGGTGATGCTCACCAGGGGTAAAGCGGTTGGGGTTGTGTTGATTCTGGCACAACACGATCACTTAACCTGAGTGTTCCTGCCCCCTTCGGGGGTTGACCTGAGTAAGCGCTGAAGCGCTAACTCATGTCGAAACACACCTGTTATAGGATCAAGCCTTACGGGCAATTAGTATCAGTTAGCTTAACGCATTACTGCGCTTCCACACCTGACCTATCAACGTCCTGGTCTTGAACGACCCTTCAAGGGGCTCGAAGCCCCGGGGATATCTCATCTTAAGGCGAGTTTCCCGCTTAGATGCTTTCAGCGGTTATCTCTTCCGAACATAGCTACCCGGCGATGCCACTGGCGTGACAACCGGTACACCAGAGGTTCGTCCACTCCGGTCCTCTCGTACTAGGAGCAGCCCCCTTCAAATATCCAGCGCCCACGGCAGATAGGGACCAAACTGTCTCACGACGTTTTAAACCCAGCTCACGTACCTCTTTAAATGGCGAACAGCCATACCCTTGGGACCGGCTACAGCCCCAGGATGAGATGAGCCGACATCGAGGTGCCAAACACCGCCGTCGATATGAACTCTTGGGCGGTATCAGCCTGTTATCCCCAGAGTACCTTTTATCCGTTGAGCGATGGCCCTTCCATACAGAACCACCGGATCACTATGACCTGCTTTCGCACCTGCTCGACTTGTCGGTCTCGCAGTTAAGCACGCTTATGCCATTGCACTATCAGCACGATTTCCGACCGTACCTAGCGTACCTTCGTACTCCTCCGTTACACTTTGGGAGGAGACCGCCCCAGTCAAACTGCCTACCATGCACTGTCCCCGATCCGGATTACGGACCAAGGTTAGAACCTCAAACAAACCAGGGTGGTATTTCAAGGATGGCTCCACGCAGACTGGCGTCCACGCTTCAAAGCCTCCCACCTATCCTACACAGACCGGTTCAAAGTCCAATGCAAAGCTACAGTAAAGGTTCATGGGGTCTTTCCGTCTAGCCGCGGGGAGATTGCATCATCACAAACACTTCAACTTCGCTGAGTCTCGGGAGGAGACAGTGTGGCCATCGTTACGCCATTCGTGCAGGTCGGAACTTACCCGACAAGGAATTTCGCTACCTTAGGACCGTTATAGTTACGGCCGCCGTTTACCGGGACTTCAATCAAGAGCTTGCACCCCATCATTTAATCTTCCGGCACCGGGCAGGCGTCACACCCTATACGTCCACTTTCGTGTTTGCAGAGTGCTGTGTTTTTATTAAACAGTCGCAGCCACCAGTTTATTGCAACCCCTTCACCCTTTGCGCGCAGGCGCATCAGGCTACAGGGGCGTACCTTATCCCGAAGTTACGGTACCAATTTGCCGAGTTCCTTCTCCCGAGTTCTCTCAAGCGCCTTAGAATACTCATCTCGCCCACCTGTGTCGGTTTGCGGTACGGTCCTGTTAAACTGAAGCTTAGAGGCTTTTCTTGGAACCACTTCCGATTGCTTCTTCACCGAAGTGAATGGCCTCGCACCCTTGAATTCCGCGCCCGGATTTGCCTAAGCGCCTTCTCCAATGCAAGGACCGGGACTTCCAACACCCGGACAACCTTCCGCGATCCGTCCCCCCATCGCATTTAACAATGGTGCAGGAATATTAACCTGCTTCCCATCAGCTACGCATTTCTGCCTCGCCTTAGGGGCCGACTCACCCTACGCCGATGAACGTTGCGTAGGAAACCTTGGGCTTACGGCGAGGGGGCTTTTCACCCCCTTTATCGCTACTCATGTCAGCATTCGCACTTCCGATACCTCCAGCACACTTTTCAATGCACCTTCGCAGGCTTACGGAACGCTCTCCTACCATGCACATAAATGTGCATCCGCAGCTTCGGTATATTGCTTAGCCCCGTTACATCTTCCGCGCAGGACGACTCGATCAGTGAGCTATTACGCTTTCTTTAAAGGATGGCTGCTTCTAAGCCAACCTCCTGACTGTTTTAGCCTTCCCACTTCGTTTCCCACTTAGCAATATTTGGGGACCTTAGCTGGCGGTCTGGGTTGTTTCCCTCTTGACACCGGACGTTAGCACCCGATGTCTGTCTCCCGTGATTGCACTCTTCGGTATTCGGAGTTTGCTATGGCGTAGTAATCCGCAATGGACCCCACAACCATGACAGTGCTCTACCCCCGAAGGTGATACACGAGGCACTACCTAAATAGTTTTCGGAGAGAACCAGCTATTTCCAGGTTTGTTTAGCCTTTCACCCCTATCCACAGCTCATCCCCTAACTTTTCAACGTTAGTGGGTTCGGACCTCCAGTACGTGTTACCGCACCTTCATCCTGGCCATGGATAGATCACCTGGTTTCGGGTCTACACCCAGCGACTGAATCGCCCTGTTCGGACTCGCTTTCGCTACGCCTGCCCTAATCGGTTAAGCTTGCCACTGAATGTAAGTCGCTGACCCATTATACAAAAGGTACGCCGTCACCCCTTGCGAGGCTCCGACTGTTTGTATGCATGCGGTTTCAGGATCTGTTTCACTCCCCTCCCGGGGTTCTTTTCGCCTTTCCCTCACGGTACTGGTTCACTATCGGTCGATCACGAGTATTTAGCCTTGGAGGATGGTCCCCCCATCTTCAGACAGGATTTCACGTGTCCCGCCCTACTTGTCGTACACCTAGTTCTTCCTCGCTGTTTTCGTCTACAGGGCTATCACCTGCTATGGCGGCACTTTCCAGAGCCTTCGACTAACAATGAAGATAAAGAGTACAGGCTGGTCCCATTTCGCTCGCCACTACTCTGGGAATCTCGGTTGATTTCTTTTCCTGCGGTTACTTAGATGTTTCAGTTCACCGCGTTCGCTTCTCATGACCTATGTATTCAGTCATGGATGACCCATTCGGGCCGGGTTTCCCCATTCGGATATCGGAGGATCAAAGCTCGTTTGCCAGCTCCCCTCCGCTTTTCGCAGGCTACCGCGTCCTTCATCGCCTGTGATCGCCAAGGCATCCACCACATGCACTTGTTCGCTTGACCCTATAACGGGTGTGTCTCGCACGCCCTTCACTGGGAAGGACCGTGGCTGCCACACTCGCTACAGGTTGAGTATTCGTGTTGCGCCGTATTCCAAAGCAATCTTTCGATCACCTTTTCATACATTGATACAATCACAACCCTGATTCACCTACTCGCACACCCATCTCTAAGCATGCTTTCGTGAATCTCTTTACTACTTCTTCCTGATTGTTAAAGAACGACAGCCGATATCATGGTTGCTATAACCATGTATCACTCTGACTGGCTCAATCGCCAATGCACAGCACTCTGCTTCTCACAGCAGCGCTACGCATTGAGGATTGGTGGAGGATGACGGGATCGAACCGACGACCCCCTGCTTGCAAAGCAGGTGCTCTCCCAGCTGAGCTAATCCCCCAGTCATGCACAGACCATCATCTGTTGCCACTCAGGGGTTTTGCCGGTCAGCCATCGCAGACAAGACAATGGTGGGTCTGGATGGATTCGAACCATCGACCCCCGCCTTATCAAGACGGTGCTCTAACCGACTGAGCTACAGACCCCTGAGTCTGTCTGCGTTTCTGTCTTTAATTCACAGCCGATAAGCGTGAGCGCTCAACACGATTGACACGTGAGCTCGAGAAAGGAGGTGATCCAGCCGCACCTTCCGATACGGCTACCTTGTTACGACTTCACCCCAGTCATGAATCCTACCGTGGTGACCGTCCTCCTTGCGGTTAGACTAGCCACTTCTGGTAAAACCCACTCCCATGGTGTGACGGGCGGTGTGTACAAGACCCGGGAACGTATTCACCGCGGCATGCTGATCCGCGATTACTAGCGATTCCAGCTTCACGCACTCGAGTTGCAGAGTGCGATCCGGACTACGATCGGTTTTCTGGGATTGGCTCCCCCTCGCGGGTTGGCGACCCTCTGTTCCGACCATTGTATGACGTGTGAAGCCCTACCCATAAGGGCCATGAGGACTTGACGTCATCCCCACCTTCCTCCGGTTTGTCACCGGCAGTCTCCCTAGAGTGCTCTTGCGTAGCAACTAGGGACAAGGGTTGCGCTCGTTGCGGGACTTAACCCAACATCTCACGACACGAGCTGACGACAGCCATGCAGCACCTGTGTTATGGCTCCCTTTCGGGCACTCCCACCTCTCAGCAGGATTCCATACATGTCAAGGGTAGGTAAGGTTTTTCGCGTTGCATCGAATTAATCCACATCATCCACCGCTTGTGCGGGTCCCCGTCAATTCCTTTGAGTTTTAATCTTGCGACCGTACTCCCCAGGCGGTCAACTTCACGCGTTAGCTACGTTACCAAGTCAATGAAGACCCGACAACTAGTTGACATCGTTTAGGGCGTGGACTACCAGGGTATCTAATCCTGTTTGCTCCCCACGCTTTCGTGCATGAGCGTCAGTATTGGCCCAGGGGGCTGCCTTCGCCATCGGTATTCCTCCACATCTCTACGCATTTCACTGCTACACGTGGAATTCTACCCCCCTCTGCCATACTCTAGCCCGCCAGTCACAAATGCAGTTCCCAGGTTAAGCCCGGGGATTTCACATCTGTCTTAGCGAACCGCCTGCGCACGCTTTACGCCCAGTAATTCCGATTAACGCTTGCACCCTACGTATTACCGCGGCTGCTGGCACGTAGTTAGCCGGTGCTTATTCTTCCGGTACCGTCATCCCCCTCAGGTATTAACCAAGAGGTTTTCTTTCCGGACAAAAGTGCTTTACAACCCGAAGGCCTTCTTCACACACGCGGCATTGCTGGATCAGGCTTGCGCCCATTGTCCAAAATTCCCCACTGCTGCCTCCCGTAGGAGTCTGGGCCGTGTCTCAGTCCCAGTGTGGCTGGTCGTCCTCTCAGACCAGCTACAGATCGTCGCCTTGGTAGGCCTTTACCCCACCAACTAGCTAATCTGCCATCGGCCGCCCCTGTAGCGCGAGGTCCTAAGATCCCCCGCTTTCATCCACAGATCGTATGCGGTATTAATCCGGCTTTCGCCGGGCTATCCCCCACTACAGGACACGTTCCGATGTATTACTCACCCGTTCGCCACTCGCCACCAGGGTTGCCCCCGTGCTGCCGTTCGACTTGCATGTGTAAGGCATGCCGCCAGCGTTCAATCTGAGCCAGGATCAAACTCTTCAGTTCAAACCTGTTACTGTTTTTCGGTTGTCGCAGTTGCCTGCTTGCAACCGGTCGCTCACTCAACGTACTGACGAATGATCTCTCCATCTTTCAATGGAAAAACCTTCCTTTCATTACTGTGTGAGACTTGATACTTTCGCTTCCAGCAAACCCCGAAGGATCCACTGCGCGTCGCGCATCAAGCGCCCACACTTATCGGCTGTTAATTTTTAAAGATCGATTCCGCATTCACCACCAAACCGGCACCGCACGCCGCTGACATCAGTCATCAGCATTCCAACTACCCGGCACCGCTTCGTTCTGCGTCGCTGCATCAGCAGCAGAGAAACGAGATTATGAAGAACTTTCGCTACGCCGTCAACAGGTTTTTCCAACTTCCTGAACCTGCCCGCTTCGCCGAAAGCCTTGCCACCGCTGGCTCTCCCGCTCCCCGTGCCTCGTTGTCCGAAGCACGAAAGAGCGAGATTCTAGCGACCCGCACCCCGCCTTGCAAGCGTTATTTTGACAAGCGTATTAACGATGCTTGAAAACCGGTTTGCGCTTCTCGACAAACGCGGCCATACCCTCCTTCTGATCTTCGGTGGCGAAGAGGGAATGGAACAGGCGGCGCTCGAAATGCACGCCTTCGGCGAGTGTCGTCTCATAGGCGCGGTTGACCGATTCCTTCACCATCATCACGGCCGGCGACGGGAATTCAGCAATCGTCGCAGCCGCGGCTATTGCCTCGTCGACCAGCGACGCAGCCGGAATCACACGCGATACCAATCCAGCGCGCTCGGCTTCCGCAGCATCCATGAATCGCGCGGTCAGGCAGAGGTCCATCGCCTTCGCCTTGGAGACGGCGCGCGGCAAGCGCTGCGTACCACCGGCGCCCGGCATGATGCCGAGCTTGATTTCCGGCTGGCCGAACTTTGCCGTGTCGGCGGCGAAAATGATGTCACACATCATCGCCAACTCGCAACCACCGCCGAGCGCGAAACCGGCCACCGCCGCAATAATTGGCTTACGAATGGAGCGGACGGTCTCCCAGTTGCGAGTGATGTAGTCGCCCTTGTAGACATCCATATAGGTGTAGGTGGACATCATGCCGATGTCGGCACCGGCCGCGAACGCCTTTTCGCTGCCCGTGACCACGATCGCGCCGATCGCGTCGTCGGCATCGAACTCGCGCAACGCCGCCCCCAGTTCGTCCATCAATGCGTCGTTCAGAGCGTTCAATGCCTTCGGACGATTCAACGTGACCAAGCCGACCCGTCCCCGCGTCTCAACAAGAATGTTCTCATAAGCCATGCCGCCTCCTAAAGTTAGAAAAATCGCGCGCGAAAACACTTCGCGCGGCCATCTTAATAATGCTACCATTCCCCAACCAACCGGTCGGTCAATTATTCGACAGGCTTTTCCCAACGTACAGCCAAGCCCCCTCTGCCATGACACATCCGCTATTCACCAAGCACGAAGACACGCTGCAAAAGGCACTCACCGCAGTTGAAACACGCGGCTACTGGAGCCCGTTCGTCGAAATGCCCAGTCCGAAAGTGTACGGGGAAACGGCTAACGCGGACGGCGAAGCCGCATTCAAAGCGCATCTCAACGCGACGTTCCAACTAGACCAGCCCTCGACGGGCGAAACCGTCGGCGCCGAAGTCTCACCGTTCGGATTCCCGCTCGGCGTGCGCTACCCGAAGGCCGAACCCGCCGCCCTGATCGCGGCTGCCGCGGCTGCCCAACGCGACTGGCGCGCGGCAGGACCGCAGGCATGGATCGGCGTGTGCCTCGAAATCCTTGCCCGCGTGAATCGCGCCAGCTTCGAAATTGGCTACAGCGTGATGCACACGACCGGCCAGGCATTCATGATGGCCTTCCAGGCCGGCGGCCCGCACGCACAAGACCGCGCGCTCGAAGCTGTCGTGTATGCGTGGGACCAATTGCGCCGCATTCCCGGCGACACCCATTGGGAAAAACCGCAAGGCAAGAATCCGCCGCTCGCCATGCACAAGCGTTACACCGTCGTGCCGCGCGGCACCGGCCTCGTGCTCGGCTGCTGCACCTTCCCCACATGGAACGGTTATCCGGGCCTCTTCGCCGATCTGGCCACGGGCAACACGGTCATCGTCAAGCCGCATCCGGGCGCAATTTTGCCGCTGGCGCTAACTGTACGAATCGCGCGCGACGTTTTGCGCGAAGCGGGTTTCGATCCGAACGTCGTCACCTTGCTGGCTACCGAGCCGAACGACGGCGCACTCGTCCAGGACCTGGCCCTGCGCCCCGAAATCAAACTCATCGACTTCACGGGCAGCACGCAAAACGGCACGTGGCTCGAGCGTAATGCGCACCAAGCTCAGGTCTATACCGAAAAAGCCGGCGTGAACCAAATCGTGATCGACTCGGTCGACGACATCAAGGCCGCGGCCCGCAACGTTGCCTTCTCGCTCGCGCTGTACTCGGGCCAGATGTGCACCGCGCCGCAAAACATCTACGTGCCGCGCGGCGGCATCCGCACTGCAGAAGGCACGCTCAGTTTTGACGAAGTTGCCCAAGCCATTGCCGGCGCTGTGCAAAAACTCGTCGCCGACCCGGCTCGCGCTGTCGAACTGCTCGGCGCGATTCAGAACGAAGGCGTGACTCAACGCATCGACGAAGCCGCAAAGCTCGGCCGCGTTCTCGTCGAAAGCTTGACGCTCGAACATCCCGCTTTCGCCGGCGCCCGCGTACGCACGCCGCTCGTGCTCCAACTGGATGCCGCCACCGACCATGCGCAGTTCACCAAAGAGTGGTTCGGCCCGATCTCATTCGTGATCGCAACGGACTCGACCGCGCAGTCGCTGGATCTCGCCGGTGCAATCGCCTCCGAGCACGGCGCGCTAACGCTTTCGGTGTACAGCACGGACGAAGCGGTGCTCGACGATGCGCACGAAGCGTCGATCCGCGGCGGCGTGGCCTTGTCGATCAATCTGACCGGCGGTGTGTTCGTCAATCAGTCGGCAGCGTTCTCGGACTTCCACGGCACGGGTGCAAACCCAGCGGCCAATGCCGCGTTGGCTGACGCCGCCTTCGTCGCGAATCGCTTCCGCGTAGTTCAAAGCCGCGTTCATGTTGAACCGAAAGCGGCGCCGGCGGTAGCTGGCTGAATGGCATAAGACAAAGCACGGCTTCGTCCTATGCCGTTTGGCCGAATGGACCGGGCAGTGCACCCCAACTAACATGAGACATCGGATCGGCACCTCACGCCGGTCCGCCCCCTGCAGGAATCCATATGAACGACGCCTTCATTTGCGATGCGATTCGCACTCCAATTGGCCGCTATGGCGGCGCACTCAAGGATGTCCGCGCCGACGACCTCGGCGCGGTGCCGATCAAGGCGCTGATCGAACGCAATCCTGGCGTCGACTGGCGCACTGTAGACGATGTCATTTATGGCTGCGCGAATCAGGCCGGCGAAGACAATCGCAACGTCGCCCGTATGTCGGCGTTGCTGGCCGGCTTGCCTGTTGAGGCGCCCGGCTCAACCATCAACCGCTTGTGCGGCTCGGGTATGGACGCGGTCGGCACCGCCGCGCGCGCGATCAAGGCGGGCGAGGCGCGCCTGATGATCGCCGGCGGCGTCGAAAGCATGACACGCGCGCCGTTTGTCATGGGCAAGGCGACTAGTGCGTTCGCGCGCCAGGCTGATATCTACGACACGACCATCGGCTGGCGCTTCATCAACCCGCTGATGAAACGCCAGTATGGCGTCGATTCGATGCCTGAAACCGCGGAAAACGTCGCTGCCGAATTCAGCGTCAGCCGCGCGGATCAGGACGCGTTCGCGCTGGCGAGCCAGCAAAAGGCCGCTCGCGCCCAGCAGGATGGCACGCTGGCCCAAGAGATTGTCGGCGTCGAAATCGCGCAGAAAAAGGGCGACCCCGTGCGCGCGCTGCTCGATGAGCACCCGCGCGAAACGTCGCTCGAAAGTTTGGGCAAGCTTAAAGGCGTGGTTCGCCCGGACGGCAGCGTGACGGCCGGCAATGCGTCGGGCGTGAACGACGGCGCGTGCGCGCTGTTGCTAGCCAACCAGCAGGCGGCCGATCAATACGGCCTGCGCCGCCGTGCCCGCGTGGTGGGCATGGCAACGGCGGGAGTCGAGCCGCGCATCATGGGTATCGGTCCGGCGCCGGCCACGCAAAAACTGTTGAAGCAACTCGGCATGACGCTCGAACAACTCGATGTGATCGAGTTGAACGAAGCCTTCGCATCGCAAGGTCTCGCTGTTCTGCGTACGCTCGGTTTGCGCGACGACGACCCGCGCGTCAACCCGAACGGCGGAGCCATTGCACTCGGCCATCCGCTGGGTGCTTCGGGCGCGCGTCTGATCACGACCGCGCTGTACCAATTGGAGCGGACCAACGGCCGCTTTGCGCTTTGCACGATGTGCATTGGCGTGGGCCAGGGCATTGCACTGGTCATCGAGCGGCTCTGATATCAGCGCCGCAGCGCCCACCGGTCAAAGAGACTTTGAGGAGACACCCAATGTCATATGAAGCGATTCGCCTGGACATCGACGCATCGAGCCATGTCGCAACCATCACGCTAAACCGGCCGGACAAGCTCAACAGCTTCACGCGCGCGATGCATCAGGAACTGAGCGCCGCGCTCGATCAGGTCGAAACATCCGGCGCACGCGCGCTCGTGCTTACCGGCGCGGGCCGCGGCTTTTGCGCCGGCCAGGACCTCGCCGACCTCGACTTCACCCCTGGCGCCATGACCGATCTGGGTGAACTGATCGAGCAACATTTCAATCCGCTGATTCGCCGCCTGCAAGCATTGCCGCTTCCCGTCATCGCCGCGGTGAACGGTACGGCCGCCGGCGCAGGGGCCAATCTCGCGCTCGCGTGCGACCTCGTGCTCGCGGCTCGCTCCGCCAGCTTCATTCAGGCGTTCGTGAAGATCGGCCTGGTGCCGGACTCGGGCGGCACATGGTTCCTGCCGCAGCGTGTTGGCATGGCTCGCGCGCTAGGACTCGCCATCACCGGCGACAAACTCAGCGCGGAAAAAGCCGAAAGCTGGGGCTTGATTTGGCAAGCAGTCGACGACGCGGAGCTTGCCGAAACCGCGGCGAAACTCGCGGCCCAACTTGCGCAACAACCCACGCGCGCCATCGCCGCCATCAAGCGAGCCATGCGTGCGGGCGCGACGCAAACGCTCGACCAGCAACTCGACCTCGAACGCGATTTGCAACGCGAACTGGGGGCTTCCCACGATTACGCGGAAGGCGTGCAAGCCTTCGTTGAAAAGCGCGCACCGCGCTTTGAGGGCCGTTGAACATGTCCACGCAAGCCAATCATCCCGATCAGATGACGCCCGACGAGCTCGCCCGCGCCACTGCTGCCGCGATGTACGAGAACGACGCGTGCAGCCGCGCGCTCGGCCTGGAAATTGTCGAAGTACGCCCCGGATACGCGCGCCTGCGCATGGCCGTACGCGCCGACTTTCTGAACGGCCATCAGATTTGCCACGGAGGTCTGATATTCACGCTCGCGGATTCGACATTCGCATTCGCCTGCAACACGTACAACATCAACACCGTTGCGGCCGGCTGCTCAATCGAGTTTCTGCGGCCTGTGAAAGGCGGCGACGTATTGACGGCGGAAGCCGTCGAGCAAACGCTGAGTGGCCGAACCGGCATCTACGACATTCGCGTGACGAACCGTGCTGAAGAAACCGTCGCGATGTTTCGCGGCAAATCGGCGCAAATCAAAGGCAAGCTGGTTCCCACAGGCGATTGATAACCGCAACCTCGCAGCAAACCATGACAGATTTTCGGTTCGTCGGCGGTTCTTCGCCGCCGCACCGTTAAACAACAGCCAGCCCCCGGTTTTTTACGCGCAAGCGCACGTACATCAGACCCAAGCATTGAGGCAGCAAGGAGACATTCGATGACCACCGCCCTTCCGCTCGATCCGATCGAGACCGCCAGCCGCGACGAACTTGCCGCGCTTCAACTTGAACGGCTTAAATGGTCGTTGAACCACGCTTATGAAAACTCGCCGGTTTATCGGCACAAATTCGATGAAGCCGGTGTCCATCCGAGTGAAGTGAAAACCCTTGCGGACCTGGCGCGCTTCCCCTTCACCACCAAGAAGGATTTGCGCGACAGCTACCCGTTCGGGATGTTCGCCGTGCCGCAGGAACAGATTTCACGAATTCACGCGTCGTCCGGTACAACCGGTAAACCGACCGTGGTCGGCTACACGGCGCGCGACATCGACACGTGGGCGAATCTCGTCGCGCGTTCCGTCCGCGCCGCCGGCGCGAAGCGCGGCGACAAGGTTCATATCAGTTACGGTTACGGTCTGTTCACGGGCGGTCTCGGCGCGCACTACGGCGCCGAGCGCGCGGGGCTGACCGTGATCCCGTTCGGCGGCGGCCAGACTGAAAAGCAGGTGCAACTGATCCAGGACTTCCGGCCCGACATCATCATGGTGACGCCGAGCTACATGCTCTCGATCGCGGACGAACTCGAGCGGCAAGGCGTCGACCCGGCCAATTGTTCGCTGCGCATCGGCATCTTCGGCGCGGAACCGTGGACCAACGACATGCGTCAGGCGATCGAAAAGCGCATGGGCATCGATGCTGTCGACATCTACGGTCTGTCCGAAGTGATGGGTCCGGGTGTGGCGTCGGAGTGCGTGGAAACGAAAGACGGCCCGACCATCTGGGAAGATCACTTCTATCCCGAGATCATCGATCCCGAAACCGGTGAGGTGTTGCCGGACGGCGAGCTCGGCGAACTGGTGTTCACGTCGCTGACCAAAGAAGCGCTGCCGATCGTCCGTTACCGCACGCGCGACCTGACGCGCCTGCTGCCGGGCAGCGCCCGCACCATGCGGCGGATGGAAAAGATCACCGGCCGCTCGGACGACATGATGATCGTGCGCGGCGTGAACGTGTTCCCGACGCAGATCGAAGAACTGCTGCTCAAGCAGCGTGCGCTCGCGCCGCACTATCAGATCGTGCTGACCAAGGAAGGCCCGCTCGACGTGTTGACGTTGAACGTCGAACCTTGCCCGGAATCGGCACCGGATACAGCCGCGTTGAGCACGGCCAAGCAGGCGCTGGCCTATGACATCAAGGCGCTGATCGGCGTGAGCGCCGTGGTGAATGTGCTGGCTGTGAATGGGATCGAGCGTTCGGTAGGCAAGGCGCGGCGCGTGGTGGACAAGCGTAAGTTGGGGCTCTAACGAATAGCTCCCTAAACGACGCATGCGTCGCATCCGTTTGCGCGCGCGACCGAATTGACCAGCCACGCCAGAAACAATGTGCAGCGAACCAATAAGCAGCTCGGCCCCGCTCGCCGCTTACCGATCGCATCAACCGGAAATAGCGGCGGCGCTAAACGTAACGTCCACCACCGAACCTCAAGAATTCGGCAGTAACAACCACATCCGGCCGCCCTGCTTCATCTTGCCGGCCAGATCGCCGGCGTCGTCGCCGAGGCCCCAGAAATAATCGGCGCGCACGCCGCCTTTAATCGCGGAACCCGTGTCCTGCGCGAAGACGAGGCGATTCATCGGCGAATTCGTCAACGGACGCGTGGTCTGCAAGAACACCGGCGTACCGAGTGGAATCGAAGTCGGATCGACCGCGATCGACCGCTCCGGCGTCAACGGCACACCCAACGCGCCGATCGGGCCGTCCGCGCCACCGCTCGGCGCGCTCTCGCCGGACGGCATCTCGCGGAAGAACACGAAGCGCGGATTCGTATCGAGCAGCGCATCGACGCGCGTCGGGTTCGCGCGCGCCCACGCCTTGATGCCCTGCATGGTCGCCTGCGCGGGCGTGAGTTCGCCGCGGTCCAGCAGCCAGCGTCCGATCGACTTGTACGGCTGGTTGTTAGTCCCGCCAAAGCCGAGGCGCATCACGCTGCCGTCTTCCATCACGATGCGCCCGGAGCCCTGCACTTGCAGGAAGAACGCTTCGATAGGATCGTCGACCCACACGAGTTCGTTACCGTTGAGCACACCCGCGCGCTCAAGTTGCGCACGCGCCGGCAGCGGCGCGCCCGCGCGATAACTCGCCGGCCAGCGATACAACGCGGTCTGATACACGCCGTGCCGAGTGCGCGAACCACGCAGCAACGGCTCGTAGTAACCGGTGACTAACCCGTCGAGCGTGCCGTCGGTATTCGCCAGTTGGAAAGGCGTGAAATAGGCTTCAAAAAAAGCCCGCGCACTGGTGACGTCGAGGTCGTCGATTTGCGAGGCCGCGGCACAGGCGCGCGCCCAGTTCGGCTGACGCGCGAGCCTCGCGCAGTTTTGCCGCAACGCGGCCGTCGCGCCGATCAACGAGTCGTCCTGCCAACCCGGCACCTGCTGCCAGGCAACGGCGGTCAGCCGCGTCGCGGCAATCTGTCCAGGTACGATCGCCGCACCCGTGGGTGGCGAAACCGAGGGCCGGACCGCGCCGCCGCCGCCGCAGGACGCCAGCATCACCGCAACCGAAAGCGCTCCGAGCCATGCTCCGGCCGTGCGGACAAAACGCATACAATGTTCGTTCTTGATGGAAACCGCCATGTCTGATCTGTTCGACGAATACCCAATGCTCATCTTCGCGCTGGAATCGCTCCTCGCACTCTTCCTGCTCGTCTTTATCGTTGTATGGACGTCGTCCGGCAAGAAGAAAGCGGCGCGCGCCAACGCAAGTGAACAACAGAAGCAGCAAAAATCGCAGTAAAGCTGCGCGTTCGACCGCGCGTTGAGCTTCTTAAAGACCGCGGGCCGCGCCCTCGGTTCAATGCAACGTACGCGGCATGCGCAGGATGAACTCCGGCACTGGCGCGTCGAAACGCTCGCCGTCCTCGGCCACGCAGAAGTACTCGCCGCGCATGGTACCGACCGGCGTGGCGATCACCGCCCAACTCGTGTACTCGAAATGCTCACCCGGCTTGAGCAACGGCTGATGTCCGACCACGCCAAGGCCCTTCACTTCCTGCACGCTCTTGTCGCTGTCGGTGATCACCCAATGACGCGCGATCAATTGCGCGGGCACCTGGCCTGTGTTACGGATAGTCAGCGTGTATGCGAATGCATACTGGCGGCGCTCCGGGTCCGACTCTTCGGGCAGATATTGCACCTGCGCCGAGACGCTGAATTCGTACTGGCTCATCCTGATTCCGGTCTGCTGAAACGGGGTGTGAAAAATCGCGGGAAAGCCCGAACGCCAATGGTTTGCGGGCGCATTGGCGATACGGCGCTGATGGTTTTGGCATTCTGCTTGATGCGCGCCACGCCCGCAACCGGACAAATCCCTTTGGCCAAGGGCCACTAAGGCGTTTTGTCACATTCGCCGCCTGAACGAAGGTTCACGCCCGAAAGCGCCCCCGAACCGGAACGCCCGCGCACAAAACGGTAAAATGGCGCTTTCCCCGCTTGCCTCCGCCCCCGCCATGACGCAATTCCGCATCGCTCCAAGCATTCTGTCAGCCGACTTCGCCCGCCTTGGGGAAGAAGTCCGCAACGTCGTCGCCGCCGGCGCCGACTGGATTCACTTCGACGTGATGGACAACCATTACGTGCCGAACCTGACCATCGGCCCGCTCGTCTGCGAGGCGATCCGCCCGCACGTCGACGTGCCGATCGACGTGCATCTGATGGTGCGCCCGGTCGACCGCATCGTGCCCGACTTCGCCAAGGCCGGCGCGAATCTGATCAGCTTTCACCCGGAAGGCTCGGACCATATCGACCGCACGCTGTCGCTGATCCGTGACCACGGCTGCAAGGCCGGCCTCGTGTTCAACCCGGCCACCTCGCTGAGTCATCTGGACTACGTGATGGACAAGGTCGATCTCGTGCTGATCATGTCGGTGAATCCGGGCTTCGGCGGCCAGTCGTTCATTCCCGAGGCGCTCGTCAAGCTGCGCGAAGCACGCAAGCGCATCAACGAATACAAGGAACGCACCGGCCGCGAGATTCATCTGGAAGTGGACGGCGGCGTGAAGGTCGACAACATCGCCGAAATCGCGGCGGCCGGTGCGGACACCTTCGTGGCCGGCTCTGCGATCTTCGGCCAGCCGGATCACAAGGTCGTGATCGAGAAGATGCGCGCGGCACTCGCCAACATCCAGCACTAAAGAATCGACGCACAATGACCGCTCCGTTCCCCACCCCGACTTTCACCGGCCCACGCCTGCAAGCCGCGATCATCGACCTCGACGGCACGATGATCGATACCGCCGACGATTTCACCGCCGGCCTGAACGGCATGCTCGCGCAACTCGACGCGGAAGAAACGTCGCGCGAAGAAGTGGTCGGTTATGTCGGCAAGGGTTCGGAGCATCTGATCCGCAGCGTGCTGGCGCCGCGCTTCGAAACGGAACGCGCGCAAGACCGCTTCGACGAAGCGCTCGCGATCTATCAGGAGGAGTACGCGAAGATCAACGGCACGCACACGCGGCTCTATCCCGATGTCGAAGCCGGCCTGATCGCCATGCGCGACGCCGGCCTCAAGCTCGCCTGCGTGACCAACAAGCCGCATCGGTTCGCGGTGGAATTGCTGCAGCAGTATGGGCTTGCCCAGTATTTCAGCGTCGTGATCGGCGGCGACAGTCTGGCGAAAAAGAAGCCGGATCCGCTGCCCATGCTCACCGCGGCGGCGCAGTTGGGCGTGAAGCCGCAGGCCACGGTTGCCATCGGCGATTCGGAAAACGACGCGCTGGCGGGCCGTGCGGCCGGCATGGCGACGCTCACGGTGCCCTACGGCTACAACCACGGCCAAGCTATACAAACAATAAAATCCGATGGTATAGTTGGCTCGCTGCTCGACGCCGCCAAGGCGATCGCAGCGCACCAATCCACGACCTGAAAAGTCCTTCATCCTCATGTTTCTGAATAAAAAACGGAGTCTGATTAGCATCGACCGGGGAGCCTGGCCCTGGCGTCGCTGGTCGCGCTAACCTCGCCTGAGGTACGCTGAAGCTCGTCTTCGGCAACCGTTTTTTACTTCGCTGCGCTCACGCGTTTTTTCCATCATCTTGTTTCGCTGCATCGGTTGATTCGGCCTGCGTGTACCCGCAAAGTACCGTTGTGCGCTGAAATCCCTTGCACGCGTCGATGGGAAACTCGCGCCGGTCGGTATCATCTGTCGATACGTCGAACGAACGCCTGACCGGCCGCGCAATGACCCGCTTTGTCCGACGCACGCTGCCGCCGGATCACCGTACAGGATCGGAACATGACCGAACTCGAATTCCAGTCCCTCGCCAATGAGGGCTTCAACCGCATTCCGCTGATCGCCGAAGCGCTCGCCGACCTCGAAACGCCGCTCTCGCTATACCTGAAACTCGCGCAGAGCGAGCGCAACGGCGCCAACTCGTTCCTGCTGGAGTCGGTGGTGGGCGGCGAACGGTTCGGCCGCTATTCGTTTATCGGCCTGCCGGCGCGCACGCTGCTGCGCACCCGCAACGGCGTGTCGGAAGTAGTGCGCGACGGCAAGGTCGTCGAAACGCACGAGGGCGACCCGCTCGAATTCATCCAGCAATTCCAGGGCCGCTTCAAAGTGGCGCAGCGCCCCGGCTTGCCGCGCTTCGCGGGCGGACTGGCCGGCTATTTCGGCTACGACGCGGTGCGCTACATCGAGAAAAAGCTTGCGCACACGGCGCCGAAAGACGATCTGAATCTGCCCGACATCCAGCTGCTGCTGACTGAAGAGGTCGCGGTGATCGACAACCTCGCGGGCAAGCTCTATCTGGTCGTGTATTCCGACCCGACGCAACCCGAGGCGTACACGAAAGCCAAGCAGCGTCTGCGTGAACTGCGTCAGCGCTTGCGCACGACCGTGCAACCGCCGGTCACGTCAGCCAGCGTGCGCACCGAGACCTACCGCGAGTTCGCCAAAGACGATTACCTGGCGGCCGTGCGCAAGGCGAAGGAATATATCGCCGCCGGCGAACTGATGCAGGTGCAGGTTGGCCAGCGCCTGACCAAGCCGTACCGCGACAATCCGCTTTCGCTGTACCGCGCGCTGCGCTCGCTGAATCCGTCGCCGTATATGTACTACTACAATTTCGGAGACTTCCACGTGGTGGGCGCGTCGCCGGAAATTCTGGTGCGCCAGGAAAAGCGCGGCGAAGATCGCATCGTCACGATCCGGCCGCTCGCCGGCACGCGTCCGCGTGGCAATACGCCGGAACGCGACGCCGAACTCGCGACCGAACTGCTGAACGATCCGAAGGAAATCGCCGAACACGTCATGCTGATCGACCTCGCGCGCAACGACGTGGGCCGCATCGCGCAGATCGGCTCGGTGGTCGTCACCGACAAGATGGTGATCGAAAAGTACTCGCATGTGCAGCACATCGTGAGTTCGGTCGAAGGCAAGCTGAAACCCGGCACCACCAATTTCGACGTGCTGCGCGCCACCTTCCCGGCCGGCACGCTGTCCGGCGCGCCGAAGGTCCGCGCAATGGAACTGATCGACGAACTGGAGCCCATCAAGCGCGGCCTGTACGGCGGTGCGGTCGGCTACCTGTCGTTCACCGGTGAAATGGATCTGGCCATCACGATCCGCACCGGCGTGATCGCGAACGGCAATCTGTATGTGCAGGCGGCAGCGGGTGTAGTCGCGGATTCGGTGCCGGAATCCGAATGGCAAGAGACCGAGAACAAGGCGCGCGCTGTGTTGCGCGCCGCCGAGCAAGTTCAAGACGGCCTCGATAGCGACTTCTGACCGGAGACACACCATGCTGCTCATGATCGACAACTACGACTCGTTCACCTACAACCTGGTGCAGTACTTCGGCGAACTCGGCGAAGACGTGCGCACCTATCGGAACGACGAAATCACGCTGGACGAAATTGCGAAGCTCAACCCGGAGCGCATCTGCCTGTCGCCCGGTCCGAGCAACCCGCAACACGCCGGCATCACGCTCGACGTGCTGCGCGAATTCAGCGGCAAGACGCCGATTCTCGGCGTGTGCCTCGGCCATCAGGCCATCGGCGAAGCCTTCGGCGGGCGCGTGGTGCGTGCGCAAACCATCATGCACGGCAAGGTCAGCACGATCGAAACCGACTGCAAAGGCGTGTTCGCCGACCTGCCGAAACACTTCGTGGTGACCCGCTATCACTCGCTCGCGATCGAACGCGAATCGCTGCCCGACTGCCTCGAAGTGTCCGCGTGGACCGAAGACGGCGAGATCATGGGCGTGCGTCACAAGGAGCTGGCCGTCGAAGGCGTGCAGTTCCACCCTGAGTCGATCCTGTCCGAACACGGCCACGCGCTGCTCGAAAACTTCGTGAAGCAGTCGAAGCTCGCCGGCGCGCAAACGTCCAATCGCAACGCTTGATGAAGAGAGACGACATCATGACGATTACGCCCCAGGAAGCGCTGCAACGGACCATCGAGCACCGCGAGATTTTCCACGACGAAATGCTGCATTTGATGCGGCTCATCATGCGCGGCGAACTCTCGCCCGTGATGGCGGCCGCGATCATCACCGGCTTGCGTGTCAAAAAAGAGACCATCGGCGAAATCACCGCCGCCGCCACGGTGATGCGCGAGTTTGCCCGGCACGTCGAGGTGCAGGACAACTCGAACTTCGTCGATATCGTCGGCACCGGCGGCGACGGCTCGCACACCTTCAACATTTCCACGGCAACCATGTTCGTTTCGGCCGCGGCCGGCGCCAAGGTCGCGAAACACGGTGGCCGCGGCGTATCGAGCAAGTCGGGCAGCGCGGACGTGCTCGAAGCGCTCGGCGTGAATATCGATCTGCAGCCGGAACAGGTGGCGGCGTCGATTGCGGAAACCGGCATGGGCTTCATGTTCGCGCCGAACCATCATCCGGCCATGAAGAACATTGCGCCGGTTCGCCGCGAACTCGGCGTGCGGACCATCTTCAATATTCTCGGGCCGCTGACCAATCCGGCCGGCGCACCGAATCAATTGATGGGCGTGTTCCACGGCGACCTCGTCGGCATTCAGGTGCGCGTGATGCAACGTCTCGGCGCGAAGCACGTGCTAGTGGTGTACGGTATGGACGGCATGGACGAAGTCTCGCTCGGCGCGGCGACGCAGGTCGGCGAGTTGCGCGACGGCCAGATCCACGAGTACGAGATTCATCCGGAAGACTTCGGCATGCAGATGGTGTCGAACCGCACGCTGAAAGTGGCCGACGCCACCGAATCCAAAGCGATGCTGCTCGACGCGCTCGACAACAAGCCTGGCGTCGCCCGCGAAATCGTCACGCTGAACGCGGGCACCGCCTTGTATTCGGCGAACGTGGCTTCGTCGATCGCGGACGGCATTCAGTTGGCGCGCGAAGCGATCGCGAGCGGCAAGGCACGAGCCAAGGTGGACGAACTCGTTCGCTTTACCCAGCAATTCAAGCACTGATCAAGTAGCCATCAACGTAGCGAGACACTTATGAGCGACATCCTCGACCGTATCATCGCGGTCAAACGCGAAGAAGTCCGCGCGGCCGAACAGAGCGCGCCGCTCGAAGAGCTGCGCCTCGAAGCGTCGTCGCGCGACATTCGCGACTTCGTCGGCGCATTGCGCGCGAAACACACGGCAGGCCTCGCCGCCGTCATCTCCGAAGTCAAGAAAGCGAGCCCGTCGAAAGGCGTGTTGCGCGAGCACTTCGTGCCGGCCGAGATCGCGCGTTCGTACGAAAAGCACGGCGCGGCCTGCCTGTCCGTGCTCACCGACGTGCAATTCTTCCAGGGCAGTGTCGCGTATCTGGAGGAAGCGCGTGCGGCCTGCAATTTGCCGGTGCTGCGCAAGGACTTCATCGTCGACCCGTACCAGATCGTCGAAGCGCGCGCGATGGGCGCCGACGCGATCCTGCTGATCGCCGCCGCGCTCGAAACGTCGCAGATGCAGGACCTGGAAGCGCTCGCGCATTCGCTCGGTCTCGCCGTGCTGGTCGAAGTGCACGATCACGACGAGCTGATGGAATCGCTCACACTGAAAACGCCGTTGATCGGCATCAACAACCGCAATCTGCGCACCTTCGAGACCTCGATCGAAACGACGATCGGCATGCTCGAAGCGATTCCGGACGACCGCATCGTCGTCACGGAGTCGGGCATTCTGTCGCGCGCCGATGTGGAGCGCCTGCGTGCGATGGACGTGCACACGTTCCTCGTCGGCGAGGCGTTCATGCGCGCGAACGAGCCGGGCGTGGAGCTTGCCCGGATGTTTTTCTGAGCACAGTGTCAAGACGCGGCACGCGACGCACGTAGCGGAGCAGATCATGGGCATGGAACGCGAAATCAAATTGGCGCTGCCGCCCGCGCAGGTGGAAGCGGCGACGCGTTGGTTCGTCGCGCGCACCGGCGCGCAGGGTCGTCCGATCAAGCTGGTGAATATTTACTTCGACACGCCAGCGTTGGCGCTGGCGGGTTCGAAAAGCGCCTTGCGTTTGCGGCAGACGCCGGACGGCTGGCTGCAAACCTTCAAGACGGTGGGCAACGCCAACAATGGTTTGCACAGCCGGCATGAATGGGAAATGCCGGTAGCCGGCGAAAAACTGGAGATCGACGCGTTGCTGCGCGACTGCGACGAGCCGTCCGCCGCAGACGCGTTGCGTCAAGCCGCGCCTGAGCTGACAGAACTGTTCCGCACGAATTTCACCCGGACGCTGTGGCATGTCGAAGTAGACGGCTCGGACATCGAAGCGGCCATCGATCAAGGCGACGTGTTCGCCGAGGTCGACGGCGAAACGCGCCGCGCGCCGATCTCGGAAGTCGAGCTCGAACTGAAGTCCGGCGACGAAGCCGCGCTTCACACGCTCGCAGCGGAACTCGGCAAACAGATACCCGGCCTCGCGCCAGACAACATCAGCAAGGCGCAGCGAGGTTACAAGTTGCGCGTTGACTGAGGCGCGGTAAAGCGACCCGGCAAACGCGACAAGCGACCGACCACACCTTGAGCAACGCCGCGTTTGCTGCGACACTTCCCCGCCATGACCTCCGCTTCCCGCACCCGCTCCAGTTCGTCGCAAGCTTCGCTGTTCGGCGACGCCACACCCACAGCAGCCAAGGCTGTCATGACGACCACCCAGCCGCAGCAATCCGGCGCGAGTGCGCCGCCGCCGACGCTCGAAGCGCAATTCGATGCCCTGCCGCCCGCATGGCGCACGCATCTCAAACCGTTCATCGAAAGCGACGCCTACGCGCCGCTCTGCCGTTTCGTCGATGGCGAACGCGCCGCCGGCAAAACCGTCTATCCCGCCGACGTGTTCCGCGCGCTGCGTCTGACCAGTCCCGATGACGTCAAAGTCGTCATCCTCGGCCAGGACCCGTACCACGGCGAAGACCGCGGCACACCGCAAGCGCACGGACTCGCATTCTCCGTAGCGCCGAACGTGCGCACGCCGCCGTCGCTGCGCAATATTTTCAAGGAGATCGCCGCCAGCCTCGGCCACGAGACGCCGCGTCACGGCTGTCTCGACACATGGGCGAAGCAAGGCGTGCTGCTGCTGAATACGGTGCTGACCGTCGAGCGTGACTCGGCCGCCAGCCACGCGAAACGCGGCTGGGAAAAATGCACCGACACGCTGATCCATGAACTGGCCATGCGCCATGACGGCCTGGTGTTCATGCTATGGGGCGCGCATGCGCAAGCCAAGCGCGCGCTGCTCGGCGGCAAGTCGCATTGCGTGCTGGAAGCGCCGCATCCGTCGCCGCTGTCGGCGCATCGCGGTTTTCTCGGTTGCGGGCATTTCGCAAAGGCCAACGACTATCTCGCGCAGCATGGCCGTGAACCGATCGACTGGCGTTTGCCCGACGAAGCGCAAATGCTCGCGTAAGAACCGACGGCGATAGGCAGCCAAGCGTCACACAGCCACGCCACAAAACAAAAACGCCACGGACTCAAAGATCCGCGGCGTTTTTCATTCCGGCAGGCTATTCACCGCATTCAAGCGGCGCAGCCAGATTACGCAGCAGCGATCACTTCACGCGCCGAAGCCAGCGCGGCACCCGCAGCGTCCGGGCCCATGTTCAGGCCTTCAGCGTAGATGAAGTTCACGTCGGTCATGCCGAGGAAGCCGAGGAAGCTCTTCAGGTACGGCGTCTGGCTGTCGTTCGGCGTGCCCAGATACTTGCCGCCGCGTGCCGACACGACGTAAACCTTCTTGCCCTTCACGAGACCTTCCGGACCATTCGCCGTGTACGCGAACGTAATGCCGGCACGGGCGATGAAGTCGAAGTACGTCTTCAGTTGCGACGAGATGCCGAAGTTGTACATCGGCGCGCCGATCACGACGATGTCGGCAGCTTGCAGTTCGGCGATCAGCGCTTCGCTGCGCGCGGCGATCGCGGCTTGCTCGGCGGTGCGTTGGTCGGCCGGCGTGAAGAACGCGCCGAGGACGGCGTCGTCCAGGTGGGGCAGCGGCTCAGCTTGCAGATTACGGACGACGACTTGCGCGCCCGGATTCGATTGTTGCAGCTTGGCGGTCAGTTCGTTGACGAGCAGCGTCGAGTTTGCGCCTTGCGAACGGGCTGCCGAATTGATTTGCAGGATCGTGGTCATGGTTGACTCCAGTTGGGGCGCGCAGTGTTGCGCGAATGGAGCCATTGTGTTTTTTTGCCGCATCCGGAACAAGCCATCCGGCGGCGACGGATTGTTGCACTGATAGAACAATCCGCCCGTCCGGGCCGTCCATTGGAGACGGCCCGGACGACGATCAGCTCGCCAGCCAGCGCTCACGCGCCTTGCGCGCGGCGGGCCGCTTGTCGCTGGCGGTGAGCTTGTAGCGTGCCACCTCGGGCCCATCCAGCTTGACTTGCGTGGTGCGCAGCTCGTCGCGGCGGAACGCGTGTACCTCGACTTTCGCGCCAGGCTGATAGCGCGCGAGCAGCCCGTCAAGATTCGAGCCGGTTACGCGCAGGCCGTCGAGCGCGATCAGCACGTCGCCGGCCGAGAGTCCGGCTTTTTGCGCGGCGCTGCCGTCATGAACCGCCGCCAGCGTGCAATCCGCGCCGCCGCGCACACGCGCGCCGAGCGACGGCTTGCCGTTTTTGTCCAATTCGGGCGCGATGTCGACACCGAACGGCGCAAGCAGCGTGTCGAGCGGCAGATCGCGCGTGCCGTGCACGGCTTCGGCAAACAGCTCGGCCAGCTTCGCGCCGGTCGCTTCCGCGAAAAGCGCCTCGATCTCGTTTTCGTCGACGCCGACCGGTTTGCCACGATAAAAATCGCGGCCAAAGCGCTGCCACAGCAAACGCATCACGTCGTCGAGGGATTTGCGGTTATTGGTTTGCGCGCGGATCGTCAGATCGAACGCGAGCGCGACGAGCGAGCCCTTGGTGTAATAGCTGACGATCGCATTCGGCGCGTTCTCGTCCTGCCGGTAGTACTTGACCCACGCGTCGAACGAGCTTTCGGCGACGGTCTGCTTGAGACGCCCGCTACCGCGCTGCACGCCGCCGATCACCTTGCCGAGCATGCCGAAATAGTCGTCCTGCGAGATCAGGCCGCTGCGCACGAGGATCAGGTCGTCGTAGTAAGAGGTGAAGCCCTCGAACAGCCACAGCAGCGACGTGTAGTTTTCGACGCTCAGATCGTACGGCGCGAACACCGCCGGCTTGATGCGCTTCACGTTCCAGGTGTGGAAATATTCGTGGCTGCACAGGCCGAGGTAGGTTCGATAGCCTTCGGTAAGCGCCTCGCGGCCTTCCACCGGCAGATCGCCGCGATTGCAGATCAGCGCGGTCGAAGCGCGGTGTTCGAGGCCGCCATAACCATCGGTGACGGCTTGGGTCATGAACACGTAGCGATCAACCGGCGCCTTCTTCGACTTCGGCTCGAACAACGCGATCTGCGCTTCGCAAATGCGCTTCAGGTCGGCGGACAGACGCGCCATGTCCAGGCCAACCACGCGCCCGGCGATCACGATGTCGTGCGGCACGCCATGCGCCTTGAACGTCGCTAGTGCGAATTCGCCGAGTGTGACCGGATGATCGATCAGTTCGTCGTAGTTCTGCGCGCGATACTCGCCGAAGCCATACCGCTTCGTACCACGCGCTTCCGGCAACGCGGTCGCGACACGCCAGTTGCGATACGCCGCGCCCTCGGGCTTCTGAATGTCGACCACGCACTGCGCCTCTTCGTGACCGAGCGGCGAGAGAAACACGCTCGTGCCGTTGAAAAAGCCCGTCGTATCGTCGAGATGCGCCGCGCGCACCGACAGATCCCATGCATAGACCTCGTAGCGCAGCGTCAGCGCGCCCTTGACCGGCGCGGCTTGCCATGTGTGCTTGTCGGTCTTTTCGACACGCACCTTGCGGCCCGCGTCGTTGAAGGCGCGCAGCGTGACGATGTTGCGCGCGAACTCGCGCACCATGTAGCTGCCCGGAATCCACACCGGCAGCATGAAACGCTGGCCGGCCGGATCGGGATCGGCGACGGTCACGGTGACTTCGAACAGGTGGGCGGCGGGTTGCTTGGGAACGATGGTGTAGCGGATCGGCTTCATCGGCGGCAATTAGAAGAGGTCGGGCGGGGATGTTCGGGCTTGATGCGAAAGGAGGCGCACGACGCGCCTCCTTTGCTTGCTTTGTCGTGCGTGCTCAGTGCACCGCGGACATTTCCTTGTCCAGCCGGTCAGCCGGCACGGCGCCGGGCAGACGGCGGCCGTCGGCGAGAAACACCGTGGGCGTGCCGTCGACGTTCATGGCGTGGCCGAGCGCGAGGTTCTTGTCGATCGCGGCGGTGTCGCAGGTGCCGGCGGCGGTGGGCGCCTGGTGATCCTGCATCCACGACTCCCAGGCCTTCGCGCGATCCGTCGAGCACCAGATCGACTTCGACTTGGCAGTCGAATCCGGCGACAACACCGGGTACAGGAAGGTGTAGACCGTCACATTGTCGATCGACTTGAGCGACGTTTCGAGCTGCTTGCAGTACGGACAGTTCGGATCGGAGAACACGGCGATCTTGCGCGCGCCGTTGCCCTTCACGACCTTCACCGCGTTGCCGAACGGCAGGCTCGCGAAATCGATACGGTTGGTTTCCGACAGGCGCGCTTCGGTCAGATTCTTGCGGGTCTTGGCGTCGACCATGTCGCCGAGCAACAGGTAGTCGCCATTCGCGTCGCTATAGACGATCTGCGTGCCGAGGTTCACTTCGTACAGGCCGGCAATCGGCGACTTCGTCACGCTCTTGATCGACACGTCGGCGAGCCGCGTTTGCAGCGTGGCCTTGAGCTTGTCGGTGGTCTGGTCGGCCTGCGCGGAGCAGCCGATCGTGACGGCGGCGATGGCAAGCACGGCGGCTGCCATGCGGAAAGTTTTTTTCATGCTGAATTCCTGGTTCAATCGCGCGATGCGCGCAGTGCTCATTTCCTGACGTTTCCGGTCTGACTGGAACGGCGTCCATCCGTTCATGATACCTGTCTCGCCGGCCGCGGCATGCCGGCCGGATGCTTCAACCCAGCGCGGCCGATACCAGCCAGCGTTTGATGAACGGCTGCGCCCCGACAAACGCCATGCCGGTGTTGCGCAACACCTTGGCAAACGGACCGGGGACGGAGAAGAGTTTTTGCAGGCCGTCTGTAGCGATCATCAGCGCGCGGATGTCCTCGCGGCGGGAGCGTTCGTAGCGGCGCAGCAGCACCATGTCGCCGAGATCGCGGAACGACTCCTTGCCCGCGACGGTATCAGCGAGCGCCGCGACGTCGCGCAAGCCGAGGTTCATGCCCTGTCCAGCCAACGGATGAATCAGGTGCGCGGCGTCGCCGACCAGCGCGACGCGCGGCGCCACCAGCCGGTCGACCGTTTGCAGCGCGAGCGGGAAGCCTTGCGCGGGCGTCACGCAATCGAGCGCGCCGAACTGGCCGCCGGTCACGCGTTCCACTTCAGCGGCGAGTTGCGCCGGATCGAGCGCGACCAGCTGCTCCGCGTGCTCGGTGCGCGCCGACCAGACCAGCGAGACGTGACCGTCCGGCATGGGCAGCAGCGCGATGATCTCGCCGTCCTTGAACCATTGGTACGCGGTCTCGCTGTGCGGTTTTTCCGCCTTGAAATTGGCGACAACACCGGTTTGCTTATAGTCGCGCCGGACCATTTTCGAGCCGATTTGCGCGCGCACCCACGAATGCGCGCCGTCCGCGCCGACCACCAGATCGGCGTCGAGTACATTGCCGTTGGCGAGGCCGACGCTGGCGCTGTCGCTGGTGAAGTCGAGCGCCTGAGCGCGCGTGTCGATCCAGGTGAGATTCGGCTGGAAGCGCAGCGCCGCATCCAGCGCACGCTCGATCACCGACGATTCGACGATCCACGCCAGTTGCGGCACCGAAGCCTGGAACGCGGAGAAATGCAGTTCGGCGTGCGCATCGCCATAAACGCGCATGTCGTAGACCGGCCCAAGCCGCGCCAGATCGAGCGCCTGCCACACTCGCAAACGCTCCAGCAAAGCCTGCGAGCTCGACGACAGCGCGTAGACCCGCGAATCGAAGGCGGCGCCGGCGGGCAGCGCCGCGCAAGGTTGCGCGAGCAGCGCCACGCGCAGTCCGCCTTGTGTCAGCGCGAGCGCCGCGGTCTTGCCGACGAGCCCGCCGCCGATCACGGCGGCATCAAAGGTCTGGTGGTGTGCGTTCATCCGCGCATTATAGCCGTGGGGGTTGCGGGGGACGGATCGATGCACACGGCGTTTGCGCCCGCGTTTGAGCCCGGGTTTGCGCCCGAACAACCGGGCCAATGTTTACAGGTGGCCGGCCGCCGCCAGCGGCGCGTTCGCTTCGCGCAGCCGCGTGAATTCGCGCTCAGAAGATAGGAGCCGCCACGCGCTCGCCTCGAGGTCGGCCTTGCGCTCCCGCTGATCGCCACGCACGGCGCAGTCGGGGAAGATGCGGTCGTACACGCGCCAGAGTGAGTCGAAGTCGTTGGCGTCCGCGAATTGCGCGATCTGCTTTTTGTCGTCCAGCGTTAAACGGCTTGAGAGGCAGTTGACCGTCTGCCGGTCGGAGTTCGCCTGAGCGTCGTCGAAGTTCGGCGACACCCATGACGCAATCGCGCTGCCCACCGCGACGACAGCCACACCCGTGAAGACCCACCGTATTGTTCTCATTTTTGCCTCGGATTCGGGCTCTGGCGGCCCTGAACGGGCGATTCTACAGTGCGTCCGAGGAAACCTTACCTGAACCTTGCAACCGCGGACCGAGCGGCGAGCTCCGCTTTCCCGCAGCCGCACCGGTGAGCCGATCCGAACGGGTTACAATTGCGCTTTCCGTGAAAACTCGCACCCGGTCGTCGAGCAACGCCCCGATCCGGTGTCTTGTCCCGCTCCGCTGCACTGGTCCGCCACGCCACTCGCGAAGGCTTCTCGAATCCTGCACACAGCGTCGAGCGCATCACGCAACTTACTGATTCACTGAAGGATTTCCATGAGCCTCAAATGCGGCATCGTCGGCCTGCCTAACGTCGGCAAGTCCACCCTGTTCAACGCGCTGACCAAGGCGGGCATCGCCGCCGAAAACTATCCGTTCTGCACGATCGAGCCGAATGTCGGCATCGTCGAGGTGCCGGACGCGCGTCTGAAGGCGCTCGCTGAGATCGTCAAGCCGGAGCGCATCCTGCCGGCGGTGGTGGAGTTCGTCGACATCGCCGGTCTCGTGGCGGGCGCGAGCAAGGGCGAAGGTCTGGGCAACCAGTTTCTCGCCAATATCCGCGAAACCGATGCGATCACGCACGTGGTGCGCTGCTTCGAAGACGAGAACGTGATTCACGTCGCGAACAAGATCGATCCGCTGTCGGATATCGAAGTAATCAACACCGAACTGGCGCTGGCCGACCTCGCAACAGTCGAGAAGGCGCTGGCGCGCTATTCGAAGGCCGCCAAGTCGGGTAACGACAAGGAAGCCATCAAGAACGCCGCCGTATTGGAGAAGGTGCGCGCGCAACTCGACCAGGCCAAGCCGGTCCGCGCACTCGACCTCTCGGACGAAGAAAAGGCCACGCTCAAGCCGTTCTGCCTGATCACCGCCAAGCCGACCATGTACGTGGCCAATGTGAAGGAAGACGGCTTCGAGAACAACCCGCATCTGGATGCGGTCGCGAAGCACGCGGCGGCGGAAAATGCGCCGGTCGTCGCCGTATGTGCGGCGATCGAAGCGGAAATCGCCGACCTCGACGAAGCCGACATGGAAGTGTTCCTCGCCGACATGGGCATGGAAGAGCCGGGTCTGAACCGCGTGATCCGCGCCGGCTTCAAGCTGCTGGGTCTGCAAACCTACTTCACGGCCGGCGTGAAGGAAGTGCGCGCGTGGACGATCCATATCGGCGATACGGCGCCGCAGGCCGCGGGCGCGATTCACACGGACTTCGAGCGCGGCTTCATTCGCGCGCAGACGATCGCGTACAACGACTACATCACTTACAAGGGTGAGCAAGGCGCGAAGGAAGCCGGCAAGATGCGCGCGGAAGGCAAGGAATACGTCGTGCATGATGGCGACGTGATGAACTTCCTGTTCAACGTCTGAGCGCCGGCTTCGGCGTGCGGCGGCGGGCGCAAATCTGAACGCCGCCACCCGCAGCAAGTAGCCTCAAGAGAGCCCTCTTTTCGAAGCGGGCTTTTTTTATTGGCCACTGCTTGCCCTAGAACGCGGACAACGCAACGGCAACGCGATACCGTCCCTGATGGCCGCCATTTTCGACGGTGAATCCGCGAGCACCGCATCGAGCCCGAGGCACGCCGCCATACGGTAATGGTCCGCCTCGTTCACCGCGATCGCGACGATCCGCACGCCCGGCTTCTGCCGGAAACAAGCGACCGTTGCCGGCGTCCATAGCGTAGCCTGCACATCCGAGCGCCCCTCCCCCAGCGTGAACTTCTCCACCACCGTCAGCGCGCGATGCAACTCAAACGCGGTCATGGTGCGTTCGGCCGGCGCGTCCACGCACCCCTGATTCAGCAGGACTCGCACGAGACGCTCACGCGTCGCATCGCGCGATTCGAACAGCCGCGCTTGCGGATACGCGGCAAAGCTCCGTTGATAATCCGCTTCGGTCGAATAGATCGACACACGCTGCCACGCGTTTTCTTCATCGAGCACACGCACGACGGCTTGCGTCTGCGGGCCGGCGGGCAGCGCTTTCATATCGAGGATGACCGGCATGGTCGCAGGCGTGGCATGCAGCGCCTCGCGCAGCGTCGGAATTCCCACAGGATGATCGCGGTACGGATACGCCTCTGCGCGGCGGAAATTCCAGCCGGCATTGACGCGGGCAAGCTCAGCGGCGGTATAGGTGAACACCGGCCCTTTCGCGTCCGTCAATGCCGACAGATCGGCCGGCCGATACAGAACCGGCACGCCGTCCTTGCTCAGCTGCACGGTCAGCCACATCGCGTCGGCACGATGCTCGATCGACAGGTGGATCGCATCGAGCGTGTTCTCCGGCGCATCGCCCGTGCCGCCGCGATGCGCGATGATCGCCGGCAATGAGTTCGCCTGCGTGACGGCATCGGTATTCATGACGGGCGTGAGTGAACAACCGGCCAGAACGAAGCCCGCCATCCAGCTACCTGCCGCCAACCGCACTGAAGGACTCAGCATCTGCAATCCTGATTAATACGCACCGTGACGTAACGTACACGAATCCACCAGCGCGACTCAAACTCACCTTCATCAAGCGCGTCGCGCAAACGGCCGCGTGCAGCAGGCAAGGCCCGCCCCGGCCTTACGCGGATATTCGCTTTCCATCCCCGGTTGTTTCCGTTTTGTGACACCAGTGTTAAATTGCGGCATTCGGCGTCCGCTAAAAAATGGGACACCCCGTCCGGCCACCGTCGCTGGACTGTCATCGAACACAAATAGAATCGCGCGATTCGCATCTGCGCCCGTTTCGCCAAGGAGACAAATCGATGAGTTTCAAGCCGCTAATCCGTTCGCTTTCCCTTGCCGCCGTATTGAGCGTCGGCCTCAGCCAGGCGGCTCACGCCGCGACTGAGATCCAGTTCTGGCACGGCATGGAAGCCGCGCTGGGCGAACGGCTGAACGACATCGCCAACGCGTTCAACGCATCGCAAAGCGACTACAAGATCGTGCCGGTCTTCAAAGGCACCTACGATCAGACGCTCGCCGCGGGCATCGCCGCGTATCGTAGCGGCAATGCGCCGGCCATCCTGCAGGTCTACGAAGTCGGCACCGCCACGATGATGCAGGCGAAGAAGGCGGTGATCCCCGTCTCGGAAGTGTTCAAGCAAGCCGGCGTGCCGCTCGATGAGAAGGCCTTCGTGCCGACCATCGCCAGCTATTACAGCGACGCCAAAACCGGCGAGCTGATCTCGATGCCGTTCAACAGCTCGACGCCGGTGCTGTACTACAACAAGGACGCCTTCAAGAAAGCCGGCCTCGACCCGAACCAGCCGCCGAAAACCTGGGCCGAATTGCAGACCGACGCGCAGAAGCTGAAGGCGTCGGGCATGGCCTGCGGCTATTCGTCGGGCTGGCAGAGCTGGATTCAGCTCGAAAACTACAGCGCGTGGCACGGCGCGCCGTTCGCGTCGAAGAACAATGGCTTCGACGGCCCGGACGCGCAACTGGAATTCAACAAGCCGCTGCAGGTCGCGCATATCCAGTTCCTGCAGAACATGCAGAAGGAAGGCACGTTCACCTACGTCGGCCGCAAGGACGAACCGGTGTCGAAGTTCTATAGCGGCGACTGCGGGATCATCACCAACTCGTCGGGATCGCTCGCCACGATCAAGAAGTACGCGAAGTTCAACTTCGGCACCGGCATGATGCCGTACGACGCAAGCGTGAAGGGCGCGCCGCAGAACGCGATCATCGGCGGAGCGAGCCTGTGGGTGCTGTCGGGCAAGGATCCGGCCGTCTATAAGGGCGTGGCGAAATTCCTTTCGTACCTGTCGTCGGCGCCGGTTGCCGCGAAGTGGCATCAGGACACCGGCTATCTGCCGGTCACCACCGCCGCTTATCAACTTACCCAGCAGCAAGGCTTCTACGACAAGAATCCGGGCAGCGACACTGCCATCAAACAGATGCTCAACAAGCCGCCGCTGCCGTACACCAAGGGCTTGCGTCTGGGCAACATGCCGCAGATCCGCACGGTCATCGACGAAGAACTCGAACAGGTATGGGCACAGAAGAAGACGCCGCAACAGGCGCTCGACGCCTCGGTCTCGCGTGGCGATGAACTGCTGCGCCGCTTCGAAAAAGCCGGCAATTAAACGGCCGCCGGCAGGGTTCGGTGCACTCGCACCGAACCCCTGGTTGCACCAGAACCTTGGAATTCATCGATGGAAAAGCGCTCCAGCTTCGGCACCAGTCTGCTGCCCTACCTGCTCGTCGCGCCACAACTCGCAATTACGCTGCTGTTCTTTCTGTGGCCGGCCGGTGAAGCGCTCTGGCAATCCACGCAAAGCCAGGATGCGTTCGGCACGTCGAGCGAGTTTGTCGGCCTCGCCAATTTCAAGCAGCTATTTGCCGACCCGCTTTACCTGTCGTCGTTTTATACGACGCTGATCTTCTGCGCGCTGGTCACCGTGTCGGGACTCGTGATCTCGCTGCTGCTCGCGGTCTGCGCCGATCGCGTGACGCGCGGCGCCAAGACTTATCAGACGCTGCTGATCTGGCCGTACGCGGTTGCGCCCGCGATCGCGGCGGTGTTGTGGTCGTTCCTGTTCAATCCGAGCATCGGCCTCGTCACCTACGCGCTGGCCAAATACGGCATCGTGTGGAATCACGCGCTGAACGCGGGCCAGGCGATGTTCCTCGTGGTGCTGGCCTCCGTCTGGAAACAGGTCAGCTATAACTTTCTGTTCTTCTACGCGGGCTTGCAGGCGATTCCGCGCTCACTGATCGAAGCGGCGGCGATCGATGGCGCCGGTCCGGTGCGGCGCTTCTTCGGAATCGCGCTTCCGCTCCTGTCGCCAACCAGTTTCTTCCTGCTGGTGATCAACATTACCTACGCGTTCTTCGACACCTTCCCGGTGATCGACGCCGCTACCGGCGGCGGTCCCGCGCAAGCCACCCGCACGCTGATCTACAAGATCTTCGCCGAAGGTTTCCAAGGGCTCGACATCGGCAGCTCCGGCGCGCAGTCGGTGATTCTGATGGTGATCGTCGTTGCGTTGACGGTCGTGCAATTCCGCTTCATCGAACGCAGGGTTCAATACTCATGATCGAGAACCGCCGCGGTTTCGACCTCTTCTGCCACGCGGTGCTGATTCTCGGCGTCGTGCTGGTGGTGTTTCCGGTGTACGTCGCGTTTTGCGCGGCGACCATGAGCGAGCACGAAGTGTTCAGCGTGCCGCTTTCGCTGGTGCCGAGCACGCATCTGCTTGAAAACATCGCGACCGTGTGGTCGCAAGGCAGCGGCAACGCGGCGGCGCCTTTCGGCCGCATGCTGTTCAACAGCCTCGTGATGGCACTGGTGATTTCGATCGGCAAGATCGCGGTCTCGATGATCTCCGCCTACGCGATCGTGTTCTTCCGTTTTCCGTTTCGCAACCTCGCGTTCTGGCTGATCTTCATCACGCTGATGTTGCCAGTCGAGGTGCGGATCTTCCCGACCGTGCAGGTCGTGTCGTCGATGCATCTGAGCAATACGTATAGCGGTTTGACGTTGCCGCTGATCGCCTCGGCCACCGCGACGTTCCTGTTCCGCCAGTTCTTCATGACGCTGCCGGACGAATTGATGGAAGCGGCGCGCATCGACGGCGCCGGCGCCATGAGGTTCTTCTGGGACGTCGTCTTGCCGCTGTCGAAGACGAACATGGCCGCTCTGTTCGTGATCACGTTCATTTACGGCTGGAATCAATACTTGTGGCCGATTCTGATCACGAGCCAGCAATCGCTGACCACGGCGGTGGTCGGCATCAAAAGCATGATCGCGTCGGGGGACACCGCCACCGAATGGCATCTGGTGATGACCGCGACGCTGCTCGCGATGCTGCCACCGCTCGCAGTCGTGCTGACGATGCAGCGCTGGTTCGTGCGCGGACTCGTGGACGCGGAGAAGTAAGCCGCACCACTTAAGCGAGCTTTTTCCCGGCATCGAAAAAAAACAGACAACACCGCGCGATCCGCGGCACGCAACGAAAGGCTAAAACGGCATGGCTGCACTGACTCTGCAAGGCGTTAAAAAAACCTACGACGGCAAACAGTTCGTGCTACACGGCATCGACGTGGACGTGGCCGACGGCGAGTTCGTCGTGATGGTCGGCCCGTCGGGTTGCGGCAAATCGACCTTGCTGCGAATGGTGGCGGGACTGGAACGCATCTCGGAAGGCAGCATTTCGATCGCCGGCAAAGTGGTCAACCAGCTCGAGCCGAAGGATCGCAACATCGCGATGGTGTTCCAGAACTACGCGTTGTATCCGCATATGAGCGTCGCCGAAAACATGGGCTACGCGCTGAAGATCGCGGGCGTGGACCGCGCGCAGATTGCGAAGCGCGTGGACGCCGCCGCGCAGATTCTCGAACTCGAAGCGCTGCTGCAACGCAAGCCGCGCGAGTTGTCCGGCGGCCAACGACAACGCGTGGCGATGGGCCGCGCGATCGTGCGCGAGCCCGCCGTGTTTCTGTTCGACGAACCGTTGTCGAATCTCGATGCACGTCTGCGCGTGCAAATGCGCCTCGAAATCCAGCGTCTGCACGCGCGGCTCGCCACCACGAGTCTGTACGTGACGCACGATCAGATCGAAGCGATGACGTTGGCGCAACGCGTAATTGTGATGAACAAGGGGCACGCCGAGCAGATCGGCGCGCCGACCGAGGTGTACGAGCGGCCTGCGACGGTATTCGTGGCGAGCTTCATCGGTTCGCCTGGGATGAATCTGCTGGAAGGCCGCGTGTCGGACGACGGCGCGTTTTTCGAAGTGGCCGGCAACGGCCCGAAGCTGCCGCTGACCGACGTCGCGTCGATCGGGCGCGAAGTCGCCAGGGGACGCGAATGGACGCTCGGCATTCGTCCGGAACACATGAGTCCAGGCCAGGCGGATGCGCCTCACGCAACGCTCACCGTCGATTCCTGCGAGCTGCTCGGCGCGGACAACCTGGCGCACGGCCGCTGGGGCAAGCACGACGTGACGGTGCGCTTGCCGCATGCGCATCGGCCCGCGGCGGGTGAAGCGCTGCAGGTGGCGCTGCCCGCGCGGCATCTGCATTTCTTCGATCCGGCGAGCGGACGGCGCGCGAATTGAAGCCCGGCAAAGCGCGTTGGAAGTCAGAACAACAAGCGCAAGAAAAACAATGACAGGCACGATCCGTAACACCCTGCGCTCTTGCGCGGCAGTCGCCGCAGCGCTGCTGTTCAGCGCATCGTCCGCGTTCGCCTACGTAGCGCCAGGCACTACGCCCGACGAAGCGAACCTCAGCAACCACAACAGCTATACCAACCGCGACGGCAACACCGTGCACGCACCGGCCCGCTCGTTATCCGGCAAGGCGCCCGAAGGCGCGACAGCGCGTTGCCGCGACGGCACCTACAGTTTCAGCCGGCATCGCAGCGGCACCTGTTCGAGGCATGGCGGCGTGGCGGATTGGCTTTGAACATCCGAACGGGCCCTGGCCGAACGGACAGCCACTGCCGTGCCGCGCCTGCGCCGAAGTACAATGCCACCTGAACCACCCGCCCGCGCGCGGGGCCTCGCGAAGTTCGACGCCGCGCTTCACGCCGCGCCGGCCGGCGCCGGGCGCTCCACCCGGCTATAACACCGATTACCCATCCACCCACGACCGCCCGCCCCCACGCGGCCGGCGTCGTCAACGTCTATTGCAAGCAAATGGCCCAATACGTCTTCACCATGAACCGGGTCGGCAAGATCGTGCCGCCCAAGCGTCAAATCCTGAAAGACATCTCGCTGTCGTTTTTCCCCGGCGCGAAGATCGGCCTGCTCGGCCTGAACGGCTCGGGCAAGTCGACGCTGATCCGCATCATGGCCGGTGTGGACAAAGACATCGAAGGCGAAGCCACGCCGATGCCGAACCTGAACATCGGCTATCTGCCGCAGGAACCGCAACTCGATCCGAACAAGACGGTGCGTGAAGCAGTCGAGGAAGGTCTCGGCGATGTGTTCGGCGCGCAAAAGAAACTGGACGAAATCTACGCGGCCTACGCCGAACCCGACGCCGACTTCGACGCGCTCGCCGCCGAACAGGCGAAGTACGAAGCGATCCTCGCCACCACCGACGGCAGCGCTGAGCAGCAAATCGAAATCGCCGCCGACGCGCTGCGCCTGCCGGCCTGGGACGCGAAGATCGAACATCTGTCGGGCGGCGAAAAGCGCCGCGTCGCGCTGTGCAAACTGCTGCTCGAAAAGCCGGACATGCTGCTGCTCGACGAGCCGACCAACCACCTGGACGCGGAATCGGTCGACTGGCTCGAGCAGTTCCTCACGCGCTTTCCGGGCACCGTCGTCGCCGTGACCCACGATCGCTACTTCCTGGATAACGCCGCCGAGTGGATTCTCGAACTCGACCGCGGCCATGGCATTCCGTGGAAGGGTAATTATTCGAGCTGGCTCGATCAGAAGGAAGAGCGCCTGAAGCAGGAAGAATCGTCGGAGTCGGCGCGTCAGAAGGCGATCAAGAAAGAACTGGAATGGGTGCGCCAGAACCCGAAGGGCCGTCAGGCGAAGTCGAAGGCGCGTATCGCCCGCTTCGAGGAACTGAATAGCCAGGACTATCAGAAGCGCAATGAAACCTCGGAAATCTTCATCCCGGTCGGCGATCGTCTGGGCAATGAAGTGATCGAGTTCAAGAACGTCAGCAAGTCGTATGGCGACCGTCTGCTGCTCGACGACGTCAGCTTCAAGATTCCGGCGGGCGCGATCGTCGGCATCATCGGACCGAACGGCGCCGGTAAGTCGACGCTGTTCCGCATGCTGACCGGCCGCGAACAGCCGGACTCGGGCGAGATCGTGCAAGGCCCGACCGTCAAGCTCGCGTACGTGGACCAAAGCCGCGACGCGCTGGACGGCTCGAAGACTGTGTTCGAAGAAATTTCGGGCGGCGCCGACGTTCTGACGGTCGGCAAGTACGAAACGCCGTCGCGCGCCTACATTGGCCGCTTCAACTTCAAGGGCGGCGATCAGCAGAAGATCGTCGGCAACCTGTCGGGCGGTGAGCGCGGCCGGCTGCATCTGGCCAAGACGCTGATCGCGGGCGGCAACGTCCTGCTGCTGGACGAGCCGTCGAACGACCTCGACGTCGAAACGCTGCGCGCGCTCGAAGACGCGTTGCTTGAGTTCGCCGGCTCGGTGCTGGTGATTTCGCACGATCGCTGGTTCCTCGACCGGATCGCCACGCACATCCTGGCGTTCGAAGGCGATTCGCAAATCACGTTCTTCGACGGCAACTACCAGGAATACGAAGCGGACAAGCGCGCGCGTCTGGGTGAAGAAGCTGCGCGTCCGAAGCGTCTGCGTTACAAGCCGATCGCGCGATAAGGTCGGACCGGGCGGCCTGCGCGTCGGATTTATTGACGCGCACGCCGCCTCGATGGCCATGTTTCAGCTGCTCGAACGGCGCCGCCTGGCGGCGCAAACCTGGCTCGCGGCGCAAACACACCTAGCCGTCAACCGTGTGAGCGGTAGGGCACACGCATTGCGTGCCATGGCGTGATACACGTCATCGCGGCGGGATGCGTGTATTTCACGTCCCGCCCTGGACAAACATATCTAAGCGCGCGCCCACCCGGCGTGCACACAGGCCGATCACTGCCACACCGCGCGTCGCGGTGACGAGGAGGCAAGCATGGCGATGTCGAAGGGCAAGCGCTGGGCCGTCGCCGTGGGCGGCGTGCTGCTGGTGCTGATCGTCGTCGTGGTCGGCGCCTTGCAGTTCGCGCAACGCGAGGTCAAGGAACGTGTGATCGCGGCGCTCGGTCCCTTGGGCAGCGCCGAAAACATCGAGGTCGGCCTCACTTCGGTTCGTCTCACCAACGTCCTTCTCAAAGCGCCGCCCGGCTGGCCGGCCGGCGATCCGCTCCGAGCCGACGAAATCACCCTCACACCCGACATTCGCGATCTGATCGCGCGGCGCATGCACGTTCGCAGCGTGGTAGTACGCGGCTTCGACATCGCCGTGCTACGCACGAAGGACGGTGCGATTCGCTTGATGCCGAATCTGCGGGAAACGGTGAATCAATCCGACGCCGAAGCCAGCGGCCCGGCAGCGTCCATCCCGCGCGAAAAACAGATCGACCACATCAGCTTCGAGCAAGGCAACTTCCATTTCTACGACATGACGGTCGGGCCGCCCGCGTTCAAAGTCACGGTCAGCAATGCCAACGCGACCGTCGATAATCTGCGCCTGCCTGCGCTCACCGACCCGACCAATGTCAATGTGACGGGCTCGATCAAGGGCCCGACGCATACAGGCACGGTGTCGTTCGGCGGCTGGATCAAGGTCGCCAGCAAGGATTCGCAGACTACGAGCAAGCTGCGCGGCGTCGACATCGTGATGCTCGACCCGTATCTGATCAAGAAAGCGGGCGCCAAGGCGCAAGTGGCGGGCGGCACGATCGATCTCACGGTCGACTCGACGGTGAGCAACTATCAGTTGCACGCACCCGGCACACTAACCATCCACAATCTGCAACTCGCCGACAGTGGCAATCCGCTCGACACCTTCATGTCGATTCCGACCAAGGCGGCGGTCGCCGCGCTCAAGTCGCACAACGGCGACATCACGCTGCATTTCGTGCTGGATGGGAATTTGCGCGACCCGAAATTCTCGGTGCAGGAAGGGCTGATGAAGCGCATCGGCAACGGCTTTGCCAAGGCACTCGGCGTGAGTGTCGAGGACGTGGCAAAGGGCGCGGGAGAAACCGTGAAAGGCTTGGGTAACGCGTTGAAAAATCTGCTTGGGCAGTAGGCCAGGGCAAACGCCTCAGCCTTAAACCGGCAACCCGAGCTCGCGCAGTTTTGCTTCGGTTCGCGCGGCGCTGGTGTGATGCACGCCATGCCAGCCGAGCGCCGTCGCGGCTTCGGCGTTCTTCAGGTTGTCGTCGATAAAGACAAGTTCGGCGGGCTCGATGCCCGGCAATTGCGCCTCGATCCGCTCGCGCATGGCCGCGAAAATGGCCGGATCGGGCTTCACCAACTTCACTCGCCCCGACACGACGATGTCGCGAAAGCGCCGCAGCACCGGGTAATGCTCCCACGCATAGGGAAAGGTCTCCGCCGACCAGTTGGTCAGCCCGAAAAGCGGCACCTCGGCCGCTTCGAGCTTTTCCATGATTGCCACGCCTTCTTCCAGCACGCCGGCCACCATCTCGTGCCAGCGTTCGTAGAATGCGCGGATCAGCGCTTCGTGATCGGGAAACCTGGCGACCAGTTCCGCGGTGGCCTCGACAATCGGCTGGCCGCCATCCTGACGGATCACCCAGTCCATCGAGCAGACGTGGGTCAGAAACCAGCGGCGCTCGGTTTCGTCAGGAATCAGTTCCCGATAGAGATACTCCGGACTCCAGTCGATCAGCACGCCGCCGAAATCGAACACCACTGCCTTGATGGCCATGCACGCTCCATAAGCTCGTTGCTGATTGCGATCAGATGGGTTGCGTGCGCAACTCCAGCCACGCCTTGGCGTCGCCCGACACGTGCGGCGACAGACGCGTGCGCACAGTCTCGTGATACGCGTTCAGCCACGCGCGTTCGTCCTCGCGCAGCAGTGACAGGTCGAGGCAACGCGTATCGATCGGGCACAGCGTCAAGGTCTCGAACTTGAGGAAATCGCCAAATTCGGTCTGACCGGCGGGCACGTTCAGCACAAGGTTCTCGATCCGCACGCCCCACTTGCCCGGCCGGTAAATGCCCGGTTCAACCGAGGTGATCATGCCCTCTTCCATCGCCGTCCACGGTTCGGCCGGTGCGTAGTGTGAGATCACCTGCGGACCTTCGTGCACGTTCAGAAAGTAGCCCACGCCGTGACCGGTGCCGTGGCCATAATCGGCGCCGGCTTCCCAGATCGGCGCGCGGGCGATTGCGTCGAGCATCGGCGAACGGATGCCGCGCGGGAACTGCGCGCGCGACAACGCCATGGTGCCTTTCAGCACGATCGTGAAATCGCGCCGCTGCTCATCGCTCGGCGTGCCGATCGGCACCACGCGCGTGATGTCGGTCGTGCCGCTCAAATATTGCGCGCCGGAATCCCTCAGCAACAGGCCGTTGCCTTCGATCACCGAATGCGATTCGGCAGTGGCGCGGTAGTGCGGCATCGCGCCGTTCGCGTTGAAGCCGGCGATCGTCGCAAAGCTCAGCGACACGAAGCCTGGACGGCGCGCGCGAGCCGCCGTCAGACGTTCGTCGATAGTGAGTTCGGTGATCGTCTCGTTGCCCAGCGCGCTTTCGAACCACGCGAAGAATTCCGCCAGCGCCGCGCCGTCCTGTTCCATGGTCTCGCGCACATGCTCGGCTTCCGCCTCGGTCTTGCGCGACTTGAAGAACGTGGACGGATTGACGGCCTCGACCACCGTGACCGTCGACGGCACCGATTGCAGCGAGCCGAACGTGATACGGCGCGGGTCGATCAGCAGCGTGCTGCCGGCGGGCAGCGCGGCCAGCGCGTCGGCGGCCTTCGCATACGGCTCGACGGTGATCTTGTCCTTCGCGAGCGCATCGGCGAGCGCCTGCGGCACCTTGCCATCGGCGACGAACAAAGACGCGTGGTCGACGCCGATCAGCGCGTGCGCCACGAACACGGGGTTGTAGCTGACGTCCGCGCCGCGCAGATTCAGCAGCCACGCGAGATCGTCGAGCGTGGAAATGAAGTGCCACTGCGCGCCTTTCTCCGCCATCGCGCGGCGAATCTGCGCGAGCTTGTCCGACCGGGCGACGCTCGCATGCGGCGCGGCGTGCTCGAACACGGCGGCCGCCGGCAGCGACGGACGCTGCGGCCAGATCGCGTCGAACAGATCGACGTCGGTACGCAACTGCACGCCGCGGGCCTCGAGCGCCTGGCTCAAGGCACGCGCCGCCGCCACGCCGAGCACGGCGCCGTCCACGCCGACCGTGGCGCCTGCCGGCACGTTCTGAGCGAGCCATTCGAAATGCGGCACGGTCTGTTGGCCGCCGGTCATCTTCATCAGCTGAACGCCGGTGCCGGCCAGTTGCGCGTTGGCCTGTTCCCAATAGCGGCTGTCTGTCCACACGCCGGCGAAGTCCGCGGTCACGATCAGCGTGCCGGCCGAGCCGGTGAAACCGGACAGCCACTGCCGGCCTTGCCAGCGACCTGGCAGATATTCGGACAGATGCGGGTCGGCGGACGGCACCAGGTAGGCGGCGACGCCTTCGCGCGCCATTGCGTTGCGCAAGGTGGCGAGCCGTTCGGGAATGGAGGAAGTTTCGGGGAGTCGGGCATTCATCGGAGTCACCTGCAAATATTCATCGACGGGAAAGCAAGCCGACCGTCACGGCAACGGCGATCAACGCGACGCCGGTGCATACCGGCCATTCGAGCGTATCACCGTCATGGAAGAGACCAATCACGTTGCCGGCCATGTGCGCGACGACCGCGCCCAGTACGCCGGCCAGCAGCGCCACCCACCACCGGGCGCGGCTCGCGCGGCGCAGCGGATGCAACCACCAGCCCGCGAGACCGATCGCCGCCCCCAACACTACAAGACCGGGCCACCCCATTAACGGCTGGCCTCGCGCAGTTTCGGATTCGTCTCATGGGCGCAAGGGGCCAACACAGCTAGCATTTTTGTCTCATTAACTATAGAAGTTCAGCACGGCGCTTTCCGCATAGCGGTTGAGTTTAGGGGTCGGGGTGATGTTAGGCAAGCTGTCGGCCTTACGGAAAAGCCTGGTCCCCGGTCATTGCCACGCTGAAAGCGCGTCATGCGAATCGCCCTTATCGAGCCGGACTTGCGACATGCTGAACTGATCGGCCGGCTGGTTTTCGCCGGCGGTCATCTGTGCCAGCACTTCACCGCGAGCGTGCCGTTTCTGGCGCGCGCCGACGAAGAATTCTTCGATCTTCTCATCACCGAAAGCTGGGCCGGCGACCATCCCGCCGAAGACGTCATTCCGCGCGCCCGCGCCATTCTGCCGGGCTTGCCGGTGATCGTGCTGATGTCGGCGCCGCGCGAAAGCCAGATTGTCGCCGCGCTTCACGCGGGCGCCGACGACTGCCTGACCAAACCGGTCCGCGGCCCCGAGATGCTGGCCCGCGTGGACGCGCTGCTGCGCCGCGCCGGCTTGCGGCGGCCGCCTAACCGGCGGCGTGACATCATCCGCGAATATGCGTTCGATGCCGCGCAATTTGCCGTCACGTTCCGTAAGCAAACGGTCGCGCTCACGCCCAAGGAATTCCGCCTCGCGCTGCTGCTGTTCAGCAATCTCTCACGGCCCGTGTCGCGAGCGCATATTCTTGAAAACGTGTGGACGCGCCGCCGTGACGTAAGGTCGCGCACGGTGGACACGCACGCGTCGCGGGTGCGCAGCAAATTGCAGCTTCATCCCGAACACGGCTATTGTCTGACGCCGCTTTACGGCTACGGCTATCAACTCGACGCGATCCCGCCGGAAGCCGTTGTAACCGCGGAATAAGCTGCGCACAATGTGAAAATCGTGGAAACGCTATAATATTGGGCTAAACCATAGCTCCCCCAAATGCAGCTTCTAACGATCGGAATCAATCACCACACTGCGCCTGTCGCCTTGCGCGAACGCGTGGCGTTTCCGCTCGAACAGATCAAGCCCGCATTGGAAACTTTCAAGAGCATCTGGTTGGGCCCTTCGGCCCGCACAGCGCCGGAAGCGGCGATCCTGTCTACCTGCAATCGCACCGAACTCTATTGCGCGACCGACGACCAGGCCGCGCGCGAGGCCGCGATCCAGTGGCTCTCCAGGTACCACAACCTGCCCATCGACGAACTCGCGCCGCACGTCTACGCGCTGCCGCAGTCGGAAGCCGTGCGCCACGCGTTCCGCGTCGCGTCCGGGCTGGATTCGATGGTGCTGGGCGAAACGCAAATCGTCGGACAAATGAAGGATGCAGTGCGTACCGCATCCGAAGCCGGCGCGCTCGGCACGTATTTGAACCAGCTTTTCCAGCGCACCTTCGCGGTGGCGAAGGAAGTGCGCAGCACGACCGAAATCGGCGCGCAGTCGGTTTCCATGGCGGCCGCCGCCGTGCGCCTCGCCCAGCGGATTTTCGACAAGGTCTCGAACCAGCGCGTGCTGTTCATCGGCGCGGGCGAAATGATCGAGCTGTGCGCCACGCATTTCGCAGCACAGCAACCACGTGAACTCGTGGTCGCGAACCGCACGGCCGAGCGCGGCACGCGTCTCGCCGAGCGCTTCAACGGCCGGGCCATTCCGCTGTCGGAACTGCCCTCGCGCATGCATGAGTTCGACATCATCGTGTCGTGTACGGCGTCCACCTTGCCGATCATCGGCTTGGGCGCCGTCGAGCGGGCTGTCAAAGCGCGCCGTCACCGGCCAATCTTCATGGTCGATCTGGCCGTGCCGCGCGACATCGAACCCGAAGTCGGTCAGCTCGAAGACGTGTTCCTGTACACCGTCGACGACCTCGGCGCGATCGTCCGCGAGGGCAATGCGTCGCGGCAAGCCGCGGTCGCGCAGGCCGAAGCGATCATCGAAACGCGCGTGCAGAACTTCATGCAATGGCTGGACGCGCGCAGCATCGTGCCGGTGATCCGCCATATGCACACGCAGGCCGACGTGCTGCGCCGCGCCGAAGTCGAACGCGCGCAGAAAATGCTCGCGCGCGGCGACGACCCGGCTGCCGTGCTCGAAGCGCTGTCGCAATCCCTCACCAATAAACTGATCCACGGTCCCACGCACGCGCTCAATCGCGCGAGCAGCGAAAACCGAGACAAGCTCATCGAACTCATGAGCGGTTTCTACAAACACTCCGGTTCCACGGAGCGTTAGCGGCGCAGCCATCGCCGCGCTGTCCGGGCTACCCGCAAGTGGCCCGCGACGTGCTTCTGACCAGGGCATCCGCCCACTCCCCTAGTCGCCGTCCTTGCCGGAGCCCGCTCCGATATCCGTCCGATGAAAACGAGCATGCAACGCAAGCTCGACCAGCTCACTACCCGGCTGGCCGAACTGAACGATCTGTTGAGCCGCGAGGACATCACCTCGAATCTCGACCAATACCGCAAGCTCACGCGGGAACACGCTGAGCTCGGGCCGGTGGTGGACCACTACGCGCTATGGCGCCAGGCCATGAACGACGCAACCACCGCTCAGGAATTGCTGGCGGATGCGTCGATGCGCGACTTCGCCGAAGACGAAATTCGCGCCGCCCGCGAGCGCATGGAAAAGCTCGGCGCCGAGTTGCAGAAAATGCTGCTGCCGAAAGACCCGAACGACGACCGCAACATCTTCCTCGAAATCCGCGCTGGAACGGGCGGCGATGAGTCCGCGCTGTTCGCGGGCGACCTGCTGCGCATGTACCTGCGCTTTGCCGAGCGCAACCGTTGGCAAGTGGAAATGATGTCGGCGAGCGAGTCGGACCTGGGCGGCTACAAGGAAGTGATCGTGCGGATCGCGGGCGAAGCCGCTTATTCGAAGCTCAAGTTCGAGTCTGGCGGCCACCGCGTGCAACGCGTGCCGGCGACCGAAACCCAAGGGCGCATCCACACGTCGGCCTGCACGGTCGCGGTCATGCCGGAAGCGGACGAAATCGGTGAAGTCGAGATCAATCCGGCGGATTTGCGGATCGACACGTTCCGCGCGTCCGGCGCGGGCGGGCAACACATCAACAAGACCGATTCCGCCGTGCGCGTCACCCACTTGCCGACGGGGATCGTCGTCGAATGTCAGGACGACCGGTCGCAGCACAAGAACAAGGATCGCGCGCTGAAGGTGCTGGCCGCGCGCATCAAAGACAAGCAATCGCACGAGCAGCAGGCGAAGGAAGCCGCCACGCGCAAGAGCCTGATCGGCTCGGGCGACCGCTCCGAGCGGATTCGCACGTACAACTTCCCGCAAGGGCGTCTGACGGATCATCGCATCAACCTGACGCTGTACCGTCTGGACGCGATCATGGACGGCGATCTCGACGAACTGATCGCCGCGCTCGTCAGCGAACATCAGGCCGAACTGCTGGCCTCGCTGGGCGACGCGGACTGAAGCGCGCATGACTTCGGCCACACCTGCCACGTCCGCCACACCCGCCGCGCTGTTGCGCGCCTCGCCGCTGCCGCCGCTCGAAGCGCGCATCCTGCTCACGCACGTGCTCGGCTGGCGGCCCACGCAACTGATTACGCGCAGCGACGAAGCGCTCGACGGCAAGCTTGTCGAGCGTTATCAGACGCTGGAAGCACGGCGCGTAGCCGGCGAACCGGTGGCGCAACTGGTCGGTGCACGGGAATTTTTCGGGCTGGATTTCGAAGTCACGCCACACGTGCTGATTCCGCGCCCTGAAACCGAATTGCTGGTCGACACTGCGCTGTCGGCACTCGAAAACCTCGTGCGGCCTCGCGTGCTGGATCTCGGCACGGGCACCGGCGCCATTGCCGTCGCGATTGCGTCGATGCGGCCGGATGCGCGAGTCTGGGCGCTAGACCGTTCCGCCGAAGCACTGGCGGTCGCCACACGCAACGCCGCCCGCCTGCTCGACGCGCAACGCCCCGGCGGCGCCGTGGTGCTGACGCAAAGCGACTGGTACGACTCGCTCGACGCCGCGTTGCGCTTCGACGTGATCGTCAGCAATCCGCCGTATATCGCGAGCGGCGACCCGCATCTGTACGAAGGCGATCTGCGCTTCGAACCGCGCGGCGCACTCACCGACGAAGCCGACGGGCTCAGCGCGATCCGCGCCATCATCGCCGGTGCGCCAACACGGCTCGCCGCCGATGGCGTATTGTGGATCGAGCACGGCTACGATCAGGCCGAAGCCGTGCGCGCGTTGTTGACGGCGCAAGGATTCGCGCAAGTCCGCTCGGAGCGCGATCTGGCGGGCATCGAACGGATCAGCGGCGGACGTCTGGGCGGCTGACGCGCATCGCCTAATATCCACAAACGCTGCACGGACAAAGCGGCGCCCGGCCGGCTGTATCGAAATCCGCTATCATTTCAGCCTATTCCCTACACATAACGGAACCGCAAGGTCAGTCATGGATACGCAACAACGCATCAAGCAAATCGTCGACGAGAACAATGTCGTCCTCTTCATGAAGGGCACCGCTCAGTTCCCGATGTGCGGCTTTTCGGGCCGCGCCATTCAGATTCTGAAGGCGTGCGGCGTCGGTGAGATCAAGACCGTCAACGTGCTCGAAGACGACGAAGTCCGCCAGGGCATCAAGCAGTTCTCGAACTGGCCGACCATTCCGCAGCTGTACGTGAAGGGCGAATTCGTCGGCGGTTCGGACATCATGATGGAAATGTACGAATCGGGCGAACTGCAGCAGCTGTTCGCCGCGGCCTGAACGGCCTCGGTTCACACGTTTCTCTCCTTAGGCGCCGCGAGCCATGGAAACACGCGCTGCGGCGCCACGCCGGCTGATCGTCGCGATCACCGGCGCGACGGGTGCCATCTACGGCATCCGGATACTCGAAACGCTGCGCCGGTTGGGCGGCGTCGAGAGCCATCTGCTGATCTCGAGCGCGGGCTGGCTCAATATTCAGCACGAACTCCAGTTGAGCAAAGAAGACGTGCATCCGCTCGCGGATGTCGTCCACTCGGTGCGCGACGTCGGCGCGAGCATCGCGTCCGGCTCGTTTGCCACCGACGGCATGGTCGTCGCCCCTTGCTCCATGAAGACGCTCGCCAGCGTCGCGCACGGTTTCTCGGACAATCTGATCACGCGCGCCGCCGACGTCACGCTCAAGGAGCGCCGCCGCCTCGTGCTGCTCGTGCGCGAGACGCCGTTCAATCTGGCGCATCTGCGCAATATGACGGCCGTCACCGAAATGGGCGGCGTGATTTTCCCGCCCTTGCCTGCCTTCTACAACCAACCCGCTTCCATCGACGAAATGGTCGATCACACCGTGGCGCGCGTGCTGGATCTGTTTCCGCTCGGACCGGCTTTGTCGCCGGCATGGGCTGGGCTGCGCGGCACGCAGGAATAGCGCGTCAACTCAGGCAAGCGCTGTCCGTGCATACGCACGGATTCACAACACCCGTGACACAATCAATTCTGTTTTAGCCCGTTTATCAAATCGCGGTGCCCCCCTATATTGGTAGCAACCCAATCTATCTGTGCCGCGCTCTCGCGGCCGCGTCGCTGCCATGAACCGCTTACCCTCGCTTTTCCTGTCCCACGGTGCGCCCACGCTGCCGATCGACCCGTCGTTGCCGTCCGCCGAATTCGGCGTGCTGAGCGCCCAGTTGCCGCGTCCGGAGGCCGTGCTGATGTTGTCCGCCCATTGGGGCACGGCGCAGCCGGTCGCGAGCACGTCCACGGCGCCGGAAACCATCCACGATTTCTACGGCTTTCCGCGTCAGCTGTACGAAATTCAGTATCAGGCTCCGGGCGCCCCCGATGTGGCGCGCCGCGCCGCCGTGTTGCTCGGCGAGAGCGGCATCCTGGCGGGTGCCGAGCCACACGGGCTCGACCACGGCGCGTGGGTCCCGATGCTGCTCATGTTTCCGCAGGCCGATGTACCCGTCGCCCAGCTGTCGATCCAGCCGCACATGGACGCGGCGCATCACTTTCGCGTCGGCCGGGCGCTGCGGTCGTTGCAAGACGATGGCGTGATGGTGATCGGCTCCGGCCAGATCACGCACAATCTGCGCGCTGCTGACTTCTCCGCCCGCCCGGAGGACGCCGACCCACGCGTCGCCGAATTCACCGACTGGTTCGAGGAAAAACTCTCCGCGCACGATATCGACGCGCTGCTCGACTATCGCCGCCAGGCGCCGCACGCGGTGCTGATGCATCCCACCGACGAGCATCTGCTGCCGGTATTCGCCGCATTGGGCGCAGCGGACGACGATTATTCGCTGGCTATCCAGTCGCTCGGCACCTACCAGCGCTCGCTCGCCATGACGAACTACGTATTCGGCACAGCCTAACGCAAGGTCATAGGCACTTTAGAAAAGAAAAACCCCCGCCTGAGCAACTCCGGCGGGGGTTTTTTCCACAAGCTTCAGCGCAACACTTTAATGAGCGCCCATGCCTTCGAGCACTTCGTCATGCTCGCTGCGCTCGTCCAGGTATTCCGAGCGATAACCGCTCGTCACGCCCCAGTAATAGAACACCAGCGAAAACGCGATAACCACCACCATGTCCCAGCCATAAGGGATCAGGTCGTGGCCGCCGAACTGCTTGCTGCCGATCAGCGACAGAATCGCCATCACCGGCAGATAAGCGACCAGCCACCACGCCGCCTTCAGATCACGCCCCCAGCCGGCGAAACCCGACTTCGCCTGGAAGTAGAAGTACACCGGCAGCGCGACGACCATCAGCAGAATGATTTCGCCGGTCAGCGGCCACTTCGCCCAGTACAGGATCAGCGACGCGCAGACGAACGCGAACGGCGCAATGATCTTCATGCCCGGGATATGCAGCGGACGCTCGAGGTCCGTCGCCGCACGGCGCAGCGCCATCAGGCTGATCGGGCCGGTCAGGTACGAAATCACGGTTGCGACCGAAATCACCGCCGCGAGCGAACTCCAGCCGCGGAAGAAAAACAGGAAAATGAACGACACCAGCAGGTTGAACCACATCGCCTGACGCGGCACGCCGTAGAACGGGTGGACGTTGCCGAACATCTTCGGCATCGTGTTGTTGCGTTCCATGGCGTAAATCATGCGGCTGGTGGTCGCCATGTAGGTCGTGCCGGTGCCGCTCGGGCTGACGAATGCGTCGACGTACAGCAGGATCGCCAGCCAGTTCAGGTTCAACGCGATAGCGAGTTCCGCGAACGGCGAAGCGAAGTTGAAGTGGCTCCAGCCCTTCATCACGTCGCTCGGATTCACCGCGCCGATATACGCAATCTGCAGCAGAACGTAGATCACCAGTGCCAGCAGGATCGAGCCGATCACCGCGAACGGCACGCTTTTGGCCGGATTGCGCGCTTCCCCCGCGAGATTGATCGGGCTTTGGAAACCGTTGAACGCGAACACGATGCCGCTCGTCGATACCGCAGTCAGCACCGCCGACCAGCCGTACGGCGCGAAGGTGCTCGCTTCACCGAAGTTTTCCTTGTGGAAGCCCGCGAACATCAAACCGAGGATCGTCGCGCCGGGAATCAGGAACTTGAAGATCGTGATCGCCGAATTGGCGCGCGCAAACAGTTTCACGCCCCAGTAGTTCAGCATGAAGTAAATGATCACCAGCGCCGCGGACAGCAATAACCCGTTCGTGGTTAATGATCCATCGACGAATAGCGCATGCGCCCATGGATAGGGCCACGTACTCATATATTGAATGGACGCTTCAGCCTCAATCGGAATCACCGAGACAATGGCAATCCAGTTGGCCCATGCGCTAATGAAACCCACCAGCGCGCCGTGCGAATAGCGCGCGTAACGCACCATGCCGCCGGACTCCGGGAACATCGCGCCGAGTTCGGCGTAGGTCAACGCGATCGCGAGAATCACGACCGCGCCGATCACCCATGCACAAACGGCAGCGGGACCGGCAATTTTTGCAGCCTTCCACGCGCCGAACAGCCAGCCCGATCCGATGATGGAACCTAAGCCGGTCAGCATCAGCGCGAACGGGCCGATGTTCCGTTGTATAGAACTTTTCACGTCTTCTCCTGTTTCGGCGGGAGTGAGCGCTTTGGCGCTGACTCCGCCCCATGCAAGTTGCAGCAGAAACATGTCGGCACCGCGTCACATCGCCTTGGAGGCGCTGGAAACGGGTCACGCATGCGTACGCGACGGCCCAATCCAAAACAGGTGCAACCGACGCGAGGCGCGTAGTTTAACGGTTGCACCCAGTCCCTGCAGCAAAACCAAGGGTTCTCCCTAGCAAAAAAATCGGATGAATAGCAAGCTTTGTAAGCAACTTTTACGCCATGTTGGCGAAAGTTCGTAAAGTTGTGGGGAGACTGTTGACCTTCTCTCAAAATGGCCGTATAACGTTCGGGCAGGATTTCAAGCGGCGAGTGAATTGGTCTTTCGTAGTTCGCCCATCAACGGTACTCCGGTTGGTCCCATTACCCCCTTCCTTGATTTTCATGCACCCTCTGGGCTTCGGCTTTATTTACCATCTTTAGGAACAAGTAATATGGAAACCGGTACCGTCAAGTGGTTCAATGACGCAAAGGGCTTTGGCTTCATCACGCCGGACGGCGGCGGCGAAGATCTGTTCGCGCATTTCTCGGAAATCCGCACGGAAGGCTTCAAGACGCTGCAAGAAAACCAAAAGGTTACGTTTGAAGTGAAGACGGGCCCGAAGGGCAAGCAAGCTGCTAACATCAAGCCGGTGTAAGCAACACGCTTCCTTCTGGACGCAAAAAAACCCCGCCTCGGCGGGGTTTTTTTATATCTGCCGCTATTGCGAACGGTGATTATCTTCGCAGTATGCGGTTGATGATTCTGGTTATCCGAATAGACGTCGCGCGTGAATGCCGAGTCCAGTCGCGACACTCGCGAGCCGGTCGCCGAATACCGCTTTAGCATCCGGAAATGCCGCCGCCAATGCGCCCGATAGAAACGCCAATCCAGTCGAACCGCCCGTAAAGTAAATCGCGTTGACGTCGCGTGTCGCCACGCCGGCCGCCTGGACCGTGTCGCGCGCCGCCTGCACGATGCGCAGCGTTTCGTCGTGGCCGGCCTTGATGAGTTGCGCTTCGTCGAACGCGAGACGCAAGTCGTCTTCCACTTCATCGAGGTCGATCACGGTCTCTCCGCCCGCCGCCACGCCGATCTTCGCCTCTTCCGCGTGAGCGGCCAGCGCATGACCCAGGCGGCGCTCCACGACGCGCATCAGGCGGTCGTGATGCTTGGCCTCGCTGAACAGGTGCCGCATCAGCGCAAGTTCGCTGACGCGCTTCGGAGCGTAGACGGTGTTGATCAGATGCCAGGTCGCCAGATCGAAATAGATCCGGTTTGGAATCTCGCGGCCTTCCGGGTCCAATGTCTGATAGCCCATTTCGCGCAGGATCGTCGCCAGTTCCACGCGACGGTCGAAATCCGTGCCGGCGACGTGCACGCCGTGGTGCGCCAGCACGTCGTCCTTGCGCTCGACGCGTTTCATCCGCTCCGGCCCGACCCGCACCAGCGAAAAGTCCGAGGTGCCGCCGCCGATGTCGGCCACCAGCACCAGCCCTTCTTCTGTCAGATGCGATTCGTAGTCGAACGCGGCCGCGATCGGCTCATACTGAAAGTGGATTTCCTGCAGACCGACTGAGCGCGCGGCGGCTTCGAGCTGCTGCTGCGCCATCTGATCGGCACGCGGATCGTCGTCGACGAAAAACACCGGGCGGCCCAGCACGGCGCGATGAATCGGGCCGCCAGCGCTTTTTTCGGCAGAACGCTTCAAATGATCGACGAAAATCGCGATCACGTCCGTGTATTTGATAGCGGAGCCGTCGCCGAGATCGGTGGAGTTCTCGGCGAGCGGCGAGCCGAGAATGCTCTTCATCGAACGCATCAGACGGCCGTCGAAGCCGTCGATATAGGCTGCGAGCGCCGCCCGCCCGAATTCACGGGTGTTTTCGTCGGTATTGAAAAAGACCGAGGTGGGCAGCGTCGTGTAAGCGCCCTCGACCGGCGCGAGCTTGAGCGCACCGTCGACGGGAACGGCCACAGCCGAATTGGAAGTACCGAAGTCAATCGCGCAATAGTTCATGGCAGGAATCGCCGCTCACGGCTGGCGCGGACAGAAGGGGGAGCGGCTTTGTATCACGAAAGCCCAATCAGCATCAACTGACGTTTCGGGCGCGCTCGCGATTATGCAGAAGCCCGGCTCGACGGAACGAATATTGCTCATTTTGACAGGATACGCCGCCAATTTCCGGAATTGAGGAGACTTCAAGCAATGAGCGCGCCGCCTACTGCCGCCGTCCACGAAAAAAACGCCACGGTCGTCGAAACGGATCTGCCTTCGCGGCTCGACCGTCTGCCGTGGGGCCGGTTTCACTCGCTGATCGTGGTGGCGCTTGGCGTCACGTGGCTGCTCGATGGTCTGGAAGTCACGCTGGCTGGCGCGGTGGCAAGTGCGTTGAAGTCTAGTCCATCGTTGCACCTTACCAACGCCGACGTCGGACTTGCCGGTAGCGCCTACATCGCCGGAGCCGTGCTCGGCGCGTTGGGATTCGGCTGGCTCACCGACCGGCTCGGACGGCGAAAGCTGTTTTTCATCACGCTTGCCCTGTATCTGGCGGCGACGGCGGCAACCGCGCTGTCATGGAATCTGGCCAGTTTTTTGCTGTTTCGCTTCCTGACCGGCGCCGGGATCGGCGGCGAATACACGGCAATCAATTCGACGATTCAGGAATTTACGCCGGCGCGCGTGCGCGGCTGGACCGATCTGGGCATCAACGGCACGTTCTGGATTGGCGCGGGGCTCGGCGCGGCCGGTTCGCTGGTGCTGCTCGATCCGCATCTGCTGCCGGCCGACTGGGGCTGGCGCGCCTGCTTCTTCATCGGCGCGGTGCTCGCGCTTGGGATTCTGCCGATGCGCATCTGGGTGCCTGAAAGCCCCCGCTGGCTGCTCACGCACGGTGACGAGCGCGACGCGCGCGCGATTGTCGAAGGCATCGAAACGCGTTTCCGCAACGAAGGCCACACCCTCTCCGATAACGACCTCACGCGCCTGCGATTGCGTGCCCGCGGACACACGCCACTGCGCGAGGTGTTCCATACGCTCTTCAACGTGCATCGCCGGCGCGCACTGGTCGGTCTGTCGCTGATGACCGCACAGGCGTTTTTCTACAACGCGATCTTTTTCACCTACGCGCTGGTGCTCACCGACTTCTACCACGTGCCGGGCGACCACATCGGCTGGTATCTGCTGCCCTTCGCGCTCGGCAATTTCCTCGGCCCGCTGCTGCTCGGCCGGTTCTTCGACGTGATCGGGCGACGCAAGATGATCGCGGCAACTTACTCGATCTCCGGCATTCTGCTGACGCTGAGCGGTTACCTGTTCGCGCACGAAATGCTCACTGTCGTGACGCAGACGATCGCGTGGATGGTGATTTTCTTCTTCGCCTCGGCGGCCGCGAGTTCGGCTTATCTAACCGTCAGCGAATCGTTTCCGCTGGAAATCCGCGCGCTGGCCATCGCCGTTTTCTACGCGTTCGGCACGGCGCTCGGCGGCATCGCCGGGCCGGCGTTTTTCGGGCGGCTGATCGACACGCATCAACGCAGCGAGGTGTTTTCGGGCTATCTCGTCGGCTCGGGTCTGATGCTGGCGGCAGCGGTCATCGCGGCGATCTGGGGCGTGGACGCGGAGCGCAAGTCGCTGGAGAGCGTAGCGGCGCCGCTGTCGAGTGTCGCGGACGGCGTCGAATGAAAAACGCGCGGTCGGCGCCGCGCGTTCGTTCTACTCAATATGTAAGCTGAAATCCGCTTAGAACGCCTTCTTCCAGCCGCCGCCATAGGCCATTTCCGCCAGCGGCAAACGCTGACGCACCGACTTCTCGCGCTCGCGCAACACCGGATCCAGTTTGTCCACGTCGCCGTAATGACCGAGCGCAATCATCGCAATTACTTCGACGTCGTTCGGCAGCTTGAATGCCGTGCGGAACGCGTTCGGATCGAAACCGCTCATCTGATGCGCGGCAAGTCCGAGCGCGTGCGCCTGCAACACCAGCGCCATCGCCGCTGCGCCCGCATCGTATGGTGCGCAGCGATTCACCTCGCCCTTGTTGGTCAATGTGTGCGTCGTCACCGCGATCAGCACCGGCACCGGCGCATTCCAGCCCTGGTTGAACGGCACCAGCGTGGCAAAGGCCTGCTTGAACGAGACTTCATCGACGCTGCGGTCGAATACGAGAAAACGCCAAGGCTGCGCGTTATACGAAGACGGCGCCCAGCGTGCCGCTTCGAGCACGGAATGCAGATGCTCGCGGCTCACCGGCTCGCTCGAATACGCGCGCGGGCTCCAGCGGCCTGCAATCAGCTCGTGAATGGCAATTGCGGTAGGGGCGGGTTTGTTGGTCATGCGCTTCTCTCGGTCGAAATTCATGAACGACGGGCAACGGCCCGGGGGTCACATAGCATAACCGGGCTTCGGCGCGCGTGCGCCTACAAGCGAGCAGTTTGTTTTGCGCCGCCCGCAATAGCGAACGGCCCCTTGCGGGGCCGTCGTTGTCGCGATGCCCGAATCGCCGGGCGCGGTTTCAAACCGGTGCAGTTTCCGGCATCGCGCCGGTCGAGTGCGTGCGGTTTTATGCCGCCTGCGGTTCCGGCACTTTGGCGGGCCGGTTGATCCGCAATACGATCACCGCCGCCACGAGGCACAAGCCGCCGGAAATCATCGACGCCACCGTGTACGTGCCGAGGCTCGCGCGCAGCATACCCGCGCCGAGTGCCGCAAACGCCGCACCGAGCTGATGGCCGGCGACGACCCAGCCGAACACCACCGGCGCCGATTCCTTGCCGTAGACGTCGGTGGCCAGACGCACGGTCGGCGGCACGGTCGCGATCCAGTCGAGTCCGTAGAACACGGCGAACAGCGGCAGCCCGAAGAAGTCGATGCCGAACGCATGCGGCAGATACATCAGCGACAAACCGCGCAGACCGTAGTACCAGAACAGCAGCACGCGGCTATTGAAGCGGTCCGACAACCAGCCGGAGAGCGTCGTGCCGAACAGGTCGAAGATGCCCATCGCGGCGAGCAGCGAAGCGCCCTGCACTTCCGTCATGCCGTAGTCGCCGCACATCGCGATCAGGTGGGTGCCGACATAGCCGTTGGTACTCGCGCCGCAGATAAAGAAGCTGAAGAACAGCAGCCAGAAATCGCGCGTCTTGCTCGCCATGGCCAGTGTGCCGAAGGCGATCGCCAACGGATTCTGTTTGGTGACGGTGCTGTTGATGGGCGAATCGTGCGGTTCGCCGTACGGGCGCAGCTTCATGTCGGCCGGGCGCTCGGGCAGCAAAAACGCAACCAGCGGAATCACGATCGCGGCCGCAATGGCGACGACCCACACCACTTGCCGCCAGCCATGGTGCTCGGCGATGGCAGCGAGCATCGGCAGAAACACGAGTTGGCCGGTTGCCGAACTCGCCGTGAGAATGCCCATGACGAGCCCGCGCCGCGTGGTGAACCAGCGCGTCACCACCGTCGCCGACAACGACAGCGCCGCGACCCCCGTCGAGCCACCGACCATCACGCCCCAGATGAGCACCATTTGCCAAGGGTGCGTCATCAGCGAAGATAGCGCGACGCCCAGCGCCATCGTCCCGAGCGCGGCCAGCAGCGTGGGGCGTACACCGAAACGTTGCATCGCCGCGGCCGCGAACGGTCCCATCAGACCGTACAGCGCAATGTTCACGGAGATCGCGAGAGAAATCGTTGCGCGGCTCCAGCCGAACTGATGCTCGAGCGGCAGCATCATCACGCTCGGCGTGGCGCGCGTGCCGGCCGCCGCCAGCAGTACCAGAAACACCACCGCGACGGTCAACCAGCCGTAGTGGAAACGTCCGCCAATCAGTCTTGCTGCCCAGTTCATCGGTTCTCCAATCGAGGCCTGCTCCGCAGGTGCCGCCGCCAATATTGTTACGCGTTCGGTAAAGGACTTGTGACAGATCAGTCACAATAGGTGTTGCGATCTTAGTTACTGCTCGGTAACATGTCAAGGCGTCAATTGAGTTCAGGTAGCCATTCATGTCCGACAGTCAAACCTCAAAGCCGGCCTCTGCGCGCCGCACGCGCAACGCGCAGACCGCCGGCCCGCAGGCGCAACAGCACTTGCTGCGCGCCGCGGACGAGCTGTTCTATCGCGAGGGCGTGCGAGCCGTCGGCGTGGACGCGGTGGTCGAGCGCGCCGGCGTGAACAAGATGAGTTTGTACCGGCAGTTTTCGTCGAAAGACGAGCTTGTCATGGCTTACCTGGAGCGTAAGGACGAGCAGTTCTTCAGCTATGTGGAGCGCAGCTTCGCCAAACATCCGGGCGAGCCGGCCCGGCAGCTTCGGCAATATTTCGACGACCTCGCGGTGCGCGCGTCTGTCGACGATTATCGCGGCTGCCCTTTCGTGAATGTGTCGGTGGAGTTTCCGGAGACGGCGCATCCGGCGCGGCAGTTCGTGTTTCGCAACAAGGCGCGCCTGATGGCGCGGCTCACGGAACTGACCACGGCAGCGGGCGCCGATGATCCGGTAGCGCTCGCCAATGCGCTGGGTCTGATGATCGAAGGCGTGTATGCGGCCAGCCAGACGTATGGGCCCGGATGCGGGCCCATTCTAGCCGCGCCCAAAGTCGCCGCACAGTTGATCGCCGCGGCGTGCGGCGCGGCAGCATAGGCGACGGCGTCGGCCGCAGCTGATTGAATTTTCTGCTTCGACGTTCTGTTTGAGCTAGGCCCGAATCGACTACGGTTCACCCCGTTAAAATGGCGCTTTATCTCCCTGCGCCGCCCGCCATGTCGTTGTCCGCCGAATCCCACGATGCCGTTGTCGCCGCTACTCGTTACTGGTTGACCGAGGCTGTGATCGGCCTCAATCTTTGCCCGTTCGCGAAGGCAGTCCACGTGAAGGAACAGATTCGCTACGCCGTCAGCGATGCCGTGGACATGGAAGGCGTACTGACCGATCTGGAAACCGAGCTTCAGACGCTCGTCGCCGCCGACCCCGACGCCGTGGATACGACGCTGTTAATCGTGCCGCAGGCGCTCGGCGATTTTCTGGACTACAACGATTGCCTGTTTTTCGCCGAACGCATGCTCAAGCAGCTTCGGCTCGAAGGCGTCGTTCAGATCGCGAGCTTCCATCCCTTTTACCAGTTCGAAGGCAGCGAGCCCGACGATATCGAGAACTACACGAATCGCGCGCCGTATCCGATTTTGCATCTGCTGCGCGAGGACAGCATCGAACGCGCGGTTCAGGCTTTCCCCGACGCTGAAGAGATTTACGAACGCAATCAGGAGACGCTGCGGCGAATCGGGCTGGCCGGCTGGAATGCGTTGATGAAACGGTAATTCACGCAACGGACCCGCCACCAGCGGCCGCGCGACGTCGCCGGATCAGGCCGAAACAAAAAACCGTTCTTTCAGCTCCTCGATCCCGAGCGTTTCCATCACCTCGTTCAAGCGCTCGGCCGGCCGGCGCCGCGGCAAATCCTTGTACTGGGCGATGATGAGTTCATTCTTCATGGAATGCTCCCAACCCACCAGCTCGGTCACGCTGACCTGATATCCGTGCGCTTCGAGTTGCAAACAGCGCAGCACATTCGTGATCTGGCTCCCGAACTCCCGCGTGTGCAGCGGATGCCGCCAGATCTCCGTGAGGGCGTTGCCGAGAGATTTGCCCTTGTTCTGCCGCAACACCCCCGCCACCTCCGCCTGACAGCACGGCACGACCACGATGTACTTCGCCTTCTTTTCGAGCGCGAAGCGCAGGGCGTCGTCGGTCGCTGTATTGCAGGCGTGCAGTGCGGTGACGATGTCGATCCGGGCCGGCAAGCGGTCCGACGTGATCGAGTCCGCCACCGACAGATTCAGAAACGACATGCCCGTGAATCCCAGCCGGCCAGCGAGCTCTTCGGACTTCGCGACGAGCTCCTCACGCGTCTCAATGCCGTATATGTGTGACGCACCGCCCGCTTCTGCCTGAAACTCCTTGAAGAAAAGGTCATACAGGATAAAACCTAGATAAGACTTGCCCGCGCCGTGGTCGACGAGGGTCACGGCGCCCTGCTCGTTCCTGAGGTCTTTAAGCAGCGGCTCGATGAACTGGAACAGGTGATAGACCTGTTTCAGCTTGCGGCGGCTGTCCTGGTTCATCTTGCCGTCGCGCGTCAGGATGTGAAGCTCCTTCAACAACTCGACGGATTGATTGGGGCGAATTTCGTGCGTTTTGCTGGACATCGGGGGAAACCGCCAATAATTGCAGCGCGAACGTGCGACAGGTGACGGAAAAAGGGAAAAGTTGCTGCCAGTTTACCCAAAGTGCGGCTTGCTGACCGAAGGAGCCGCGCAAAGCATGTCAGAAAGGGGATAAAACTGGAACATTTCCTGCTCTAAAAGCGTCACGCGGAAGGTTCCAGAAAGGCGCAAGAGCAGCTTGCGTAACGGCCAGGCCCATGGCGCCGGCCGTGCCGCCTATAACAATGGGCTGCGGCCGTGGCTTTCACCACGCGAACCGAATGCATGTGGGGAGGACGGTCCGGAACACGGGCCGAACGTTACGTAACCAGCAGCGCGCCGAGACGTCAAGCGGACGCGCGCTCGGAAAATAGAAGAGGCGGCAATGGATACGGTACCCAACGGAAACGTCGAACAGAAATTTCAGGAAATGCTGGCGAAACTCATCGCCACCCCGGCGTGGTCCGAGAAGCAGCAACTCGAGCTCGAGATGGCCCGCGATATCTCGACGGAAATGCTCCGTCTGGCCGAAGTCATGCGCGACGGCAGCGTAGACATGGAAACTTGCCTGACCATGCTCAAGTACGCCAAGGTGCTCGACTTCGTCATGACTACGCTTGCTTCGCGGCGCGATATCAAGCCGCAAACGCTGCGGGTCATCTTCAAGCTCGCCGGGTTGAAGGTGGACGAGGCGTACCCCGGCTAGGACGTAGTTCGACGATGCTGCGACCCGCGCGGGCGGCAAGACGCCGTTCGCGCGGGTCGTTCGTTCTGTAGATCCCCCAAGACAGCAGCTTACGCGCGCGGCGCGTCGACCGGCGGCGTGCCGTCGTGAAAGAGCGTCTTGAGTTGCGAGCGCAATTCCGGCGAATCCGTATGCTTGTGCACCGTGACCGCGTGTTGCACGGCGGCGTCGAGCAATTCGCTCTCGCTGTCGGCAGACAGGGCGACGGTGCAGTTCATTTCGCTCGGAAACTCGCGGCAATCGATATATTTGCGGGACATGGCAGTCTCCTTGGTTCAGAGGACGTTCAGACATCCACGCAGGCAGCAGACGCGCGGACCACATCGCCGGCCGTGACACGGCGGCTCCGATCGCGCGGAGAGCACCGGGTGGCGGGGAAGGCGGCGGAGTTGGTCTGACGCAAGGAAGACGCGCGGCGTCCGATGGAAGGTGTCTGAAAAGTATAGGTCGCGTGGTCGCATAACACAGCAGCGGATGCGAGCCGGGTGTATGCGAGCCCGCCTGAACCCAGCCGTTTTCCGCCTGCCGGCCCGCTCGCGCGTTTGCCCTGTGCTGCCCAGGGGTGTGAAAATAGCGCCCTTCGCGCCGCAGATCATCCAAACCGTCGGCGCGCCGCCACTTCCGCTCTTCCGCAGGCCCGCATGTCATCCTCACTCCGTTCCGCCCGCGTCGCCGTGATCGGCGGCGGCCCCGCCGGCTTGATGGCCGCCGAGGCGCTCGCGCAGCAAGGCATGCAGGTCGACGTCTATGACGCCATGCCGTCGGTCGGCCGCAAGTTTCTGATGGCGGGCAAAGGCGGCATGAACATCACGCATTCGGAGCCGCTCGAGCCGTTTCTCGGCCGTTACGGCGCGCGCCGCGAGCAGATCGCGCCGCTCGTGCGAACCTTCGATCCCGACGCCTTGCGCGCGTGGCTGCATGGGTTGGGCGTGGAGACATTCGTCGGCAGCTCGGGGCGCGTTTTCCCGGCGGATATGAAAGCCGCGCCGATGCTGCGTGCGTGGCTGCATAGACTGCGCGAAGCGGGCGTGCGGTTTCACATGCGCCACAAGTGGTGCGGCTGGGACACCGAAGCCGGCCATGGCGTCGCGCATACGCTCCGTTTCGCGACGCCCGACGGCGAGCAAGCTGTCACCTTCGACGCCGCGGTATTCGCGCTCGGCGGCGCAAGCTGGCCGCGCCTCGGTTCGGACGCCGCGTGGGTCCCGCTGATAGCGTCGCGCGATGTGCCCATCGCGCCCCTCCGGCCAGCGAACTGCGGCTTCGACGCGGACTGGAGCCCCTATCTGCGCGAGCGTTTCGCGGGTCAACCGGTCAAGCCGGTGGCCATCACGCTGACCGATGTAGACAATAAAGTCCACAATCGACAAGGTGAAATACTTTTGACCGAAACGGGCCTCGAAGGCAGCTTGATCTATGCTTTGTCGGCCGCCGTTCGGGAGCGGATTCTGGCTGACGGCGACGTCACGATCACGCTCGATCTGGCGCCAGGCCTGGCTTTGGAGCGGGTCGTCGCCGAGGTCACGCGACCGCGAGGTTCGCGTTCGATGTCGAGCCACTTGCACGGTCGGATCGGCATTAGTGGGGTAAAACTGGCTCTGTTGCACGAGATTCTGTCGAAAGAAGCCTTCGCCGACGCCTACGGTCTCGCGCACGCCATCAAGGCGCTGCCGGTGCGGCTCACGCGCGCCCGGCCGATCGCGGAAGCGATCAGCACCGCCGGCGGCATTCCCTTCGAGGCGCTCGACGAGCATTTGATGATCGAGCGCCTGCCCGGCATCTTCTGCGCGGGCGAAATGCTCGACTGGGAAGCGCCCACGGGCGGCTACCTGCTCACCGCCTGCTTTGCCAGCGGCCTCGCGGCAGGGCGCGGGGCGGCGGCGTATGTCCGCGGCGCTTCGACCTGACGCGCCGATTACCGCTCTCGCTGTTAAGGGAGCGGCATGCGTCTCACCGCTTAGCGCGCCTTCAAACGCCAGAGCGACGTCACTTCGGCCATGCGCGCCGTGTGCAGCGCATCGGTTTCATCGGTCGACTTGGGGTGGCGCGGACGAATGTCCTCGCGACCCGCCACTGTCAGCCCCGCCTTGTCGATGGCGGCCAGCAGCCAGTCGCGCGTGCGCAAGCCAAGATGCTCCGCGAAATCGGACATGATCAGCCAGCCTTCCCCACCCGGCGACAGATGCTCCGCCAGCCCGTTCAGGAAACCGAGCAGCATGCGGCTTTCCGGATCGTAGATCGCGTACTCGATCGGCGAAGCGGGCCTTGCCGGCACCCACGGCGGATTGCTCACCACGAGCGGCGCGCGGCCTTCGGGAAACAAATCGGCCTGCACGACGTCGACCTGCTGGTCGTAACCGAGACGCGTGAGGTTTTCGCGCGCGCAAGCGAGCGCGCGCGGATCCTGATCGGTAGCGACGATTTTCTTCACGCCGCGTTTGGCGAGCAGCGCCGAGAGCACGCCCGTGCCCGTGCCGATATCGAACGCCTTGTTCAGCGAAGGCAGCGGCGTGCTCGCGACGAGGTCCACATATTCGCCGCGTACCGGCGAGAACACGCCGTAATGCGGATGAATCCGTTCGCCCAACGCGGGAATCTCGACGCCCTTCCTGCGCCACTCGTGCGCGCCGATCATGCCAAGCAGTTCACGCAGCGACACGACGGACGGCTCGTCGGTCGGCGGTCCGTAGGTTTCGATGCAGGCTTGCTGGACATCGGGCGCGCGGCGCAGCGGAATACCGTAAGCGGAGTCCAGCGGAATCAGGATCATGCCGAGCGTGCGCGCGCGTTGCGACTGCGCCTGCCGATGCAGGTTGAATGCGTCGAGCGGCGTTTCGCCCTGCTTGCGCGGTTTGCGCTCCAGTCGGCGCGTCACCGCTTGCAGCAACTGGCGAGCGTTCTGGAAGTCGCCGTTCCACAACAGCGCCGTCCCTTCGCACGCCAGTCGGTAGGCGGAATCTGCGGTGGTGCGGTCGTCCGCGACGATGACGCGCTTGGGCGGCGGCACGGCTGCTTCGGAGCGCCAACGCGCGGAGCGGGGGCCGTCGGCTTCGGGCCAGGTGATGGTTGCGGGGCTGGTCATGGTGAGGTGGGATCGGTGTTGCGGGAGCGACGCGCTGAGAAGCCGCGTCATCGGGGGCGTTGCCCGCCGGAGTACTTAGAAGCGTTGCCGACTGACGCCCGAATAGTACCTCTGTCGTTCGGGTTCGCGGTGCGCTATTCGCCGGTGGAACGGATGAAGCGCGCTATCTGCCGGCCTCGACCATGAACTTTGTAGACTTAAAAGTCCACAATCGACAAGGTGAAAGAGATATGGTGATTTTGGACCGTTTCGCGGCTCACCGACGTTTCATGAAGCCGGTCCTTTTTGCAGGCGGAAGCGCCGTGCAGCGGCACGAACACGGCGTCTTATCGATAAGCACGCACCAAGAAAAAACGGGGTTTCTGATTGAACAGAAACCCCGTTTAGTACAACTGGTGCCGGCTGCAGGACTCGAACCCGCCACCTCATGATTACAAGTCAAGCGCTCTACCTGATGAGCTAAGCCGGCATGAGGCCGTGATTCTACTTCATTTTACGATCTTGAGGCGAGCCCTTCCGCCGCCTTTCGATCCATCGTCGTCAGGTTGCGGGCCGGACGTCTCGCTATCCGCTTTGGCGGTGGCGGCCTCCGTAGCCGGCGCCGTTTCAACCGCGCGTGGCGCGGGCGCTTCGGTTTCGTCCGCAACTTCTGCGTCGGCGCCTGAATCCTGCGCTTCGCCGCCCGTCGACTCGACCGGGAACGCCATGCCCTGGCCGTTCTCGCGCGCATAGATCGCGAGAATATTGGCGATGGGCACCTCGATCTTGTGCGACTTGCCGGAGAAACGCGCACTAAACTCGATCCACTCGTTGCCCATCTGCAGCTGGCTGGTCGCCTCGAAGCTGATGTTCAACACGATTTCGTTGTCGCGCACGAATTGACGCGGCACGCGCGTCTGATTGTCGACCCGGACCGCGATGTGCGGCGTATAGCCATTGTCCGTGCACCACTCATAGAGCGCGCGCAGCAGGTAAGGCTTGGTGGAAATCTCTTGCATCAACTGTCCTCTTACCGGGCGCGGGCCCGCGCTCGGCCAGCCGCGCGGCGCCCTCGCCCCAAAGCCACACTCAACGACGCATCACCTTTTCCGAAGGCGTCAGCGCTTCGATATAAGCCGGGCGGCTGAAAATGCGCTCGGCGTACTTCATCAGCGGCGCGGCGTTCTTCGACAGTTCGATGCCGTAGTGATCCAGACGCCACAGCAACGGTGCGATCGCGACGTCGAGCATCGAGAACTCTTCGCCGAGCATGTACTTGTTCTTCAGGAAGATCGGCGCGAGTTGCGTCAGACGATCGCGGATCGCCAGACGGGCTTTCTCGTGATTCTTCTCCGCAGCCTTGCCCTTTTCGTTTTCGAGCGTGCCGACGTGAACGAACAGCTCTTTCTCGAAGTTCAGCAGGAACAGGCGGGCGCGGGCACGCTGCACCGGATCGGCCGGCATGAGTTGCGGGTGCGGGAAGCGCTCGTCGATATATTCGTTGATGATGTTCGATTCGTACAGAATCAGGTCCCGTTCGACGAGAATCGGCACCTGACCATACGGATTCATCACGGCGATGTCTTCCGGCTTGTTAAACAGGTCGACGTCGCGGATCTCGAAGTCCATGCCCTTTTCGAACAACACCAGCCGGCAGCGCTGGGAGAACGGGCAAGTTGTGCCGGAATACAGAACCATCATGTTTACGTTTCCTCAAAAAGCTGAAAGGCCAGCGCGCGGAAAAACCGTCCAACAGGTTTTTCCTGGCGCCGGCCCCACGCCGGGTGACGGCGTGATTATTTGATATGTTTCCAGTACGCGGCGTTCAATCGCCAGGCGAAAAAGCTCAGGATACCGAGGAACATCAGCACCCACACGCCAAGCTGCTTGCGGGTTTTCTGAGTCGGTTCGGACATCCATGACAGGTACGACACGAGGTCGGCCACAGCAGAATCATAATCTACCGGCGACATCGTCCCCGGAGTGACCTGCTGGAAGCCCACGAATTTGTGTACCGTCTCGCCAGTTTTTTCGTCGGTTTCATCCCCGAACTTCGCGGTACGTTCGCCCTGAAGCTGCCACAGCACGTGAGGCATGCTCACGTTTTCATACACCAGATTGTTCCAGCCGGTCGGCCGCGTATTGTCGCGATAAAAAGTGCGCAAATACGTGTACAGCCAGTCCTTGCCGCGCGCCCGCGCTTCCACCGACAAATCCGGCGGACTCGCGCCGAACCACGCTTTCGCGTCGTCCGGGCGCATGGCCACGGTCATGGTGTTGCCGACTTTGTCCGTGGTGAACAGCAAGTTCGCCTGAATTTCGTTCGGCGTAATGCCGATGTCGGTCAGGCGGTTGTAGCGCATCAGGTTCGCGCTGTGGCAATTCAGGCAGTAGTTTACAAACAATCGCGCGCCGTGCTGCAAGGAAGCGAAATTCTCCGCGTTATCCGGCGCGCGGTCGAGAGGGAAATTCTCGTCCGCGTAAGCCGGGGCGGCCAGCACCGCGAGCAGTGTCGCGCCGATCAGCGCGCACTTCGTAAGCAGTTTTTTCATTCGTGTTCTCCTGGCTCGCGATTAGTGAGGCTTGAACCGCACCCGCTCGGGCGGCTGCTTGAACGTGCCAAGCCGCGTCCAGAACGGCATACCGAGGAAAAACGCGAAGTAGATCAGCGCACAAACCTGCGCGATCAGCGTGGCGGTCGGCGACGGCGGTTTAGTGCCGAGGAAGGCCAGCGTCAGGAACACGAGCACGAAGATCCCGTAGAACACCTTGTGAAAAAACGGCCGGTAACGGATCGACTTGACCGGCGACCGGTCGAGCCAAGGCAGGAAGAACAGCGACACCACCGCACTGCCCATCACCACCACGCCCCAGAACTTCGATTCGGTGAACGCCATCGCCAAAATCACCAGCACAGCGAGCACCGGCAGGCCGAGTTTCCATTTTCCGCGGGCGCGCACCAGCGCGAGCAGGCCGAGCAACCCGATTATCACCATCAGCACGATCTTGAACGGATCCGTCGTGGCGCGCAGCATCGCGTAGAACGCCGTGAAATACCACACCGGCGCAATTTCAGGCGGCGTTTGCAGCGGATTGGCCGGCACGAAGTTGTTCGCTTCGAGGAAATACCCGCCCATCTCCGGCGCGAAGAAAATGATCGCCGCGAAGATCAGCAGGAACACCGACACGCCCATGAAATCGTGCACCGAGTAGTACGGATGGAACGGAATGCCATCGATCGGAATGCCGTCCGGATCCTTCTTCGCCTTGATCTCGATGCCGTCCGGGTTGTTCGATCCCACTTCGTGCAGCGCGACCAGGTGAGCGACCACCAGCCCGATCAGCACCAGCGGAATCGCGATCACGTGGAACGCGAAGAAGCGGTTCAGCGTGACGTCCGAGACCACGTAGTCGCCGCGAATCCACAGCGACAGGTCCGGCCCGATAAACGGAATCGCTGAGAACAGGTTGACGATCACCTGCGCGCCCCAGAACGACATTTGCCCCCAAGGCAGCAGATAGCCGAAAAACGCTTCAGCCATCAGACACAGGAAAATCGCGCAGCCGAAAATCCACACCAGTTCGCGCGGCTTGCGGTACGAGCCGTACATCAGCCCACGGAACATATGCAGATAGACGACGACGAAAAACATCGACGCGCCCGTGGAGTGCATATAGCGGATCAGCCAGCCCCACGGCACCTCGCGCATGATGTACTCGACCGACGAAAACGCGAGCGTCGCGTCGGGCTTGTAGTTCATGGTGAGGAAGATACCGGTGACGATCTGGTTGACCAGCACCAGCAGGGCAAGCGAACCGAAGAAGTACCAGAAGTTGAAGTTCTTCGGCGCGTAGTACTCGGAAACGTGCTTCTTCCACGTGGAAGTCAGCGGAAAGCGCCGGTCGATCCAGCCGACCAGCCCGGTCGTCTCTACTTCGTGTTCGATCGCCATTACGCTTCTCCTTTCTCGTCCTTGCCGATCACGAGGCCGGTGGCCGAGGTGAACATGTAAGGCGGGATGTCGAGGTTCTGCGGCGCAGGTTTGTTCTTGAAGACGCGGCCGGCCATGTCATAGGTCGAGCCGTGGCAAGGGCACAGGAAGCCGCCTGGCCAGTCGTCCGGAAGATTGGGCTGCGCGCCCTCCTGGAAGCGCGGTGTCGGCGTACAGCCCAGATGGGTGCACACGGCGACGGCGACGAAAAGGTTCTTGTGGTCGGTGCGTGAACGGAACTCGTTGTTGCAGTACTCCGGCAACGGCATCGAAAAAGGATTCTTGGTGTGGGGATCCGCTACTTCGTTATCGGCTTTCTGGACATCGGCGAGCATACGGTCGGTGCGGTTGATGATCCACACCGGCTTACCACGCCAGGCAACGGTCTTCATGTCGCCGGGCTTGAGGTCACTGATATCGACTTCGACCGGGGCACCTGCTGCCTTGGCCTTTTCAGATGGTGCAAACGAACTAACAAAGGGTACGACAGTGGCAACGCCTCCAATGCCACCTGCTACGGTCGTCGCTATCAGCCAGGTACGGCGGCTGCCGTCGACGCGTTCATCTTCCTTGTCTCGCATCACACGCCCCACTTCTGAGTTGGATTTTTCCTTCACGTCTCTTCTACCGCCGCTAGTTTGCGCGAATGGAGTCGCCATTTACAAGGCCCGATTGCCAAAAACCGTGCGAAGCCTTTGATAAATCAGGGTTTCTCCGTACTAATCGCAAACCGTTTTGCACCTCCTTTTAAGTGCCCTCTCCGTTATTCCTGCCTTTTGCTTCGCTAATGCGTTTTGGGTCGCTCTTGTGATTTGCGTCGCTCTTGCGATTGCGATTCAAACGGGATTGGGGATATCGATAAAGAGGTGTTCGATATCGAACTGCTCTGAGAGATGCTTGCCCACCGCCTGCACGCCGAAGCGCTCGGTGGCATGATGGCCCGCCGCGAGAAACGCCACGCCGCTTTCCGCCGATGTGTGCATCACCGACTCCGACACTTCGCCGGTCAGATAGACGTCGGCGCCCGCGTCGATGGCCGCGTCGAACATGCCTTGCGCGGCGCCCGTGCACCAGCCCACGCGGCGCAGTTCGCGGTCCGCGTCGCCGAATACGAGCGGCGTGCGACCGAGCGTCTGCTCGACTTGCGCGGTGAAGTGCGCGAGCGTGATCGGCATGGGAAACGTGGCGAGCCAGCCGAGGTCGTTCTCGCCGAAGCGGGCGTCGCTGATCCAGCCCATCTTGTGGCCGATCTGCGCGTTGTTGCCGAACTCGGGATGGTCGTCGAGCGGCAGGTGATAGGCGAACAGGTTCAGGTCGTTGGCGATCAGCAGCTTGAGCCGCGCGTGTTTGCGGCCGGTGATCTGCGGCGCCTCGTTGCGCCAGAAGTAGCCGTGATGAACCAGCACGGCATCCGCGCCCCAGTCGAGCGCGGCCTCCAGAAAGGCCGCCGAAGCGGTCACGCCGGTCGCAAGCTTATTGATCTTGCGACGCCCTTCGACCTGCAATCCATTAGGGCAATAGTCCTTGAAGCGCGCGGTTTCAAGGAGATTGTTCAAGTACAATTCAAGTTCGATCCGATCCATATAAACCTCTAGTCTTCAGATGCTTAGACGCTTTTGGCTGTTCTTTGCCCAAGCGGTGACCGTGCTGTTGGCGCTCATGTTCATCATTGCGACCCTCAAACCGCAGTGGCTCCAGCGTCAAGGGCAATTCGGCAAGCAACTCGCCGAACCGATCGTCGCGCTGCGGGAAGTAGCGCCAGGCATCGGGAGCGGCCCAGCTCAGGCGTCGTACGCGGACGCCGCGCAAAAGGCCATGCCCGCGGTCGTCAATGTGTTTTCCAGCAAGGATGGCTCACTGCCGCCCGACCCGCGCGCGAAAGATCCGCTATTCCGCTACTTCTTCGGCGACAAGAACCGCAAGCAGCAGGAACAGCCCGCGTCCAATCTGGGCTCTGGCGTGATAGTGAGTTCGGAAGGTTACATTCTAACGAACCAGCACGTCGTGGACGGTGCCGATCAGATCGAAATCGCGCTTGCCGACGGCCGCACCACGAATGCCAAGGTGATCGGCATCGATCCGGAAACCGATCTGGCCGTGCTCAAGGTCAACATGACCAACCTGCCCACCATCACACTCGGCCGCATGGACCAGACGCGTGTGGGCGACGTGGTGCTTGCCATCGGCAATCCGTTCGGCGTCGGCCAGACGGTGACCATGGGCATTGTCAGCGCGCTCGGGCGCAATCACCTCGGCATCAACACGTTCGAAAACTTCATTCAGACCGACGCGGCCATCAACCCGGGCAACTCGGGTGGCGCGCTGGTCGACGTGAACGGCAACCTGCTCGGCATCAACACCGCCATCTATTCGCGCTCGGGCGGCTCGCTCGGCATCGGCTTCGCGATTCCCGTTTCGACAGCGAGGAGCGTGCTGGAGAGCATCATCACCACGGGTTCGGTCACGCGCGGCTGGATCGGCGTCGAACCGCAGGACGTTACGCCGGAGATCGCCGAATCGTTCGGGCTGGAGCAGAAGTCGGGCGCGATTGTCGCGGGCGTGCTGAAGAACGGCCCGGCGGACCGTGCGGGCATCAAACCGGGCGACATTCTCGTGAGCGTGAACGGCCAGGAAATTACCGACACCACGCGTCTGCTGAATGTGATCGCGCAGATCAAGCCGGGCACGGCCGCGAAGGTGCATCTGGTGCGCAAGAGCCGCGAGATGGATCTGGATGTCACCATCGGCAAACGCCCGCCTCCGCCGAAGCAACCAGCCGAAGACAATGGCGGCGGCAGCGGCGATCAGGACGACGACGGCGGTTGACCTTAGCGAAAGGCAAACTGAAGTCAGCGTCCCTCAATAATCAAGCACAAGCCAGGCGCCACGGGCCAAACAAAAAGGGCAGTCCACCATGGACTGCCCTTTTTGCTTGCGTGAGTTCGCCGAATCGCTAAACCATCATTCCGACGGGCTCGCGTCTTCGATCACCACCGGCTGCTTGCCGACGATCAACCGCGCCGCAATGATCCCCGCCTCGTACAGCACGATCAGCGGAATCGCCAGAATCAGCTGCGAGAACACGTCCGGCGGCGTGACCACGGCGGAAATCACAAACGCGCCGACGATCACATACGGACGAATCTCCTTGAGCTTCTTGAGCGTCACCACGTTCATGCGCACCAGCAGCACCACGACGATCGGCACCTCGAACGTCACGCCGAACGCAATGAACATGGTCAGCACGAAGCTCAGGTAATTGTCGATGTCCGTGGTCATCTCCGCGCCGAGCGGCGCGTTGTAGTGCGCCATCACGCGGAAAATGGTCGGGAACACCACGAAATACGCGAACGCCATGCCGCACAGGAACAGCGTGTAGCTGCTGCCCACCAGCGGCCCGACCAGTTTCTTCTCGTGCTGGTAAAGACCCGGCGCGACGAACGCCCAGATCTGGTAAAGCACGATCGGCAGCGCGATCACGAAGGCCACCAGCATAGTCACCTTCATCGGCACGAAGAACGAGCCGGTGACGTCGGTGACGATCATCTTGCCGTCCTTCGGCAGGTTCTGCATCAAAGGCCGCGCCAGCAACCGGAAGATATCCGGCGCCCAATACACGAGTCCGACGAACACCACGACGACGGCAAGGCCGGCGCGAATGATACGGTCGCGCAATTCAACGAGGTGGGAAATGAAGGTCTCTTCAGTGCCTTCGTCCTGGGTTTGCTGGGGGTCGCTCACGCCGGCCCTCGGTTAGAGATTGTCGTTCTGATCATCAGAAGAACCGCGTCGGACGACGCATGCTGGTCGGCGTATGCCGCGCCACGCGCGCAGCGCCCGACTGCACACGCGTGCGGCGCGTGGTCGCGCGCTTGTACCACGTGGGCATGGCCGTCTGCTTGACGCGCCAGTTCTTGCGTTTGGCGGCCGCGGCGGGCGTGCTGCCCGACCACGAGGTGTTGCCCACATCTTCGAGCGCGCCACCGGCAATGCTCGGCGACACCGACGAGCCGCTGTTCCACGCGTCGTTCAGTTCGGACTCGTGCTTGCGCAGGTTGTCCTGAACGGAGGTTTGGACATTGGTCGCGGCGGCCTCGAACTCGCTTTTCATCCGACGCAATTCGTCGAGTTCGATTTCGCGCGTGACTTCGGCCTTCACGTCGTTGATATACCGCTGTGCGCGGCCGAACAACGCGCCGGCCGTGCGGGCGACGCGTGGCAGGCGCTCAGGCCCGAGTACGACCAGCGCGACGACGCCGATCAGCGCCATCTTGGTTAGACCGAGGTCCAGCATGAAGTGGAATGTCCGTCAGTAACGCGGGTAAGCCGCGGCTTAGCGGTAATCGCCCGAACGCGGCGTCTTTTCCTTTGCTTCCACGTCTACGGCGCCGTTGCGCGGCAGTTCGCGCTGCTGCGCTTCGGCTGCCGGCGCGTCGGCTTCCTTCATGCCTTCCTTGAAGCCTTTCACCGCGCCGCCCAGATCGCCGCCGATATTGCGCAGCTTCTTCGTGCCGAACACGAGCGCCACGATCAACAACACGATCAGCCAATGCCAAATACTTAATGAACCCATGACTACTCTCCTTAACCCCGATACCGCACCGGATGCGGCGGTACTCGGGCGCCTTGCGGCGTGAATCGAAGCGCGTACGCTTCATCTATACGTTACCGCGAGCTTCTCTGCTGCAACCCGCGACACGGAATGTCATTGTGACCAGACGATCGCGTCGGCGTCGTTACAATGCGGCAAAAACAACGGCCGCGCTATTGTCCGTGACCAAAACTCACTAAACACACTTGCACTGCGGCGTCACCCCATGCGCTGCCAGGGGCGCGGTCCCGCGAGAATGTGCGCGTGCAGGTGATACACCTCCTGGCCGCCGCCCGGACCGGTATTGATTACCGTGCGAAAACCCGTTTCGCCGCCGGTGTACGCCACGCCCAGCTGATCGGCTAAACGCGCCACCAAGACCAGCATTCTACCAAGCAGCGGTGCATCGCTTTCGGTGCAGTTCGACAGCGTGGCGATGTGCTTGCGCGGAATCACCAGCACATGCGTCTCCGCAGCCGGACGAATGTCGCGGAAGGCGACGAACTCGTCGTCTTCGTGGACTTTGGTCGACGGGATTTCGCCGGCAGCGATCTTGCAGAAAAGGCAGTTCGGGTCGTGGCTCATCGTATTCCTGACACAGTATGGCTGAAGCGCGAAGCCCACGCGGCGCGATTCACGTCAGGCCCGGCAACCGTCGGACGAAACTCAGAACCAGCCACGCGGATTCGCGAGCGGCTTGTTATCGTACAGATACAGCCAGCCCTTGATAATACGGTACAACATCCAGATGCTCACGGCCCACAGAACGGGAATGCCGATCACCACGAACAGCAGCACACCGCCGATCGCGTAGCCCAGCAAGGCCATCCAGAAGGAGCGGATCTGCCACTCGAAATGGGCCTCGTACGGCGTGCCGACCACATCGGGCCGCTTTACGTAGTTGATGATGATCGCGATCAGGATCGTCAGGCCGCCCGTCAGCCAGTGGACCGCATACAGCGCGTACAGCACGTGGGTAAGCGTACGCAGGCTGCGCTCGCGCTCAGGTTCGAGAGCATTGCGATAGACCGGCGGCGGATAGCTCTCGTGCGACTGTTCCATGCTTGCGTCCTCCCAAGGATGCGATCAGATGCGTTCAGTGCGATATGGGCGCCGGTGCTCTCCACTTCAAGACGCGAGCGCGGACCCACTACGATCAGTCGCCGTTCTGTTCGCGGTCGCGGCTCTTGCGCAGCGCCTTTTCCTCGATACCCGACATGCCTTCGCGGCGCTCCAGTTCGGCGAGCACGTCCGCCGGGCTGAGGTCGAAGTGCGACAGCATCACGAGGCAGTGAAACCACAGGTCCGCGACTTCGCCGACCAGCGCCTTCGGCGCGCCGCCGTGGCGTGCGTCCTTGGCGGCCAGCACGACTTCGGTGGCTTCTTCGCCGATCTTCTTCAGCACCGCGTCGTCGCCCTTGTGGAACAGGCGCGACACATACGACACGTCTGGATCGCCGCCCTTGCGGCTGTCGATGATCGCCGCGAGGCGCATCAGCGTATCGGTCGTGGAGGCGGAGTCGGACGACGTGGTTTGCGTGGATTGCGTCATTTGTAAATGTGTTCGGGGTCTTTCAGCACGGGATCGACGGCGACCCAGTCGCCATCGTCCACCGAGCCTTCGAATTTCTGGAAGAAGCACGAGTGGCGGCCGGTGTGGCAGGCAATGCCCGACACCTGCTCCACTTTGAGCAAGACGACGTCTTCGTCGCAATCGAGCCGCACTTCGTGCACATGCTGCACGTGGCCGGACTCTTCGCCCTTGAACCACAGGCGCTGGCGCGATCGCGAAAAATACACCGCGCGATTGGTTTCGATGGTCTTGGCCAAGGCTTCGCGGTTCATCCAGGCGAACATGAGCACGTCGTTCGTCGACGCCTCCTGCGCGATTACGGGCACGAGGCCGTTCGCGTCCCACTTGACCTTGTCGAGCCAGTTGACTGCCGATGGATTCACCACGTCACAACCTCACCGAAATGCCCTGATCGGCCATGAAGCGCTTGGCCTCGCCCACGGTGTGTTCGCCGTAGTGGAAGATGCTCGCGGCGAGCACCGCGTCCGCGTGGCCGTTTTTGATGCCGTCGGCCAAATGTTGCAGGTTGCCCACGCCGCCCGAAGCGATCACCGGAATCGGCACCGCATCGGACACGGCGCGCGTAAGCGCGAGGTCGAAGCCGCTCTTGGTGCCGTCGCGGTCCATGCTGGTGAGCAGGATTTCGCCGGCGCCGAGTTCGGCCATCTTGCGCGCCCATTCGACCGCTTCCAGCCCGGTGGCCTTGCGGCCGCCATGCGTGAAGACTTCCCAGCGCGGCGGCTCGCCGTCCGCGGAGACGCGCTTTGCGTCGATCGCGACGACGATGCACTGCGAGCCGTATTTGTCCGTGGCGTCTTTCACGAGTTGCGGATTCGCCACCGCCGACGAGTTCATGCTGATCTTGTCCGCGCCCGCGTTCAGCAGACGCCGCACGTCTTCGACGGCGCGCACGCCGCCGCCGACCGTCAGCGGAATGAACACTTGCGACGCGACCGCTTCGATGATCGGCAGGATCAGATCGCGCTGATCCGAGGTCGCGGTGATGTCGAGGAAGGTGAGTTCGTCGGCGCCCTGATCGTCGTAGCGGCGGGCGATTTCAACCGGGTCGCCCGCATCGCGCAGTTCGACGAAGTTGACGCCCTTGACCACGCGGCCAGCCGTGACGTCGAGACAGGGAATGATGCGTTTAGCTAGAGCCATGATCTTGCAATTCTGCCAATACCGCTGATGAGGCCGCTCGCTTTGGGACTTCGACGAGCGGCGCAAGGTCGGCGCGGCGCGGTCGCGCTGCGCCGCCGGTGAGTCGCACGCGGGCGGCCTCAGGCGCTCTGCCGGTGCATGACCGCGTCCGTTTCGGCTGCCGGCGATTCGTTCACCGCGCCGCCGGCCGCAAACGCGAGACGCGGGCGGCGAGCCTGAAGGCTCGCCACAGCAAGCTTAGGCGTCGTCCGATTCGCGCAGCCGGTCCGCGAGGGTTTGCGCGGCCGCGAAGTCGAGATCGCCCGAGTAGATCGCCCGGCCGCAGATCACACCTTCAATGCCTTCGTCTTCGACTTCGCACAGCGATTCGATGTCGGTGAGGTTGGACAAGCCGCCGCTTGCGATCACCGGAATCTTCACTGCGCGCGCGAGGCGCACCGTCGCTTCGATGTTGATGCCCTGAAGCATGCCGTCGCGGCCGATGTCGGTGTAGATGATCGACTCGCAGCCGTAGTCCTCGAACTTGCGCGCGAGATCGGCCACTTCGTGGCCGGTCAGCTTGCTCCAGCCGTCGGTCGCCACCTTGCCGTCTTTCGCATCCAGTCCGACGATGATATGGCCGCCGAACGCCGTGCAGGCGTCCTGCAGAAAGCCGGGGTTCTTCACTGCCGCCGTGCCGATGATCACGTACGACAAACCGTCGTCCAGATAGCGCTCGATCGTATTCAGGTCGCGAATGCCGCCGCCCAGTTGCACGGGAATCTCGCCGCCCACCTCCTCGATGATCGCGCGAATCGCGTCTTCATTCTTCGGCTTGCCGGCGAACGCGCCATTCAGGTCGACGAGGTGGAGACGCCGGGCACCGCGATCGACCCAATGTCGGGCCATCGCCGCCGGTTCCTCGGAAAATATCGTCGCCTGGTCCATATCGCCTTGTTTGAGGCGTACACACTGACCGTCTTTCAGGTCGATGGCGGGAATCAGCAGCATAGCAATCGGGTGTTGTCTGGGAAGGGGTTGAAGGTCGGCGGCAGCGTCTGGTGGGTCAGCCCGCAATGGGCCAGCCCGCTGGGACGCCGTTTCGCTAGTTTAGTACAACTCTTTCGACGCCCTTGCGCGGCGTCGTGAGGCAGCGAAAGCATGGTATTGCGATTGCGGTGCGCGACATAAGCTCCGCTTGTGGCGGAGCGATGCAGGACAACAGGATGAACAAAGGCGCTCACGGGTTCCAGTGCACGAAGTTTCGATACACGCGCAACCCCGCTTCGGCGCTCTTTTCCGGGTGGAATTGGGTCGCGAAGATGTTATCCCGCGCCACCGCCGAGGTAAAGGGAACACCGTACACCGTTTCGCCCGAGGTATGGGCGACGTTGTCCGGCACCACGTAATAACTGTGCACGAAGTAGAAGAACGCGTTGTCCGCGACGCCGTCCCACAGCGGATGCGGCTGCGCCTGGCGCACACGGTTCCAGCCCATTTGCGGGACCTTGAAGCGCGAGCCGTCGTCCTGCAATTGGCCTTCCAAGTCGAAGCGCAGCACTTTGCCGGGCAACAGGCCGAGGCCAGGCGTGCCGCCCTCCGCGCTCCAGTCGAACAGCATCTGCTCGCCGACGCACACGCCCATCAGCGGCTTGCTGCGCGACGCCTCGATCACCGCGTCCTGCAGGCCGGACTCGGCCAGACTGCGCATGCAGTCGGGCATCGCGCCCTGGCCGGGCAGCACCACGCGGTCGGCCGCGCGAATCGCTTCCGGCTGGTCGACGATCGCCACGTCCGCTTCCGGCGCGGCTTTGCGCAGCGCCTGGGCCACCGAGCGCAGGTTGCCCATTCCGTAATCCACAATCGCTATCGAAGTTTTCATTTCAAGTTAGGCAGCAATGCCTTCAATCCATCGACGATGAATTCCACCGCCAGCGCCGATAACATCAAACCCATGAGCCGCGTGCCGATGTTGATACCCGTGCGACCGACCCAGCGGGCAATCGGTTCGGCGAGCCGCAGCGAAAAAAAGCAGATCGCCGCCAGCACCGCGCCGATCGCGACGAGGCTGATCCGGTCGTACCAATGCGCCGAGCCGGCCGCGTAGATGATCGTGGTGCTGATCGCGCCCGGGCCGGTCAGCAGCGGAATCGCCAATGGAACGACGGCGATGTTGTCCTTCTGCTCGGCTTCGTGGCGCTCTTCCGGCGTCGAACGGCTGTTGCCGATCTGCGCGTTCAGCATGTTGATCGCCATCAGCAGCATGATGATTCCGCCGCCCACTTCGAGCGAGCCGACCGAAATGCCGAAGAAGCTGATGATCTGCTGCCCGAGCAGCGTGGTGATCGCGATCACGCAGAACACCGAAATCGCCGCAATCCGAATGGTTCTACGCCGCTCGACATCGCTCTGATTCGCCGTCAGGCTCATGAAGAACGGGATGGCGCCGACCGGGTTGATCAACGCCAGCAGCGAAATAAACGACTTCAGAATGTCCATCGCACACCGGGCGCGAGCGCACTCGACGCTGGTCCCGGTCCTGGTAGTTGAGTTGGCCTATGAGCCGGCTAATGAACGCTTAAAGGCTGCCCTTGGTCGACGGAATCTGTCCCGCCGCACGTTCGTCCAGTTCGGTGGCCATGCGCAACGCACGCCCGAACGCCTTGAACACCGTTTCCATCTGATGGTGGGCGTTCAGGCCGCGCAGGTTGTCGATATGCAAAGTGACGCCGGCATGATTCACGAAACCGCGGAAAAACTCGATGGACAGATCGACGTCGAACGTACCGATGCGCGCACGCGTGAACGGCACATGGAATTCGAGACCCGGACGGCCCGAGAAATCGATCACGACGCGCGACAACGCTTCGTCGAGCGGCACGTAGGAATGACCGTAGCGGACGATGCCCTTACGGTCGCCGATCGCTTTCGCGACGGCCTGGCCGAGCGTGATACCGGTGTCTTCGACCGTGTGATGGTCGTCGATATGCAGGTCGCCATGCGCTTCGATTTCGAGGTCGAACAATCCATGCCGCGCGATCTGGTCGAGCATGTGGTCCAGAAACGGCACGCCGGTGGCCAGCTTTTGCTGACCGGTGCCGTCCAGATTGATCTTCACACGGATCTGCGTTTCGCTGGTGTTGCGAACGACTTCCGCAAGGCGCATGGTAATTCCTCGAATCTAGCTAGAAAGCGTCAGGTAGGTGGGATGGGAAAACGGCGGGCCACGCATACTTTCCGCAAAATGGGAAAGCGCTGCGCGGCCGTTCGGCACGCCATTCAGTTCAGCACGAGTTTCAGTCCAGCGAGCAATTGGGCGTTTTCTTCCGGCGAACCGACGGTCAACCGCACGCAATTGGCCAGCAATGGATGCATTTTACTCACGTTTTTGATCAGAACCCGCGCCGTCAGTAGCGTTTCGAACAGAACCGACGCGTCGGGCACGCGCACCAGCAGGAAATTGCCGGCGCTCGGGAACACTTCGGCGCCCGGTAATTGGGACACCGCGCGCGCGAGTTTCGTGCGTTCTTCGCGCAATTGCGCCGCTTGCGAGTCGAGTACGTCGACGTGGTCGAGCAGGAAATCGGCGGCGGCTTGCGTGAGCACGTTGGTATTGTACGGCGGCCGCACTTTGTCGAATTCGGTCAGCCAGCCGGGTTTGCCGACCAGATAGCCGAGACGGATGCCGGCAAGGCCGAGCTTGGACACCGTGCGCATCACGACGACGTTGTCGAACGCATCGGCGCGCGGCAGCCAGCTCTGTTGCGCGAACGGCTGATAAGCCTCGTCGATCACCACGAGGCTCTTATTGGCCGCGGCGATGATGCGCTCCATGTCGGCGTCGTCGTACAGCGTGCCGGTCGGGTTGTTCGGGTAGGCAAGATAGATGATCGCCGGCTGGTGCTCGGCGATCGCGGCTAGCATCGCTTCGGTGTCGAGTGTGAAATCCGCTTTCAGCGGCACGCCGATGAACTCGAGATTCGCCAGCTTCGCCGACATCTGATACATCACGAATCCCGGCACCGGCGCGAGCACCTTGGCGCCCGGCTGCGCGCACGCGACCGACACCATGCTGATGATTTCATCCGAGCCGTTGCCGAGCAGCACGTCGCAGCCGGCCGGCACTTGCATCACCCGCTTGATCTTCTCGATCAGCGCATCCGGACGCGGCGCCGGATAGCGATTCAGCGCGACGCCGGCCAGATGCTCGCCCAGATGCGCGGCCAGCACCGGCGGCAACGTGAACGGATTTTCCATCGCGTCGAGCTTGATGTAGCCCGTGGCGTCCGGAACCGGATAGCTCGTCATCGCGAGCACGTCGCGGCGGATGATGTCTTGAGGTGTCGTCATAGGTCGGTGAAGCGGGTCGCAAGGAACGCCGGCCCGGCGTTGGCGACATGCGGGCCGCCCCAGGTTGTCTGTATTGTCTTTATTAAACGAAGAACCGCGCGCAATCCGTCGCCGGTATTCGCGGGCGCCGGTTCGACGCCTGCGGCTTCAGCGCCGGATCAAATACGCTTAGCCGTTTTGCCGCATCCGGTATTCGGCGCTGCGGGCATGCGCCTGCAGGCCTTCGCCGTAAGCGAGCTCGGCGGCGATCTCGCCGAGCGTCTGCGCGCCTTCCGCGCTGACCTCGATCACGCTCGAACGCTTGAAGAAATCATAGACGCCCAAAGGAGACGAGAACCGTGCGGTACGAGACGTAGGTAAGACGTGATTAGGCCCCGCGCAGTAGTCGCCGAGGCTTTCGCTGGTGTAGCGGCCGAGAAAGATCGCGCCGGCATGGCGGATCAGTTGGCCCCAATGATGCGGCTCCAGCGCGGAGATTTCGAGGTGTTCCGGGGCGATGTCGTTGGCGATCGCGCAGGCTTGCTCCATGTCGCGCACCTTGATCAGCGCGCCACGGTCTTCCAGCGACTTGCGGATCACGTCGCGGCGCGGCATGGTGGGCAGCAGTTCGTCGATCGCGTCTTTCACGCGGCCGATGAACGCATCGTCAGGGCACAACAAGATGGACTGCGCGAGTTCGTCGTGCTCGGCTTGCGAGAACAGATCCATCGCGACCCAGCGCGGGTCCGTGGTGCCGTCGCAGAGCACGAGGATTTCCGACGGCCCGGCGATCATGTCGATGCCGACCGTGCCGAACACGCGGCGCTTGGCCGACGCGACGTATGCGTTGCCGGGACCGCAGATCTTGTCGACCGCGGGAATGGTCGCCGTGCCGTACGCCAGCGCGCCGACCGCCTGCGCGCCGCCGATCGTGAACACGCGGTCCACGCCGCCCAGCAGCGCGGCCGCGAGCACCAGCGGATTCTTCACACCGTCCGGCGTGGGCACGACCATGACGATTTCGCGCACGCCGGCCACTCGCGCCGGAATAGCGTTCATCAGCACTGACGACGGATACGCCGCCTTGCCGCCCGGCACGTAGATACCCGCGCGATCCAGCGGCGTGACTTTCTGGCCGAGCACGGTGCCGTCGGCTTCCGTGTACTGCCAGCTGTGGCTGCCGCACTCGATCTTCTGCTTCTCGTGGTACCCGCGCACCCGCGCCGCCGCCGCTTCGAGCGCCGCGCGGCGCTTCGGCTCGAGATTCTCGAGCGCCGCTTCCAGTTCCGACATCGGCAACTCGAGCGCATCGACGCTCTTCGCCTCGACACGGTCGAAGCGCTGCGTGTATTCGAGCACTGCAGCGTCGCCGCGCGCCTTCACGTCGTTCAGAATCTGCGCGACCGAGCGCTCGATTGCTTCGTCTTCGCTCGCCTCGAACGCGAGCACCGCGTGCAGCGACTTCTGGAAGTCGGGAGCGGTGGAATCGAGTTTGCGAATCTTGATAGACATACGGGTATCCGTTTCGGTAAGGCGCGCTTTAGAACGTGGTCACGCTGACACTCACACTCAGGCCGTCGCGGCGCCGGCCTTCGACGCGCGTTCGAATGCGTCGAGGATCGGCCGCAACGCCGCGCGCTTGAGTTTCAGCGCCGCCTGGTTCACCACGAGGCGCGACGAAATCTGCATGATCTCCTCCACCTCGACCAGATTGTTGGCGCGCAAGGTATTGCCCGAACTCACCAGGTCGACGATCGCATCGGCGAGACCGACCAGCGGCGCCAGTTCCATCGAACCGTACAGCTTGATCAGATCGACGTGCACGCCCTTGGCGGCGAAATGCTCACGTGCTGTTTCAACGTACTTGGTCGCGACGCGCAAGCGCGCGCCCTGGCGCACCGCGTTCGCGTAATCAAAACCGGCGGCCACCGCGACCGACATGCGGCAGCGCGCAATATCCAGATCGACCGGTTGATACAGGCCGCTGCCGCCGTGTTCGAGCAGCACGTCTTTGCCCGCCACGCCGAAGTCCGCCGCGCCGTATTCGACGTAGGTCGGCACGTCGGTGGCGCGCACGATGATCACGCGCAGGTTCGCGTCGGTGGTCGGCAGAATCAGCTTGCGCGAGGTTTCCGGGTCTTCAGCCACTTCAATGCCGGCTGCGGCGAGCAGCGGCAACGTTTCCTCGAAGATACGCCCTTTCGACAACGCCAGCGTGAGCGGTGCGCTCACTGCCGGCGACGACGAAGTTTGCGGCATGGCGCTCATGCCTGGCTCCCCGAGACCCGGCGCACCTTCGCGCCGAGAGCGGTGAGCTTGGTTTCCATGCGGTCGTAACCACGGTCGAGGTGATAGATCCGGTCGATCAGCGTTTCACCGTCGGCGCGCAACGCGGCGATCACGAGACTCGCGGAGGCGCGCAGATCGGTCGCCATCACCTTCGCGCCCGAAAGCTGTTCGACGCCGGTCACGAGCGCGGTGTTGCCGTCGATCGTGATGTTGGCGCCGAGGCGGTTCAATTCCTGCACGTGCATGAAGCGGTTTTCGAAGATCGTCTCGACGACCTGCGAAGTGCCCGTCGCGATCGTGTTCAGCGCCATGAACTGCGCCTGCATGTCGGTCGGGAACGCCGGGTATTCGGAGGTGCGAAAGGTGACCGCGCTCGGACGCTTGTCCATGCGCACGCGCATCCAGTCGTCGCCTTCTTCGACCGTGACGCCGGCTTCGCGCAGCTTTTCGGTGACCGCTTCGAGAATCAGCGGACGCACTTTACGCAGTGTGACGTCTCCGCCTGCCGCCGCTACCGCGCACAGGAAGGTGCCGGCTTCGATCCGATCCGGAATCACCGTGTGCTTCGCGCCATGCAGCTTGTCGACACCCTGGATCACGAGGCGATCCGTGCCGATGCCTTCGATCTTCGCGCCCATCGCGACCAGCAAATGCGCAAGGTCGCCGACTTCCGGCTCGCGCGCCGCGTTCTCGATGACGGTCTCGCCCTCGGCCAGCACGGCTGCCATCAGCAGATTCTCCGTGCCGGTGACGGTGATCATGTCGGTGACGATACGCGCGCCCTTCAGACGCTTCGCGCGCGCTTCGATAAAGCCGTGCTCGATCGTGATCTCAGCACCCATGGCCTGCAGGCCCTTGATGTGCTGATCTACCGGACGCGCACCGATCGCGCAGCCGCCCGGCAGCGAAACCCGCGCGTGACCGAAGCGCGCGACCAGCGGGCCGAGCACGAGGATCGACGCGCGCATGGTCTTCACCATTTCGTACGGCGCGACGAGGTTATCCACCTTCGACGCGTTCAGCGACACGCGCCCATCGCCGCTTTCGATCTGCACGCCCATCTGGCCGAGCAACTTGAGCATCGTGCGCACGTCCTGCAGGTCGGGCACGTTTTCCAGATGCACCGGCTCCGCGCTGAGCAGACTCGCGCACAGAATCGGCAACGCCGCATTCTTCGCACCCGAGACGACGACTTCACCCGACAGCGGGTAGCCACCTTCAATGACGAGTTTATCCATGCCTGTCAGTTCCTGATTGACCCGGACTTCGGCCGGGGCTGCTTTGACTGTGTTCGGCGCGCCGCTACCGGCGTCACGCCCTTCTTGAGTAATTCGCACTAAATTTCCAGATTACGCGTTCTGCCATTCGGCGGGCGTCAGCGTTTTCATGCTGAGCGCGTGGATTTCTTCGCGCATACGGTCGCCGAGCGCCGCATACACGAGTTGATGTCGCTGGATCAGACGCTTGCCTTCAAAGCTCGGCGAAACGATGGTCGCAAAGAAATGCTGGCCGTCGCCTTCGACTTCGAGATGCTGGCAGGCGAGCCCAGCCGCGATGTATTGCTTGACCTGTTCGGGAGTCGGCAACATAAGAGAAGCTCCTGATCAGTGGCGCAGTTTGTAGCCGGAGGCGAGCATGCGCATCGCCACCACGGCCAGCACCACAAAGAAACCGGCAACGATCGCAAGGCTCGCGAGCGGATTGATATCCGACATCCCGAAGAAACCGTAGCGAAAGCCGTCGATCATGTAGAAAAAGGGATTCAGCCGCGACACTTCGCGCCATACCGGCGGTAGCGTGTGCGTGGAGTAGAACACGCCGGAGAGGAACGTGAGCGGCATGATCAGAAAATTTTGAAACGCCGCGAGCTGATCGAATTTGTCGGCCCAGATACCGGCGATCAAACCGAGCGTACCGAGAATCGCCGCGCCGAAAATCGCGAACAGAATGATGTAGAGCGGCGCGCTGAAACTGACCGGCACGAACCAGATCGTCACGATGAATACGCCGAAGCCGACCGCCAGCCCGCGCGCCACGGCCGCGAGCACATAAGCGCCGAACATCTCGTAGTGCGACAGCGGCGGCAGCAACACGAACACCAGGTTGCCCGTGATCTTCGACTGGATCAGCGACGACGAGCTATTGGCAAACGCATTTTGCAACACGCTCATCATCACGAGACCCGGAATCAGAAAACTCGTGTATTCGACGCCCGGATAGACCTCAACGTGACCGCGCAAAGCGTGGCCGAAAATCGTCAGATACAGGAGCGCGGTGATGACCGGCGCCAGCACCGTCTGGAACGCCACCTTCCAGAACCGCAGAAGCTCTTTGTAAAACAGCGTACGAAAACCGCTCATGCAAGCCCCTCGATCACTTCCGGACCGTTCATCACCTGAACGAACACATCTTCGAGATCGGCTTTGCGGACCTCGATTTCTTCGAATACGCAGCCCGCCGCGCGGCACTGCGCGAGAATTTTCTCGACGTCGTCATAGCTCGCCAGACGCAGCAGATGCTGGCGGCCATTGCCGTTGCCCGTGCCGCTTTCCACCTCGAGCGGACGCAGATCGGCCGGCAAGACGCCTTGCGCGAACCGCAGGAACAGTTGCATGCCGGCAAAGCGTTGCAGCAGTGTGCTGGTGCGTTCGAGCGCCACCACCTCGCCGCGCCGCAGCATTGCAATGCGGTCGCACAGCGATTCGGCTTCTTCCAGGTAGTGCGTGGTCAGCACGATGGTGTGGCCTTCGCGGTTCAGGCGCGAAATGAATTTCCACAGCGTTTGCCGCAATTCGACGTCCACACCCGCGGTCGGCTCGTCGAGCACGATCACCGGCGGACGATGCACCAGCGCCTGCGCGACCAGCACGCGACGCTTCATGCCGCCCGACAGCGCGCGCATGTTGGCGTCGGCTTTGTCGGTGAGGTCGAGATTGGCCATGATCTCGTCGATCCACGCGTCGTTGTTGCGCAGCCCGTAGTAGCCGGACTGGATGCGCAAGGTTTCGCGGACCGTGAAGAACGGATCGAAGACCAGTTCCTGCGGCACCACGCCGAGCGCGCGACGCGCGTCGCGGAAATCGCTGACCACGTCGTGGCCGCGCACCGCGATGCTGCCTTCGTCGGCGCGCGCGAGCCCGGCGAGGATGCTGATGAGCGTTGTCTTGCCCGCGCCGTTCGGACCGAGCAGTCCGAAGAACTCGCCTTCTTCAACTGTGAGGCTGACGCCCTTGAGCGCCTGCAAATCCTTGTAGCGCTTCTTGACGTTACGAATTTCTATGGCTGACATGACTATGGGCCGCGTGCGTCGCGGCGCCTAAAGGAGCCCTGAGAGGGCGCGCAAATGCTTGGAAGGAACGGAATTGGGGCCGGTTAGGTGCCCCAAAAAACGTTTGATTATAGGGCAAAAATCTGTGGCCCTATCTCAGTAGGAGGTGTTCGGAGATGACGCGTTAGAGCGTCAATGTCGCGCGCCGATGAGGGTATCGACGCCGTAGGCTTGTGCAAGGCTGGCGAGACCAGCCGGCAGGTTGACGATCTCGAACGTGGCGCCGCGCGCCTGGGCGGCACGCTGCCACGCGAGGAGGACGGCCAGCGCGGACGAATCGAACTGCGTGAGCGGTGCGCAGTCCACGCCGTTCGCGCCCGCCGCGATACGCTGCAAACCCGCCGCGAGCGCGGCAGTCGCGCTCGCGTGGGTCAGCGTCGCGCCGCACTCGAAGCGGCTGACGACGGGGCTCAACACTTCGCTCACGACTGCTTGCCCGCGGCGAGTTGCTGGTTGCGCTGCGTGAGGAACTGGATCAGCCCGTCCACGCCCTTCTGCTGGATCTGCTCGTTGAACTGCTGCTGGTACGCCTGGATCAGCCATGCGCCGAGCACGTTGATGTCATACACGCGCCAGCCTTGCGGCGTCTTGTACAGACGGTAGTCGAGTTCGATCGGCGAGCCGTTGTTCATCACGACCGAGCGCACCACCGTGTCGGTGTCGTCCGGGTTCATGCGGAACGGCTTGTACTGGATCTGCTGATCGCGCACCTGAGCCAGCGCGCCCGAGTACGTACGGATCAGCAGCATCTTGAACTGCTCGACCACCGCGTTTTGCTGCTCCGGCGACGCAGTGCGCCAGTTGCGGCCCATGGCCAGCTGCGTGGTGCGGCGGAAATCCGTGTACGGCAGGATCTTTTCGTTGACCAGCTTGGTGATGTGCGAGATGTCGCCCTGCTGGATCGACTTGTCTGCACGAATTGCGTCGATCACCTGCTGGGTGACGGTCTTGATCAAGCCGTCAGGCGAATTGGTGTCGACCGTCTGTGCCGATGCACCGGCACTGGCAAACGAGAACAACGCGGCGAACAGCGGAATCAGGAAGAATTTTTTCATTTGGAGCCTTGCCTTAAAAGATAGTGCAACCGTTTGAGCCGACATTAACACGCGAGTTCAGCAGCAATCCATGCGCAAACTGCGAGAGTCGTATCGATCTGTTACGGGTGCACGATCAACGCAATTTGAATGACGGAAAGTTAAAGCGCGTGGGCGGAACCAGTTGGCCGGCCGGGATCTGAGTCGTTTCAGGACCGCCGTTCAGGTCCAGCGGCGGAGATTCGGCCGTGCCCGAAGCAGCCTCAGGCGCGGCCGCGGTGCCCGACGCCGCTTGCGGCGGCGTTGCCGCGGTCGCATCCGAAGCCGGCGCCGCCTTCGCGGCAGCAGCACCCTGCGTGCCCGCGGCGCCCGCCGGCGCATCGGCGGCTCCGCTGTCGACGTCGTCGTACTTCGGCAGCGGCGCTTCGTCGCCATAATTGGGCAGCGCCTGCGACTGTTTGCCGTCCGACAACAGGTACTGACGGCGTTGCAGATACGCGCTACGCACGAACGAGTATTTGTCGAGCGCGGCGCCTTCCAGCACGTCGCCGGCGTTCAGCAGATTCGCCCGCGTGTTGACGATGTTCAGGCCGTACAGCGCCCAGCTGAGCCCATCCGGATGAATGTAGCTGAGCGGGTTCACATAGTAATTGCCGATCGAGCCGACCGCGTCGCGCACAGTGCTCGGTCCGAACAGCGGCAGCACGAGGTATGGGCCCGCCGGCACGCCGTAGTGGCCAAGCGTGAGGCCGAGGTCGTTGTCGTGCTTGGGCAGCTTGGCGAGCGTCGCCACGTCGAACAGACCGCCAACGCCGAACACCGTGTTGATCACGATTCGCATGATGTCTTCGACGCCGTCGGTGATCTTCAACTGCAGCAAGTTGTTCGCCGCAATGTAGACGTCGCCGATGTTCGAGAAGAAGTTCGTCACGCTGTCGCGCACCGGCTGCGGTGTGATGAACACATAGCCCTTCGCGACGGGCTTGAGCGCGTATTGATCGAGCTTGTCGTTGACGGTGAAGATCGTGCGGTTCAAGCCTTCGAGCGGATCGCCCGGGGTCGGCGTCTGCACAGTCGTACAGCCGGCGAGCAGCGCTGCGGCTACCGCCAGCTTACCGGCCTGGAAGGCGCGCGCGCCGCTGATGCGTGTGGTCTGCATTCTTATTCTCCTTATTGAGCGGCCGCGCCGGAGGCGGGCAAGCTCGACGCTGCAGGCGCTGCGGAAGGCGCCGGCGTGGGAGCACCCGCCGCCGCGCCAGGTTTGGACGCCCCCGAATCCGCGGCCTTGCTGTACAGAAACTGGCCGATGAGGTTTTCCAGCACGATCGCCGATTGCGTCATGGAGATGGTGTCGCCCGCCTTGAGCATTTCGCTGTCGCCGCCGGGTTCGAGCCCGATGTATTGCTCGCCGAGCAGCCCCGAGGTCAAAATCTTCGCCGAGGTGTCTTTCGGAAACTGGTATTGCTTGTCGAGGTCGATCGTGACGAGCGCCTGATATGCATTGCTGTCAAAGCCGATCGAAGCGACGCGGCCGACCGTCACACCCGCGCTCTTCACGGGCGCGCGGGCCTTCAGTCCGCCGATATTGTCGAACTTGAGCTTGACCGGATAGGTCGGCTGGAACGACAACGAGCTCATGTTGCCGGCCTTCAGCGCGAGAAACAGCAACGCCACGAAACCCAGCACCACGAACAGGCCGACCCAGAAGTCGAGAGCAGCAGTCTTTTTCATCGTCATCCCAAAGTGAATCCGCCACGCCGCCGATACTCCCCGCCGCGTGCGCCCAGTGACGCGCCGCCGGCGGAAAACATGCAACGCAGTCTTAGCTGAACATCAGTGCGGTCAGCAGAAAATCGAGGCCGAGCACCGCGAGCGACGCGTACACGACCGTCTTGGTCGTGGCGCGCGACACGCCTTCCGGCGTCGGCTTGGCTTCATAGCCTTGAAACAGTGCAACGAACGTCACCGCAAGGCCGAACACCACGCTCTTGATCACGCCCGCGCCAACGTCGCGCCAGACATCGACGCCGCCTTGCATCTGCGACCAGAACGCGCCGGCATCGACGCCGATCAGCAGCACGCCCACCACATAGCCGCCGAACACGCCGACCGCGCTGAAGATCGCCGCGAGGATCGGCATCGAGATGATGCCGGCCCACAGACGCGGCGCGACCACCACCTTGACCGGGTCGACGGCCATCATTTCCATTGCGGTCAGTTGCTCGCCGGCCTTCATCAAGCCGATCTCGGCGGTGAGCGACGTGCCCGCGCGCCCGGCGAACAGGAGCGCCGTGACCACCGGGCCGAGTTCGCGCACGAGCGACAGCGCGACCAGCAGGCCGAGCGCCTGCTCGGAGCCGTAGCGGTTCAGCGTGTAGTAGCCCTGCAAGCCAAGCACGAAGCCGACGAACAGCCCCGACACCGCAATGATCACCAGCGAATAATTACCCACGAAGTGGATCTGCTTCGTGACAAGACGCGGACGGCGCAACAACGGAAAAAACTCGAGCAGCAGCCGGAAGAAAAAGCGCGTGGCGTAGCCGGCTGTGCCCAGCCCGCCGATCACCGAGCGGCCGATCGCACTGATCATGACTGACCTCCGCCGATGCCGAAGTCCGCCGCGAGCGGCGTCTTGCTGGGATAGTGAAATTTGAAAGGACCGTCGGGTGCGCCGTCGATGAACTGACGCACGGTGGGATCGGTCGAGGCCCGCAATTCGGCGGGCGTGCCTTCGGCGTGAACCCCGCCGTTGGCGAGAAAATAGACGTAATCGGCGATCGCGAACGATTCGGGCACGTCGTGCGTGACGAGGATCGAGGTGGCGCCAAGCGCCTGATTCAGCGCGCGAATCAGGTTCGCGGTGATGCCGAGCGAGATCGGATCGAGACCGGCGAACGGCTCGTCGTACATCATCAGTTCGGGATCGAGCGCGATGGCGCGCGCCAGCGCCACGCGCCGCGCCATGCCGCCCGAAATCTCCGACGGCGCGAGGTCGCGCGCGCCGCGCAGGCCGACCGCGTTGAGTTTCATCAACACGAGATCGCGGATCAGTTCTTCGGGAAGGTCGGTGTGTTCACGCAGCGCGAAGGCGACGTTTTCGAACACGGACATGTCGGTGAACAGCGCGCCGAACTGGAACAGCATGCCCATCTTGCGACGCAGCGCGTACAGGCCGTCACGCGTTTGCCGGCCGATGTCCTGGCCCTGGAACAGGATCTGGCCGCGCTGCGCGCGCACCAGGCCGCCGATCAGGCGCAGCACCGTGGTCTTGCCGCAACCCGACCCGCCCATGACCGCGACCACCTGACCGCGCTTGAAGCGCAGATTCAGGTTCGACAGGACGAGCCGGTCGCCATAACCGAAGTCGACGTCACGCAGCTCGAGTAAGGTCTCGGGGGAGGAAGACACGAAACTGACAGTCCTTTTACACGGAAGGCGAATTATAGGGCCACCGTGCAAAAGTTGCCGTGGGGGTGCCCTGTCCCTTAACTAATCATGACGATTATCGCGTAAACCCTTGTTGCAATGCAGAAACGGCGGCAGCCGGATCCGCCGCTTCCGTTACCGCCCGCACCACGGCCGCGCAACCGACACCCGTCGCCAGCACGTCGGGCAACACCTGCAGGTCGATTCCGCCGATCGCCACCAGCGGCACGACGCCGTCGAGCAGCCGCACGTAACGGGCTAGACGCCGTAGACCCTGCGGCGCGGTCGGCATGACCTTGGTGGTGGTGGGAAACACCGCACCCAGAGCAATGTAGCTTGGCCGGAAATGCAGTGCTCGCAGAATCTCGTAGAAACCGTGAGTCGACAGGCCGAGCCTGACGCCGCCCGCGGCGAGCGCGGCGAGATCCGCCGTATGCACGTCTTCCTGACCCAGATGGACGCCGTATGCGCCCGCCTCGAGCGCGGCCTGCCAATGGTCGTTGATGAACACCTGAGCGTCGTGCTGACGGCCGACGGCCACGCAGCGGGCAATTTCACGCTTCAGCTCTTCGGCGGGTTCGGATGATTTGCGGCGCAACTGCACCGTCTTCACGCCGAAGCCCACTACGCGTTCGACCCACTCCGCCGTCGGCAGAACCGGATAAAGCCCCAACCGGTCCGGGCAGCGCGGGAACGCCTGCGCCAGCGCGTCGGGCAAGCCGGCGAGTCGCGGGAAATGGCTGAGATCGGCGGGAAAAGCGTCGTCGGCACGGGTTTCGTCGCCGTCGCGCCAGGCCAGCGCCAGCACCAGCGCGTCATGCGGGTCGAAACCGCAGTCGAGGAACGCCGCCAGCGCGGCAACCCAGTCTTCCGCCAGATGGCCTTCGAGACGGTATTTTTCGCCGCCCAGATGCAGCGTGGCCTTGTCCTCGGCGGCTTCGATCACGCCGGCGCCCCGTACCAGCCAGCGCGCCACCTGCTCGCCATGCTGCTGCGCGTCGGCGATCACGATCAGATCGCCGCCGTTCGGCTCGTCCGGCGCGGTCAGGCAGATGCGCCACGGCGCGTGCGTCGGCGGCCAGTCGCCGAGCCGGGCGCGGATGCGCTCGGCGGCTTCGGTGAGTTCGTCGGCAGGCGGCCAGAAAAGGTCGCGGTCTTTCAATGTCAAAGTCTGCGTCATGCGGCGCTCCCGTCTTGATGCCAGAACGGCATGCCGACCACCGGCGTGCTCGCGTGCGCGCTTTCGCGCTCGGCCATCGGTCCCGCCAGAAAAGCCTGGCGGCCCGCTTCGACACCCAGCGCGAAGGCGCGCGCCATCGCGTCGGGGTGAGTGGCCTGCGACACGGCCGTGTTCAGCAGCACGCCGTCGAAACCCCATTCCATCACCTGCGCCGCGTGCGACGGCACGCCGAGACCGGCGTCGACGATCAGCGGCACGTCCGGCAGACGCTCACGCAACACACGCAGCCCATAGGGGTTGATCACGCCCTTGCCGGTGCCGATCGGCGCGCCCCACGGCATCAGCGCTTCGCAGCCGGCGTCCAGCAGACGGCGGCCGATCACCAGGTCTTCGGTGCAATACGGCAGCACCTTGAAGCCGTCCTTGACCAGTTGTGCCGCCGCTTCGATCAGACCGACCGGGTCGGGCTGCAGCGTGTAGTCGTCGCCGATCAGTTCGAGCTTGATCCACTCGGTCTCGAAGATTTCGCGCGCCATATGCGCGGTCGTCACCGCCTCGCCGACGGTCAGGCAGCCGGCCGTGTTCGGCAGCAGCGGCACGCCATGGCGCTTCAGCAGATCGAAGAAGCCGGCTTCCGCGCCGCCCTCGTTCATCTGCCGGCGCAGCGCGACGGTCACCATGCCGGGCCGCGCGGCGTCGATGGAATCGGACAGCGATTGCAGCGACGGGTAACGCGAGGTGCCGAGCAGCACGCGGCTCGCGAAGGTCTGGCCGTAGAGCGTGAGCGCGTCGGCGGTTTGGGGGGAAGTCATTTGCATAATCCTGTTTGTCTCCAGCAATCCTGTCTCCGGCAATCCGGTGTTCCCGCAGCGCGCGGCGGACGTTCAGCCGCCGGCCACGGGTTGCACGACATCGAGCTTGTCGCCCGCCTGCAGCGCGCGCGCCGCATGCTGGGTGCGCGCCACGAAGTCGCCGTTCAGCGCGACCGCGAACGGCGGACGTGCGCCGAACGCGGTGAGCGCGTCGGCGACGGTCGCGCCTTCGGGCAGCGACAACGGCTTCTGATTAATATGAATATCCATGGTGTTCGAATACGTTTCAGTCGATGGCGAAAGCGGCGTGGCGTGCAGTACTCGTCTGCGTAATGACGAGTCGCGCAACGCTCATGCCGGCTCCCGCGCGGAATCCAGTTGAAAGAGCTCGCTCCAGCGCGCGTCGCGCTGCCAGTCGGCGAAGGCATCGGCGTCGCCGATGCGGCCGTCGAGCAGCGCCGCGGCGAAGCGCACGGCTTCGTCGGCGACTTCGGGCACGATCATGTAGCCGTGCCGGTACAGGCCGTTCACGCGCAATGTCTGCGCGCCGTCCCACAGCAACGCCGGACGGTGGTCCGGCAAAGTTGGGCGGCACTGCGAATTCAGTTCGAGAATGCGTGCCTCGCCGAAGCCGGGATGCACGGAAAACGCCGCGCTCAGCAGCTCAAGCGCGGAGCGTACGCTGACCGGCGACATATCCTCGCCTTCCACTTCGGTGGCGCCGATCACGTAGAGATCGTCCTGCTTCGGCGCGATGTAGAGGGGATAGCGTGGATGCAGCAGCCGCACCGGCCGCGTCAGCTTGATACCGGGCGCATGCACGCGCGCGACTTCGCCACGAATGCCGCGCAGCGTGGGCAGCACGGGCTTCGCGCCGAGGCCGCGGCAGTCGATCGTGATGCGGGCGGGCGGCAGCGCACGCTCGTCGACCGGCGTGTTCCAATGAGCGTCGACGCCGCGTTGCGCGAGGCCTGCGGCCAGCGCTGTGAGCACCTGGCGGTTATCCAGCTGGCCTTCACGCGGCAGCAGCCAACCCTGGTTAAAGCGGCCTGCCAAAGCAGGCTCGGCGGCGCCGAGCTGCGCGCCTGCCAGCGTGACGAAGCCGCCGTTCAGCAGTTCAGCGGGCGCATTCGAACGCACCCGGCGTTCGAACAGCGGCGCTTCGGTTCGATCCGAGTGATGCCACACGACCAGCGTGCCATTGCGTTGATAGAACACCGGCTCAGGCAACTCAGCCAGCACTTGCGGCCACGTCTCGAGCGAACTCGCGCCGAGGCGCGTGATCAGCAGTTCCGCGCTGGCGGCTTCCGCGAGCGGTGCCAGCATCGCTGCGGCGACCCACGCGGCCGATTGTGTACCGGCGGCATCGCCACGCTCATAAAGCGCCACGCGATGCCCCTGTCCGGCGAGACGCCACGCGACAAGCCGCCCGCACAGGCCACCGCCGAGCACGGCGAAATCGGGTTGTGCAGAACGAGTCATCGCGCACACTCCGTTTCAGGACGGCAAGCAAAGCTAAAGCGCGACGCGCCGAAGGCGGCGTGACGACGAGCAAAACACATATCTGAAGAATAGGCGGTCATCGAGTCCTTTCCGTACGGCAACACAACGCACGTACCCAGGACGAAACCGGCGGGTGAGGCCGGCCGGACAATGCGCGATCCAATGACGGACGCTGCCCGGCGGGGAATGGAAGACTGGCTGCTTCCGGAAACTTCCCGCGCCGGTATTACCCGGATCGGGTGCAAAGGGTGTCTCTCAGCCTCGCCGCTGCGCCATGAAAATCATGCCGCCTGTGCGCGAAGCACCCCTGTTTCGTCGAAGGTCATTAGACCATAAAAGGCGCGGCGCCCGCAAACCAGCGGCTGGCCGCGTCGCGCGCGATTTGATCCGGCACCATCTTTCACGTTATGAATGCGGCCGAAGGCGGCGCTCTGGCACAATGCCAGCACAGGATGCCGCACGAGCGCGGCGCGGGCGGCACGCCGTCCCGCCATGTTCGCAGCGGCACCGGCGCGGGGCCTCGCGGCGCAAATTAATTTTCGCTTAAGGGCTTCGCGCCAGAATCTGACGCTCACCCGGGCGTGCGTTCGTCGAGCACGACGCCCGGGCATGTACCGCAAACCCGCCGCAGGGCAGCCCGCCGACGGGCTCGCCCCAAATGGGTCAGCCCCGAATGGGCCAGCACTACTTCAGGATGCTCATGACACCGAATACCTCTGCCACCCCCGTGCTGCCGCCGGACGAAAAAGTCTCCGCCTGGAGCCTGATCAAACCCTACTGGGTTTCCGAAGAACGAAAAACGGCATGGGGCCTGCTCATCGCGATCATCGTGATGAATCTGCTCGTGGTGTGGATCAACGTACGGCTGAACCGCTGGAGCGCCGACTTCTACAACGCGCTGCAAACCAAGAACGTGCGCGACTTCCCTCACCTGCTGATGGTGTTCTCGGGGCTCGCGTTCGGCTTCATCATTCTCGCGGTGTACGGCCGTTATCTGCGTCAGATGCTCGGCTTCCGCTGGCGCCAGTGGCTGACCACGCGCTATCTGAACGAGTGGCTGAACGACAGCGCGTTCTACCGGATCGAACGCGATCGCCTCGCCGACAACCCCGACCAGCGGATCAGCGACGACCTGCAGTCGTTCGCCACCAGCACGCTCTCGTTGACGCTCGACCTGCTGTCCACCGTCGTCACGCTGGTGTCGTTCATCACCATCCTGTGGTCGCTGGCCGGCGCACTGACCATTTCGCTCGGCGGCATGCCGATCGAGATTCCCGGCTACATGGTATGGGCCGCGGCGCTCTACGCCGTGGTCGGCTCGCTGATTATCCAGAAGGTCGGCCATCCGCTCGTGCCGATCAATTACCAGGCGCAGAAAGTAGAGGCGGATTTCCGTTTCGGCCTGATCCGTCTGCGTGAAAACGCCGAGCAGATCGCGTTCTACAACGGCATGGATACCGAGAAAGCGAACGCGCACTCGCTGTTCGGCCGCATCCGCGACAACTGGTGGCAGGTGATGAAGTACACCAAGCGGCTCACCTTCGTGCTGAGCTTCTATGGCCAGATCGCGATCATCTTCCCGCTGGTGGTCGCCGCGCCGCGCTACTTTGCCGGCGCCTTCACGTTCGGCGTGCTGATGCAGATCTCCAGCGCCTTCGGCACCGTCAGCGATTCGTTCTCGTGGTTCATCAACAGTTACGGCACCTTGGTCGAATGGCGCGCTACCGTGAACCGGTTGCGTGAATTCAAGCGCGTCGTGCATGCACCGCGTCTGAAGGAATCGGTCTCGCCGGCTACCGCGCATGGCGGCATCAATCTGCATTTCGTCGACGAAGACAAGCTCTCCACCGAAGGCCTCAAGCTCGCCCTGCCTAACGGCAACCCGCTGTCGCGCATTCGCGATGTGGCGATTCAGCCGGGCTCGCGCTGGCTGGTGCGCGGCCCGTCAGGCTCGGGCAAGAGCACGCTGATGCGCGCGCTCGCCGGTTTATGGCCGTTCGGCGACGGCTCGATCGATGCCCCGGTCAACGCCCGCATGATGTTCATCCCACAGGTCAGCTACATGCCGATCGGCACGCTCAAAGCGGCGCTCGCCTATCCGTCGGCCGCCAGCACCTACACCGACGACGAATGCCGCGAGGCGCTCATCGTCTGCCATCTGTCGGAATACGCGGACCGTCTGCAGGAATCGGGACACTGGACTCGTATTCTGTCGCCGGGCGAGCAGCAGCGCCTCGCCGCCGCGCGCGTGCTGCTGCACAAGCCCGACTATCTGTTCCTCGACGAAGCCACCAGTGCGCTCGACGCGGAAAACGAGGCGCGTTTGTACCGCCTGTTCACGGAGCGGCTGCCGAAGGCGGCGATTGTGAGCGTCGCGCATCGCGAGTCGCTGGCCGCGTTCCATGACGAGACGCTCGACGTCGAGCGCTCGGGCGAAGCGGTCGCGGCATGACCACCGTGAGCCGCGTGAGCGACCTGAACGAAGCGGGCAGCGCCGGCTTCGAGCGCGTCGTGCTGATCACCGGCGCGGGCTCGGGTATCGGCGCGGCGCTGGCCCGGCGCATCGCCGCGCCGCGCTCGGCCTTGATGTTGCACGCACGCGGTGCCGATCAGGAAGCGCGGGAACGGCTCGCGCAAGTCGCCGCCGATTGCAGCGCGAACGGTGCGCGCTGCGCGACGGTATTCGGCGATCTCGCCGAACGCGGCGCCGCGGAACATGTTGTCCATCAAACGCTGGCGAGCTTCGGCGCACTCGATCAACTCGTCGCCAACGCGGGACACGCGCAGCGGCAAACGCTGAATGCGCTCGATCCCGACGCGCTCGGCGCAGCCTTCGCGGCGATGCCGGCAGCGTTCGCGGCGCTCGTCAAACGCGCGACGCCCGCGTTGGAAACCTCGAAGCGCGGCCGCGTGGTCGCGCTCAGTTCGTTCGTCGCGCACCGCTATCGCGCGGACACGCCGTTCGCCGCGACGGCTGCGGCGAAAGCGGCGCTCGAATCGCTGGCGAAAACCGCTGCCGCCGAACTTGCGCAGCATGGCGTGACGGTCAATTGCGTGGCGCCCGGCTATACGCGTAAAGATCGCGGGCCGAGTGCCGATAATGCAGCGGTGTGGAGTCGCGCCGCGGAGGCGACGCCGCTCGGCCATGTCGCCGAACCCAAGGATGTCGCCGCGCTGATCGCGTTTCTACTTTCCGACGAGGCGCGTCATATCACCGGTCAGGTGATTCATGTGGACGGTGGTCTCACGCTTGGGTGAGTGATAGGCGACATGCGCCACGCGGACTGCGAAAGCCGCAGGCGCGATCGCAACTCCTGCTCGCGCCGCACCGCTTCACCGCCTCACCCACCCACGCCAGATTCCACCGGCTCCTCACCACATCCCTTCGTGATCCCAAGCAACACCCCGCAACATCCCGAAACACGCGAGAAGAGTTCGAAAGCATTTGCGAAGCGGGCAAGCTGTTCCGCGCTTTGAAAATGCCTCCCAGCGGCGACGATAGTTGTGCGGGCCATACAGGCTTGCCCCACGTCATTCATCGCTACTGGATTTCTCCGCCCATGTCATTCGATCGCCGCTTCCATCCTTTGACCCAGCGTCTGGCGCTTGCTCTTGGCGCCGCGCTGCTTGTCACGAGCGTTGCGCATGCAGCCCAACTTAACCAGGTCAACGAACCGGCCGACGTTTGCCCCGCGCTCAAGCACATTGTCGACGCCGCCGATTTCCGGCAGTTGCAAACCCAGGCCGCCGCGCAATTGCCGGGCACCTCGAGCGCCGACGACTGCCGCGCCAGCACGCACGCCTACGATTGTCACTGGCGCGCGCACTGGCAGGCAGACGGCGTCGTCACCGATCCGCTCGAAGAATTCAGCGCCGATATCGCTGCCTGCTTCCCGAACGTCGTGCACGACGTCAACACACCGACGCGCCAGCATTTCATCGTAAGCACCCCCGCGCGCCGCGTCAGTGTCACGGCAAGCGTGCAGGGGCAAAACGAACTGCGCCTGCGCGTCGCGCGCTGAGCGTGATCCTGATCGCAGCTATCCGCGGTGATTCGCGGTGCTTCGCTGTGATTCACCGCATCGACCGACCGCCACCAGGCACCGCCTCATGACCTTCATGCCGAGCATGCGCGCTTATGCATTCACGCGAGCCCCACGGGCCGCGTGGGTCACGTTGCGACGTCCCTGCGCGTGGCTCACCGTGTCCGCCACGCTGGCGGTCGGCCTGAACGGCTGCGCCTGGACATTGATCCAGGCCGCCGACGCCACCGGCTCCGTGATTCAGGCAGGCTACGCGATCGCGGCGAACTATTCGTCGCCGACCTTCGTCAACGGCCGGCCAGCCGAGGTGAGCCACGTTTGCATCGAAGTGAATCAGAACGTGTCGGTCGGCGATTTCGTGCCGGCGCTGCAACTCGCGCTCGACCGGCGCGGCATTCGTTCGGACGTCTACAATCCGGGCACCTCGCCCGCCGGCTGCGAGGCGCGCCTCGTCTACAACGCCGCGATCGATTACGGCCGCCGCTCGTTCAGCGACGAAACGATCCAGTATCTGTCGATCATCGACCTGACGCTGATTCAGAACGGCCGCATTCTCGTTACCGCCCGTTATCAGACCGGCGGCCTGAACACCGATCGTTTCTCGTCGGCGTCGACCAAGCTCAACGGGCTGATCGAGCGAATGGTGGTCGATCGAACCGACTTCGCGCGGCAGCCGCTGCAGACCATCCAGACCTCGCAGGCGAACTAGCCACGCGGGCTCTTGCCATCTCTTACACGGGAAAGGATTCGAAAGCGTTACGCGCTTTGCTCCGCGCGCGTGCTTCTCTAAGATGACCTGAATGAACCAATCCATTCTGGTCGTCGATGACGACCCCGTCGTACGTGAACTCGTCAGCGGCTATCTGCAAGGGCGCGGCTTCAAAGTCGACACGCTTCAGAACGGCCTTGCGCTGCAGCGTCGCTTGCAGGACGAGCGCCCCGCCTTGATCGTGCTCGACATCATGATGCCGGAGCTCGACGGCATCAGCGCGCTGCGCGCCTTGCGCGTGGCCGGCGACGACATTCCCGTGATTCTGTTGACGGCGCGCTCCGATCCGATCGATCGCGTGATCGGTCTCGAACTCGGCGCGGACGACTATCTCGGCAAGCCTTTCGAACCGAGCGAACTGGTGGCGCGGATTCGCACCGTGTTGCGCCGTCGCGGCACGATTGCGCCGAGCGCGCCGGAGCACCGCGCGCCGTATCGCTTCGGCCGTTTCGAAGTGAATTTTCCGGCGCGCGAATTACGCCGGGACGGTGAGCGCATCTCGCTGCGTTCAAGCGAATTCGCCATGCTGAAGGTATTCGTCAGTCACGCGATGACCGTGCTGACGCGCGCGCAGTTGCTGGAGAAACTGCACGGCAATAGCGAGGTGCATCGCAATCGCAGCCTGGACGTGTCGATCTGGCGTTTGCGCCGGCTGATCGAAGTGGATCCGTCGGAGCCGCGCTATGTGCAAACCGTGTGGGGACGCGGCTACGTGTTCGTGCCCGACGGTGAAATCGGCGCGGCCGAACGCGGCGCCTGACGGGTGCGCGAAGCGCGCTGGACTTCCGGCTTCATGCGTCGCCTACATTTCAGACCTGTGGTCAGACCCGTAGCACGCCGACGGTTCAGAACGTCAGCACGCTCATGAACATTCTCTGCAGCCAGCCCATCGTCGTGGAGTCGGACACCATGCCCACGCCGGCCTGCTCGATACGCGCGTTCGCCACCTTGCTCGACGCCACGTAGTTTCCCGCTTCGATATCCTTAGGATTGACGATGCCTGACAGGCGCAGCCGGTCGCGGTTGCCGCTCATCGCAATCACCTTCTCGCCCGACACCACGAGATTGCCCGTCGACATCGTGCCGATCACGGTGACGGCGAGCGTGCCGTTCATGCCGCTGACATCGGTGAGACTGCCCTGCCCTTTGTATTCGGTGCTCGCCGAGCCGATATTGAACAATCGCGCGAGCCGCGCGGCGGCGTTGGTGGAATGATCGGCGGCGTCGGCGGTGATGCTGCTCGAGCGGCTCGCCGCCGCCGTCGCGCTGTTGTTGCCGCTGTACGATTCCGAAAGACGGATCGTCAGCACGTCGCCGATATGTTGGGCGCGCGGTGTTTCGTACAGCAGCAGCGGCGTGCCGGCTTGATAGATCGCGCCTTGCGTGTTGACGTTCAGCGGAGCCGAGGCGAGCGGCGGCGCCATCGGCGTATCGACGATCGAGTTTTGCTGGTGGCTCGCGCAAGCCGCGAGGTAAGCCGCCGCGCCGAGCGCGACAGTCAGACGTAGCACAGTCATGCATGCTCCTTGTTGGGAACGGGTGATGCGGCCGCCGTTAGTGCCGCACTCATTGGCGCGCATCAGCCCGCCTCCGCGCCGCTCGCCTGCCATTGCCGCACCACCGACTTCACCCACGCATCCGAGCCCTTCAGCAAATAGGTGAGCGTGCCGTTGCGCGTGCCCGGCAGAAAGCACAACGTGATCGAACTCACCGCGTTTTCCCAGACATACGTGGGCATCGCGCCAGTCGCCGACACGTTCTGCGTGGCGAGACGCGGCGGCCCGTAGCGATCCGCGAGCGCGTCGCGCAAATCCTCGGCGGTGATCTCGTCGATCACGAAAGAAATTTCGTACAGATGCAGCGCGCTCTGCCCATCTACGCGCGCGAAGCGCAGCACGTGCTCCAGCGCGGGCGCGCCGTCGACCACCGCTTGCGACACCGCCCAGCCGTTGTCCGCGCGATGCGCCCAGCGGCAGGCCACCGTCAGACTGTCGCGCGACTTGAGCCGCATGCCGAGCGCGCCCGCCTGCACGTCCGTCTCGCAGACCGGGACGCTGCCGAGCGGCGTCGCCCGCACGCTCGAGCCCGCGCGGAATTCGTCGAGCGTGATGCCGAGCGTAATGCCACGGAAGGCGAACGGCGCGTCTTGCGAACGCCGCCGTGCATCGGCGGAAGGGTCTTTCGACGCGGCGCTCGCCGTACTCGCGTCGCGTGCGGGCGGCTGCGCTTTCGCGCTCGACGACAGCACGCCGCACAGCAACGCCAGCGCCAAGGCAATCCGTTTGAGTGTCATGATTCAGTCGATGGCGGATGAACACATGTCGAACGGCGAGGCCGCTGCATGGCCCACGACCGGGACGATTTTCAGCGTGGCCGAAGTCAGCCGGCACGGCAGGGCGGCGACGGCGCAGCCACCCAGGGGCAGCAGCGCCGCGCCGAGCGTCAGCCACGCAACGACACGCATGAAGCGGCGAAGAATTCTCGGAGTCGACACGTGGGCCTCGGTACGTCAGGCGGTCGTATTGACGTGGTGCCCGACGAGCCCGGTGGGCAGCGACGGCGGCGTCTGAGCACCGGACTCTCGCGTCGGCGTGGCGGCGCTGGGGTTGTTGGCCGCTACAGGCCTTTCGGCCGGCGACGTCGGCGCCAAAGAAGAGAAGCGGGTTGAAGACAGATTGCTGGGAACGGTCATGATGAGCCTCGCGTGGCGCTAGGTTTCGATTTCACGCCGCCTGCCGTGGGCCCAAGGCGTTAGGCTTTTTTCAGCATGCGGCGCAACGTACTGCACGACGAATCATCTCGCCGGCCACGCGATGCCGATGCACGAAGGAAAGCGCGCTTTCCGACGGTTCTTACGAGCCGTTCCGACCTGTTTCGAGCGGTTCCAGATGCGCGCAAATTCTTGCCTGCGATGATTGTTCGCGCTGCGAAACGAAATCGGCGCCGCCGCGCGCGTTGCCCAATATGAGGCGGCTGAAATATCTCGCAAGCCTTGCGTAGCAGGCCTGACAAGCGGGCCGGCCGAAGCGGAGCGGCCTCTCGTAAGCGTTGGTAAGAAAACAGTCGGCCGCGCGTCGTGCGCGTCAGCTTAAAATTTCAGCATGAATCCACAGGTCCTTATCGTCGACGACGATCCGGTCGTACGCGATCTGCTTTGCAAGTTTCTGCAGTCGAACGGCTTTGACGCGTCCGTGCTCCACGACGGCACACACCTCCAGCGTCGGCTTGAACGCGAACGGCCGTCCGTCGTCGTGCTCGACATCATGATGCCGAACACCGACGGCTTGCGCGCGCTCACCGCGTTGCGCGCCGCCGGCGACGACATTCCGGTGATCTTCGTAACGGCGCGCGGCACGGTGGCCGACCGCATTGTCGGGCTCTCGCTCGGCGCGGACGACTATCTGACCAAGCCGTTCGATCCGCGCGAATTGCTCGCCCGCATCCACACCGTTTTGCGCCGGCGCGGGCCGTCCACCACGAGCGCGCCGGAAGCCCGCAAGCCGTATCGCTTCGGCCCGTTCGAGCTCGACTTCGCCACCCGTTCGCTGTGCCGCGACAACTCCAAGCTGCCGCTGCGCGACAGTGAGTTCGCGCTCCTGAAGATCTTCGTCAACAATCCGTACAAGGTGCTGTCGCGCGTGCTGATTCACGATCTCGTGCATCGCGACAATCTCGCCTTCCGCGACCGCAGCCTCGACGTGCCGATCTGGCGCCTGCGCCGCGTGATCGAAGACGACCCGTCCAATCCCTGCTACGTGCAAACGGTGCGCGGCAAAGGCTACGTCTTCGTGCCCGACGCCGACGGCACGCCCTTCGCCGACGAGGCCGCCTCAAGCGCATGAAAAACCCGCTGAACACGCTGTTCGGCAGAATGGCGTTACTCTCGGCGGCGGTGTTGTTCGCCATTCAGGCCGGCTGGTTCGTGCTGGTGGTGATGCAGCCGCCGCGCCATGAAATTGACGGCTTCGCGCGCGGCATTTTGCTGGTGCTGCAGGCCGTCAACGGCGAGCCGATGAAGGGCGCCGCGCTCGCGCCCGCCATGCGCGTGCACCTCGTGCCCACCTGGAACATGCCGGCGAGCGTGCATCTGCATAAGCCGACGCAGCATCCGCTGGAAGAGCTGAGCCGGCATTTGCGCGAAAATCTGCCGCCCGGCACGCAGATCGCCGTCGACGACCTACGCCCGCCGCAGTTATGGGTGCTGTTTCCCGGCAAGCCGAACTGGGTCGTGGTGCCGGTCGACGTGCCGCCGCGCCCGCGCTTTCTGATCGAATCGATTTCGATGCTGCTCGCCGCGCTGATCCTCTCGCTGTTCGCGGTCTGGCAGATGCAGCGGCCGCTCTCGCGCGTCGCCGATGCCGCGCGTGCGTTCGGTTCGGGCGGCCGTCCGGAACCCGTGACGGTGCAAGGCCCGCGCGAGTTGCGCGATCTGATCGGTTCGTTCAACGACATGATGCGGCGTCTGAACGAAGCGGGCGACGATCAGGCCGTGATGCTGGCCGGCGTCGCGCACGATCTGAAGGCGCCGCTCACGCGGTTGAAGCTGCGCGCGAGCGTGCTGGTCGCGGAAAACGAGCGCGCCGGCCTGATCCGCGACGTCGACTCGCTCACCAACATCGTCCAGCAGTTTCTCGAATTCGCGGGCCAGTCCGCCGACGCCGGGCCGCCGGTCGAAGTCGACGACTTCCTGCAAGAGCAGTTCTCCGCCAGCGACAGCACCGAAGCACCGCTCTTCACACTCGACCTGCGCGCCGGTTCGGCGTTCAAACTGCCGCGTACCCTGCTCGACCGGCTGGTCACGAACCTCGTCGACAACGCGCTCGAACACGGCGCGCCGCCGGTGGATATCGCCACCGCCCGTACTGACGGCCGTTGGGTGATCAGCGTGCGCGACCGCGGTCCCGGCATTCCGGACGACCGCATCGCCGCCGCCATGAAGCCGTTCGTCCGGCTCGACGCGGCGCGTGGCGGCGAAGGACATTGCGGCCTCGGGCTCGCGATCGTCGCGCGGCTCGCTCACGATCGCGGCGGACGCTGTCACGTGCGCAATCACGCGCACGGCGGTCTGGAAGTGCGGATCGAATTGCCGGTTGTACCGGCGTTGACGTGAGAGAGACGTGAGCGAGATTGGACGGCGCTTACGCGCCCTTACTGGATCGACCGTCGCAGGCGCGGCGGCTTTATAGTCGGCCTCGGCAACCTCGATGCCGCCCTTCTCTGTCCGCCCCGTCATTTAGGGCGGACTTTTTTTGCCCGCGTTTAACGTCTTCTGGCGCTCGGGTCGCCGCGTTGACGCCTCAGACCACGAGGCGGCTGTGCAAGGTGTCGATGGTCGTTTGCGAGACGCCGAGGCCTTGCGTCAGATAGCTCACCATCGTGCCGTAGATCGCCTGCACCTGGTCGAATCCCGCCTGCAGATAATTTTCCTGGACATTCATCAACGGCGCTTCGGCGGAAGCAATGGCGTCGCCGTCCTGTGCGCGCAACCTGTTGGTTTGCGTCTCGATCGACGGCGCCAGATAGACGTTGCTCAGCAGATAGTCCTGCATGATGACGTCGAGCGGAACGTTCGCAATGCTGAGCAGGAGCGCCGCGACCCAGCCGGCGCGGTCCTTGCCCGCGTTGGAGTGAAAGAGTTGCGCGCCGGGCCCTTCGGCGAGACTCGTCAGCAGTGCACCGTATGCGGCGCGCTGAGCGGCGCCGGTGACATAACCGCGCGCCTGCGATTCCATGAACGCGACGGCGGCGCCCGTCGTCTCGAAGTTTGGCGCGACGAAGTCAGCGATGCCGAGCACATTGAGCGTCTGGGTGGTCGCGCCGCTCGGCAGGATATCGGCGGTACGGGTGATTTCACCGGGCGTGCGCAGATCGTAGACAGAGGCAATGCCGAGCCGGTCGATCGTCGCCCGGTCGGTGGTGTTGAGTGTCAACGCGTTCGCGCGGTAGAACGCACCCCGGCGCATCTGTTTGCCGTCGACGGTCGGATATCCCGCGGCCGCGCCCGCCAGATCGCGGAAGTTATCGACCGATGCGAGACGCGGCGTGGCCGGCTGATCGGCGTCGAGGTTGCCGCCGCCACACGCGGACAGCAGCGAGCCGCTCATACCGGAAACCAGCAGCACGCTGGCCGAGCGCTTCAGAAACGCGCGGCGCGAGGCCAGCGGCGCCTCGTTCGAGAGTTGGCTTGCCCGCGGAAAAGTGCTCGCGGAGCGACGGGATGGCGAGCAGGTTTTTGCGGTAGCGGGCATCGGCGTGGCTGGCGCGGGCGTGAGTGGATAAGTCGCAGCATCGGCGCTGCGAGCGCAGTTTAACCATGCTCAATATCGTTTGGGTTACACGGTAGTAGTTGGTAAGGAAAAAGCGGCTCGCGCGCGTCGCCCGAACAGCGCGATCGCCAGCCTGGCCGCGGCATTGGCTTTTCCTCGCGCAGATTTCTCCGGCTTTTCATCTCTTATCGGTTTCTTACCGGTGCCTGCCATTTTTGACCACAACTGGCCGCACGACGCCCCATCCCCTTAGAATACAAACACCCCACATTCACGCCGACGGCAGGCCAACAAGCCCTGGAGACCACAACAAAACATGCCTTCTCTCCAATGGTTCACCGAACTGACCCAGCGCGAACGCCGCACGCTGTACGCCGGCTTCGGCGGTTACGCAGTCGACGCCTTCGACTTCATGATTTACTCGTTCCTCATTCCGACGCTGATCGCGACGTGGGGCATGACCAAGAGCGAAGCCGGCATGATCGCCACCAGTTCGCTGATCTCGTCGGCGGTGGGCGGCTGGCTCGCCGGCATTCTGGCCGACCGCTACGGCCGCATCCGCGTATTGCAGTGGACCATCGCCACCTTCGCGCTGTTCACTTTCCTGTCCGGCTTCACGCACTCGTTCTGGCAGTTGCTCACCACGCGCACGCTGCAGGGCATCGGCTTCGGCGGTGAATGGTCGGTCGTGACGATCATGATGGCCGAGACCATTCGCTCGCCTCAGCATCGCGCGAAAGCGGTCGGCACCGTGCAAAGCAGTTGGTCGTTCGGCTGGGCGGCCGCGGCCATCATTTACTGGGCATTCTTCGCGCTGCTGCCGGAGCAATATGCATGGCGCGCCTGCTTCTGGATCGGCCTGCTGCCCGCCGCATGGATCATCTACATTCGCCGCAACGTGAGCGATCCGGAGATCTTTCTCGAAACACGCCGGGCTCGGGAGAGCGGTTTCGACACCTCGCACTTCCTGCAGATCTTCTCGGGCGCCCACCTCAAAACCACCCTGCTCGGCAGCGTGCTGTGCACCGGCATGCTCGGCGGCTATTACGCGATCACCACGTGGCTGCCGACCTATCTGAAAACCGTGCGGCATCTGTCGGTGTTCAACACCAGCGGTTATCTGATCGTGCTGATCGTCGGTTCATTCACGGGGTATATCGTCGGCGCGATTCTGTGCGACAAGATCGGCCGGCGCGCGTCGTTCGTGCTGTTCGCGATCGGCTCTTTCGTGCTCGGCATGTTCTACACCATGCTGCCGATCACCGACGGCATGATGCTGGCGCTCGGCTTTCCGCTTGGCATCGTGGTGCAAGGGATTTTCGCGGGCGTGGGCGCTTACCTGTCCGAGCTTTATCCGAATGCGATACGCGGCTCGGGACAAGGATTCTGCTACAACCTCGGGCGCGGACTCGGTTCATTCTTTCCGATTCTGGTCGGTACACTGTCGCAAACCATGACGCTGGTGAAAGCGATGGGCATCGTGGCCGGCTCGGGCTATCTGCTCGTGATCGTCGCCGCGTTGTGTCTGCCCGAAACCAAGGGCAAGGTACTCGGCACGGCCCAGCCTACCGCCTGAATCCGCAGTACACACACATGAAAACGATTGTTCTGGGCGGCGGCGTGATTGGCGTCGCCACCGCTTTTTACCTGCGCCAGCAGGGCTGCGAAGTCACTGTGATCGAGCGCGAACCGGACGTTGCGCTCTCCACCAGTTTCGGCAACGCGGGGGTAATCGCGCCGGGCTATGTCACGCCTTGGGCCGCGCCCGGCATGCCAGCCAAGATCCTCAAATACCTGTTCAAGCCGGCCTCACCGCTGATCTTCCGCCCCACTCTCGATGCGGCTCAATGGCGCTGGATCGCGCGCTGGCTGCATGAATGCGATCTCGAACGGTTTCGCGTCAACAAGCAGCGCATGCAGCGCATTGCTTACTACAGCCGCGACTGTCTGCATGAATTCCGCGCCCGCTATCCCTTCGACTACGGCCGCAGCCAAGGCTATCTGCAGTTGTTCCGCAGCGAGTACGACGTCGAACTCGCGCAGCCGGCGCTCGCCGTGTTGCGCGACGCGGGTATCGCGCATCGGGAAGTCAGCGCGGCGCAGTGTGTCGAGATCGAGCCGGGTTTGAGCTGGGCGCGTCAGGCGCCGCTCTCGGGCCTTTATCTGCCCGACGACGAAGCCGGCGATTGCGCCCGCTTCACGCGCGAATTGCGCGCTATATGCGAGCGCAACGACGTGCGCTTTCGCTTCGATACGCGGGTGACGTCGCTCGATGTGCACGGCGGGGCGGTGCGCGCGGTGCGTATCGAGAGCGAACGCGGCGCCGAGATGCTGTACGCGGATGCCGTGGTGGTGGCGCTGGGCGTCGACAGCGCGGGGTTGCTCGCGCGGCTCGGCGTGAAGGTGCCGCTTTATCCGGTGAAGGGCTATTCGGCGACGCTACCCGTCACCGATGAAGAAAAAGCCCCGCGCGGCGCGCTGATGGACGAATCGCTGAAGACGGCGATTACGCGATTCGGCAACAACCTGCGGGTGGCCGGCACCGCGGAACTTGGCAATCGCCAAACCACCTTGCGCGAACAGGCCTTGCAAACGCTGATGAAAGTGCTCAACGACTGGTTCCCTCACGCGGCCAATCCCACGTCCGCGCATTTCTGGGTGGGACGCCGTCCAATGACACCCGACGGCGCGCCGCTGCTCGGTCCGTCCGGCGTGGAAAAGCTGTGGCTGAACCTCGGACACGGCTCGACGGGCTGGGCAATGTCGATGGGTTCGGGACGCGTGGTCGCGGACCTGATCACGCACCGCAAGCCGGAGATCGATCTCGACGGATTGACCTTGGCGCGGTATCGCAAGTCACGCGGCTAATACTGCATCGAGAGGACATGTAAAAAGCCGGGTCACCCTCTCAGGTGCCCGGCTTTGTTTTTTACCGCTTGATGCACCGCTGACGCGGCACATTGTCGTCTCCACCTCTTCCTGCAAGCAGTAGCCGGTTTCCATGCATCAGCACGAAAACCAACCGGAGACGTTTAACGCGGCAGTTCCGAATGGCCCATCAGGAACGCATCAACCGAACGCGCGCACTGACGGCCTTCACGAATCGCCCACACCACCAGCGATTGACCGCGGCGCATGTCGCCCGCGGTAAACACCTTGTCCACCGAGGTGTAATACGCCTTCTCACCTTCGGTCGAGGCGCGCACGTTGCCGCGATTATCCTTGTCGACACCGAACGCTTCGAGCACCGGCGACACCGGTTGCGTGAAGCCCATGGCGAGCAGCACCAGATCGGCCTTCATTTCGAATTCGGAACCCGGCACTTCCTGCATCTTGCCGTCCTTCCATTCGACGCGCGCCGCGATCAGCTTCTCGACCTTGCCGTTCTTGCCTTCGAGGCGCTTGGTCGCGACCGCCCAGTCACGCGAGCAGCCTTCGTCATGCGACGACGACGTGCGCAGCTTGATCGGCCAGTACGGCCACACGAGCGGCTTGTTTTCCTCTTCCGGCGGCTGCGGCAGCAGTTCGAATTGCGTGACGCTCTTCGCGCCATGACGATTCGACGTGCCCACGCAGTCCGAACCCGTATCGCCGCCGCCGATCACGACCACATGCTTGCCCTTCGCGAGCAACTGGTTCGCGACCTTGTCGCCGGCATTGACCTTGTTCTGCTGGGGCAGGAATTCCATCGCATAGTGGATCCCTTCCAGCTCGCGGCCCGGCACCGGCAGATCGCGCGGCGTTTCCGAACCGCCGGCGATCACCACGGCGTCGAACTCTTCCTTCAGTTGCTCCGGCGAAACGGTTTCCTTCGCCGTGTTGCCGATATGTGCCGGCAGCGAATCCGCGCGGCCGATGAACACGCCCGCGCGGAACGTCACGCCTTCGGCTTCCATCTGACGCATGCGGCGATCGATCAGCCACTTCTCCAGCTTGAAGTCGGGAATGCCATAACGCAGCAAACCACCGATGCGGTCGTTCTTTTCGAACACGGTGACATCGTGCCCCGCGCGCGCGAGTTGCTGCGCGACGGCCAAACCAGCGGGGCCGGAACCGACCACGGCGACCTTCTTGCCGGTCTTGTGCTTCGGCGGCTGCGGCGCAACCCAGCCTTCGGCCCAGGCTTTGTCGATGATCGCGTGTTCGATCGACTTGATGCCGACCGGGTCGTCATTGATGCCGAGCGTGCACGCCGCTTCGCACGGTGCCGGGCAAATGCGGCCCGTGAACTCGGGGAAGTTGTTCGTGGAGTGCAGCACTTCAATCGCGTTCTTCCAGTCCTGATGGAACACCAGGTCGTTGAAGTCCGGGATGATGTTGTTCACCGGGCAGCCGTTGTTGCAGAACGGAATGCCGCAGTCCATGCAACGTGCGCCTTGAATCTTCGCTTCGTCGTCGGTCAGTGCGGCGACGAATTCCTTGTAGTGCTTCACACGCGTGAGCGGAGCTTCGTACGCCTCGTGGCGGCGCTCGAACTCGAGAAAACCGGTTGCCTTGCCCATGTGGTTCTCTTCTCTATCTGTATCTAGGGGTGATCTGGACCCGCCGCGTCGCAACGTTGAACGGTCGCGCGCGGCGGGTACGGCTTGTATGTGACGTCTTCGGCTTGAGGCCGGTTGCGAATCAGGCGGCGAGCACTTCCTTGTTCGCCTTCTTCGCCGCCATTTCGCCCAGCGCGCGCTTGTATTCGGTCGGGAACACCTTCACGAATTGACGGCGCGACGCGTCCCAGTTTTCGAGCAGCGCCTTGGCGCGCGGCGAACCCGTGAACTGGAAGTGACGCTCGATGAGTCCCTTGAGCAGCGCTTCGTCGGTCGCGCCGGCGTGCCACAGGCCCTTGTCGACCGTGCGTTCTTGTTCGGCCGTTTGCAGGACCGGATCGAGCGCAACCATCGACTTGTTGCACTTGCCCGCGAACGAGCTGTCCGGGTCGTACACGTAGGCGATGCCGCCCGACATGCCGGCCGCGAAGTTACGGCCTGTTTCGCCGAGCACGACCACCGTGCCGCCCGTCATGTATTCGCAACCGTGGTCGCCTGTGCCTTCGACAACCGCCGTTGCGCCGGAGTTACGCACGCAGAAGCGCTCGCCGGCGACGCCACGGAAGAACGCTTCACCTTCGATCGCGCCGTACATCACCGTGTTGCCACAGATGATGTTCTCTTCCGACTTGCCGCGGAAATCGTTGGTCGGCCGGATGATGATGCGGCCGCCCGAGAGGCCCTTGCCGACGTAGTCGTTGCCGTCGCCGACCAGATCCAGCGTGACGCCTTTCGCGAGGAACGCGCCGAAGCTTTGACCCGCGGTGCCCTTCAACTGGATATGGATCGCGTCGTCGGGCAGGCCGTCGTGGCCGTACTTCTTCGCGATCGTGCCGGACAGCATCGCGCCGACCGTACGATTCACGTTGCGCACCGGCTGGATGAACGAGACGTGCTCGCCCTTCTCGATCGCTGCCTTCGCCTTCTCGATCAGCGTGTGGTCGAGTGCCTTGTCCAGACCGTGATCCTGCACATCGACATGCTTGCGCGCCACTTCAGCCGACACTTGCGGCAGATAGAACACGCGCGAGAAGTCGAGACCCTTGGCCTTCCAGTGCTCGATGCCCTTCTTCATATCGAGCAGTTCGGCGTGGCCGATCAGGTCGTCGAACTTGCGGATGCCCAGTTGCGCCATGATTTCGCGCGCTTCTTCCGCAACGAAGAAGAAGAAGTTCACGACGTGTTCCGGCTGGCCCTGGAACTTCGCGCGCAACACCGGATCTTGCGTCGCGACGCCGACCGGGCAGGTGTTCAGATGGCACTTGCGCATCATGATGCAGCCTTCCACGACCAGCGGCGCCGTCGCGAAACCGAACTCGTCCGCGCCGAGCAGCGCGCCGATCACGACATCGCGGCCGGTCTTCATCTGACCGTCGGCCTGCACGCGGATACGGCCGCGCAACTGGTTCAGCACCAGCGTTTGCTGCGTTTCGGCGAGACCGAGTTCCCACGGCGTGCCGGCGTGTTTCACCGACGACAGCGGCGACGCGCCCGTGCCGCCGTCATGGCCGGCGATCACGACGTGGTCGGCCTTGGCCTTGGCGACACCCGCGGCAACCGTACCGACGCCCGACTCCGACACAAGCTTCACGGAAATGCTGGCCGCCGAGTTGGCGTTCTTCAGATCGTGGATCAGCTGCGCCAGGTCTTCGATCGAGTAGATGTCGTGGTGCGGCGGCGGCGAAATCAGGCCGACGCCCGGCACCGAGTAACGCAGCTTGCCGATGTAGTCCGACACCTTGTGGCCCGGCAACTGACCGCCTTCGCCCGGCTTCGCGCCTTGCGCCATCTTGATCTGGATCTGATCCGCCGACGCGAGGTATTCCGCGGTCACGCCGAAACGGCCCGACGCCACCTGCTTGATTTTCGAGCGCAGCGAATCGCCTTCTTTCAGCGGAATGTCGACGATCACTTCGTCGCCGATCACCGACTTCATGGTGTCGCCGTTCTTGATCGGAATGCCGCGCAGTTCGTTGCGGTAACGGTTCACGTCCTCGCCGCCTTCGCCGGTGTTCGACTTGCCGCCGATGCGGTTCATCGCGACCGCCAGCGTGGCGTGCGCTTCAGTCGAGATCGAGCCCAGCGACATCGCGCCGGTGGCAAAACGCTTGACGATTTCCTTCGCCGATTCGACTTCGTCGAGCGGGATGGCCTTGGTCGGATCGAACTTGAATTCGAACAGGCCGCGGAACGTCATGTGACGCTTGGTCTGATCGTTGATCAGATGCGCGTATTCCTTGTACGTCTGATACGAGTTGCTGCGCGCCGAGTGTTGCAGCTTCGCGATCGCATCGGGCGTCCACATGTGTTCTTCGCCGCGCACGCGATAAGCGTATTCGCCGCCCGCGTCGAGCATGTTCGCGAGGACCGGGTTGTCGCCGAACGCGTCGCGATGCAGACGGATCGCTTCTTCCGCGACGTCGAACAGACCGATGCCGCCCACCTTCGACGACGTGCCCTTGAAGTACTTCACCACCAGGTCTTCAGCCAGGCCGACCGCTTCGAAAATCTGCGCGCCGGTGTAGGACATGTAGGTCGAAATGCCCATCTTCGACATGACCTTCATCAGGCCCTTGCCGACTGCCTTCGTGAAGTTGTAGACCGCCTTCTCCGCCGACAGGTCGCCCTTCAGGCCGGACGCGAGCTGGCTCAGCGTTTCCATGGCGAGGTACGGGTGCACGGCTTCCGCGCCGTAGCCCGCGAGCAGCGCGAAGTGGTGCGTTTCACGCGCCGAACCGGTTTCCACGACGAGGCCCGCGCTGGTGCGCAGACCATGCTGCACGAGGTGCGTGTGGATCGCGGCGGTAGCCAGCAGCGCCGGGATCGCGACGTTGTCGCGGTCGGTCTTGCGGTCCGAGACGATCAGCATGTTGTAGCCGGACTTGACGGCATCGACGGCTTCCGCGCACAGAGACGCGAGGCGCGCTTCAATGCCTTCCTTGCCCCACGCCACCGGATAGCAGATGTTCAGCTCGTACGAGCTGAACTTGCCGCCCGTGTACTGATCGATTGCGCGGATCTTCGCGATGTCCTTGAAGTCGAGCACCGGCTGCGACACTTCGAGACGCATCGGCGGGTTGATGTTGTTCGTGTCCAGCAGGTTCGGCTTCGGACCGACGAACGACACCAGCGACATCACCATGTTTTCGCGGATCGGGTCGATCGGCGGGTTCGTGACTTGCGCGAACAGCTGCTTGAAGTAGTGATACAGCGTCTTGTTCTTGTTGGACATGACCGCCAGCGGCGAGTCGTTGCCCATCGAGCCGACGGCTTCCTCACCGGCTTGCGCCATCGGCGCCATCAGGAACTTGAGGTCTTCCTGCGTGTAGCCGAACGCCTGCTGGCGATCCAGCAAAGCAGCGGCTTCGCGGCGCTCCGTCGCGACGTCTTCGGCCTTCGCCTCGATTTCGTCGAGCTTGATGCGCACGGCGTCGATCCAGCTCTTGTACGGCTTGGCGTTCGCGAGGTTGTCCTTCAGTTCCTTGTCGTCGATGATCCGGCCGTGCTCCATGTCGATCAGGAACATCTTGCCCGGCTGCAGACGCCACTTCTTGACGATCTTCGACTCAGGAATGGGCAGCGTGCCGGCTTCCGACGCCATGATGACGAGGTCGTCGTCCGTGACGATATAGCGCGCCGGACGCAGGCCGTTACGGTCGAGCGTCGCGCCGATCTGACGGCCGTCGGTGAAGGCGATCGCAGCGGGGCCGTCCCACGGCTCCATCATCGCGGCGTGGTATTCGTAGAACGCGCGGCGGTTGTCGTCCATCAGCGTGTGCTGTTCCCAGGCTTCCGGGATCATCATCATCATTGCGTGGACGAGCGGGTAGCCGGCCATCACCAGCAGTTCGAGACAGTTGTCGAACGAGGCGGTGTCGGATTGGCCCGGATAGATCAGCGGCCAGAGCTTCGGCAGATCGTCGCCGAGCACGTGCGAGGCGATCGCGCCGGTACGGGCGTTCAGCCAGTTGACGTTGCCCTTCACCGTGTTGATCTCGCCGTTGTGGGCAATCATGCGGTACGGGTGAGCCAGTTCCCACGCGGGGAAGGTGTTGGTCGAGAAGCGTTGGTGCACCAGCGCCAACGCGGAGACCGTGCGGTCGTCCTGCAGGTCGCGGTAGTACACGCCGACCTGGCCGGCCAGCAGCAACCCCTTGTAGACAACAGTGCGCGCCGAGCACGAGGGCACGAAGTATTCCTTGCCGTGCTTAAGCTTGAGCGCCTGAATGCGGTGGCTCGCGGTCTTGCGGATGATGTACAGCTTCCGCTCGAGCGCGTCCGTCACCATGATGTCCTTGCCGCGGCCGATAAAGATCTGGCGGATCAGCGGCTCGCTCGCCTTCACGGTGGGCGAAATCGGCATGGTGTGGTCGACCGGCACATCGCGCCAACCCAGCACGACCTGGCCTTCTGCCTTCACCGTGCGTTCCAGTTCCTGTTCACAGGCCAGACGCGAAGCGTGTTCCTTCGGCAGGAAGACCATGCCGACGCCATATTCGCCGTGCGGCGGCAGCACCACGCCCTGCTTGGCCATTTCCTCGCGATAGAAGCCGTCCGGAATCTGGATCAGGATGCCCGCGCCGTCGCCCATCAGCGGATCGGCGCCGACGGCGCCCCGGTGGTCGAGGTTCTCGAGGATCTTCAGGCCCTGCTGGATGATCTCGTGGCTTTTCTTGCCCTTGATGTGAGCGACGAAGCCGACGCCGCAGGCGTCGTGCTCGTTTTGCGGGTCGTACAGACCTTGCGCGGCGGGAACCGGGTGAGTCGGTTGCTGGTGGTCGTTCATGGGGACACCGTCTGTGAGGGGCCGGACAGGCCGTTAAACCGTTTTTCTATTGCCGCAGTGCGATTCACAACCGCGACGGCGCGCTCGATGCTCGATGCTACCCGCGTCAAAAAGCGCCGGAATTCGGAATATACGCGACGAATCAATGGAATAGCAAATAAAACGTGATCATTGAACCCCAATTATCAAGTTGGTGCATTGCGGTGTATTTTTATTGGTTCCACATCAAAGTGGGGCAAAAGAAAACGGCATGCGAAGATGCCGTTTCACTGCAGCCCTTTGATCCGAAACGCTTTATTGCTGCTGCGGCGTCTCGCGCACCTTGCGCGGCCGCCCGCGTGGCAGTGGCGACACACGCCGGTTGGCGGCCCGCGCCGCCCACTCGCGGTACGTCTCGCTGCCCAAAACCCAGCCCTTCAGCGTGGCCTGCTGAAGCTGGCTGGCTTCGCGTTCGTCGAGCGGCTGCTCGCACAGTTCGCGGTAAGCGCGCTGGCGTTCGAACGGAGTATTGCCGAGCGACCAGTACAGCGGGTGGTCGGTGATCAGGCTGTCGAGCGTCAGGCCGATGTGATGGCGGTAGCTCGACCAGCGGTAGTCTTCCGGCGCGCTCACGAGTCCCGCGCGGACCGGACACATCTCGACCACGCGGCTCGCCAGCAGAAAGTAGCGCTCGCCTTCGATCACCGTAGCTCTGTAGCGCCCTTCCCACAACGTGCCACGGCGCGCGTAGCGCCTGTTAAAGTGCGCCACGTAACGGCGCCCAACCGCCTGCATCGCCTTCGGCAGACTCGACTCCTCCGTCGGCGTAACGAGCAGCTGCACCGCACCCGGCATCAACGCGTATGCGTGGATGGACAAGTGGTGATCGCGCGAAGCCGCTTTCAAACAATCGATGAAGAGCTCGTAGTCCTGGTCGTCGACGAAAGCGGGCTGCTGATCGAGCCCGCGAAGGATGACGTGCTGCGGCTGGTCAGGGACATAGAGACGTGCAAGCCGTGCCATGCTGGAGTATCCAATAGTCGCGTTGGTACATACCCGAAGGTCCGAAGAACCGCATGCGCTCAAGCTTCGGCGCCATGCGGCAGAGCCAGAAACCACGCGGCGCTTAGGGAGAAAGCTCTAACCGCCGCGTATGGTTTGTTTCAAACGTTGTAGTCATAATGAGCGGGCCTTTTTTGGAGGAGCACATATGAAATTAAAACAGGCCGTAACGGGGATCGCGGCGCTAGCCTGCATGACAACGGCAGCACACGCGCAATCGGCCGGTAGCTTTTACGTCACCTCGGGCTGGTTCCATCTAGCGCCTCAATCGAGCAGCGACCCGCTGAAAGTGACGAGCATTGGGGGCAGCCCGACCAACATCACCGAAGCCAACACCGGTGCAAAACTGGATTCCGCCGACACCATCGGCTTTACCGCGGGTTACTTCGTCACCGATCACATCGCGACCGAATTCGTGATCGGCGTGCCGCCCAAGTTCGACCTGGAAGGCTCGGGTAGCCTCGCCCAGTTCGGCAAGCTGGGGCAGGCAAAACAGTGGAGCCCGACTCTGCTGTTCAAGTACTACTTCAATGCTCCGACCGCTGCATTCCGCCCGTACCTCGGCATCGGCGTGAGCCGGGTTTCGTTCACCGACGAAAAGATCACCAACAGCGCGTTCGAGGCCAATGTCCTGCATGGTCCGACCACTGTTACTACGGATAGTTCGTGGGAGCCGGTGTTTAATGCCGGCTTCACTTACGCATTCACCCAGCACTGGTTCGCGGGCGTATCAATTTCTTACCTGCCGCTCAGCACCACCGCCAAGCTCAACACCGCGGCCAACACGCCGGTGGGCACGTTGAATGTGCAATCGGAAACCAAGATCAAACTGAACCCGATCGTCACCTACGTCAACATCGGTTACCGTTTCTAACGCTTCCGGAAATTAGGGGCCGTAGAGCTAGGGTAGTCGAATTTTCGTGGCTTGGACAACGCCGTCATGCATCCAATGGCGGCGTTTTTATTTTGTGCACGCTTCATGGAGGCTGGGTCGGCGATCATGGAAGCCGCGCGCGCATCATTGTCGGCGTTTGTAAATTTGACCCAGAATTGCGCCATGATGTGCAATACCTGCTGATGAATCTGCGTTCGAGCCACGGTGGCTAGGGCCTGCAGGGTTTGGCACCGAAGTTGCGTTCGCATGGTGTTTCCCGCGTCGCGACGTGATACTGCGTCTTCGTGACAACGCGCGGGACCCTTTTCACCTCATCGACGGAGCGACCATGACTGCACTTCCGAATACGCGAGACGCCCTCGGCGAATCCTGGACCAGCACCAGCCGCCGTGCGCGGCGTATCGCTCGCCACAGCCGCCACGCAGCCGAAGATATCGCAGGCGAACTGCGCACGCTAATGTCGGAACTCGAATCCACGCTGGCGGATGGCACCCAGGCCGACGCGGTGGCGTTGCGCGGCAAACTTCGTAAGCAACTCGACGTCGCGCGCGCCCGCCTGAACGATACGCGCGATGCCGTGCGTGAACGCGCCCAAGTGGCGGTGGCGGACGCCGACGATTACGTGCATGAGAATCCGTGGCAGACGATTGCGATCGTCGGCGGCGTCGCGCTGATTGCGGGCGCGCTGTTCGCGTCGCGGCTGCGTTAAGGCGTCTACCGCGGGCGTCTACCGCGCGAAGCTGCCGCCGATCGGCGGCGGCTTGCCGCAGGTGTTTTATACGACGCGTTGCACTCGCGCCGGCTCGCGGCCGGCGCTAATTTGTGCCGCGCTGCTCAGTTGTCGTCGATCACGAACAGCCGCTGGTATTCCTTGACCGCGTAGCGATCCGTCATCCCCGCGATGTAGTGGGCGATCAGACGCGGTTGCTGCGTCGCGTCGCTTGACTGGTAACTCGGCGGCAGAAGCCGCGGATCGTCCGTGAACGCGTCGAACAACCCGGCGACGACGCGGCGCGCCTTGTTGGCCATACGCATCACGCGGTAATGGCGATACAGGTTCTTGAACAGAAAGCGCTTGAGCGCCGCAGCCTGCGCGGCAGTCTCTTCGCTGTGCGCGACGAGCGCGGGCGATAGGCGCACGGCGTCGAGCGACGCCGGCGCGTGCAGGTCCAGATTCAACCTGGTCGTATCGATCAGATCGACTATCAGCGTATTGATGATGCGGCGCACCGTTTCGTGAATGAGCCGCCGCCCTTCGATCTGTGGAAAATCGCTGCGCGCCGTTTCGTAGTGCACCTGCCACAACTCCACTTCGGCGAGTTGTTCGACGGTGAGCAGGCCCGAGCGCAGACCGTCGTCGACGTCGTGATTGTTGTATGCAATCTCGTCCGCCACGTTCGCGATCTGCGCCTCGATGGACGGTTGCCGGCCTTCCAGAAAGCGCTCGCCCAAGGCGCCGAGCCGCCGCGCGTTCTCGCGTGAGCAATGCTTGAGAATCCCCTCACGGGTTTCGAAGCACAGATTCAGGCCGTTAAACGCGCCGTAGTGCTCCTCCAGATCATCGACAACCGCCAGGCTCTGCAGATTGTGCTCGAAGCCACCGTGCTCACGCATGCATTCGTTGAGCGCGTCCTGCCCAGCATGGCCAAACGGCGTATGACCCAGGTCGTGGGCAAGGGAGATGGCTTCGACGAGATCTTCGTTCACCCGCAGATTGCGCGCGACCGACCGCGCGATCTGCGCGACTTCCAGGCTGTGAGTCAGACGCGTGCGAAACAGGTCGCCCTCGTGATTCACGAACACCTGAGTTTTGTACTCGAGCCGGCGGAATGCCGTCGAATGGACAATGCGGTCACGGTCGCGCTGGAATTCGGTACGCGCGCTGGGGGCGGCTTCCGGATAGCGGCGACCGCGCGATTGCGCGGAATGCGCCGCGTACGGCGCGAGATGCGCTTCGAGTGCTTCCTGCGAAGGCACGCTGATTGGCGCCGTGCCTGCCGCCGATTCATGCTTTACATCGTCGCTGCGCCTGTCAGTCACCGGGTTCTCCGAAACATGGGCGGCGCCTCGTGACGCGAGTGCGTGCTGCGTTGCTGGATGCCCCGCGAGACTCAGACGGCGGCGGCCAGCGTGGCGTGCACCTCGGCGTCGGGCGCCTGGGTGATCAGCGTCTCACCGAAACGCTTCAGCAGAATGAATTTGATCGCGCCGGCTTCCGCCTTCTTGTCGACCCGCATGAGTTCGACATAACGCGAGTCGCCGAGCGCGGGCGCGCGGGTCGGCAAATGCGCGGCGACGATGACGTCGACCAGACGCTTGCGCGCGGCCTCGTCGAGATAGCCAAGGCGTACGGACAGATCCGCCGCCATCACCATCCCGCAGCCCACTGCTTCACCATGCAGCCACTCGCCGTAGCCGAGGCCGGCTTCGATCGCATGGCCGAAGGTGTGGCCGAAATTGAGGATGGCGCGCAGTCCGCCCTCGCGCTCGTCCTGTGCGACCACCGACGCCTTGATTTCGCACGACCGCTTGACCGCCTCGGCCAGCGCTTCGGGTTCGCAGCGGTTCAATGCCTCGATATTGGTTTCGATCCAGCGAAAGAAACCCGCGTCGGCGATGGCGCCAGTCTTGATCACTTCGGCGATGCCGGCCGCCAGTTCACGCGGCGGCAGCGTGCGCAGCGCGCCGATGTCGGCGATCACCGCCTGCGGCTGGTAGAACGCGCCGATCATGTTCTTGCCGAGCGGGTGATTGATGCCCGTCTTGCCACCCACCGACGAATCCACCTGCGACAGCAACGTGGTCGGCACCTGAATGAACGGCACGCCGCGCATGTAGCAGGCGGCCGCAAAACCCGTCATGTCGCCGATCACGCCGCCGCCCAACGCGATCAACGTGGTCTTGCGATCGGCGCGGCCGCCGAGCAGCGCGTCGAAAATCAGGTTCAGGGTTTCGAGATTCTTGTACGCCTCGCCATCCGGCAAGACGACCGTGGACACCTGCTTGCCGAGCGGCGCCAGCGCGGCGCGCAGCTTGTCGCCGTACAGCGGATCGACCGTGGAATTGGTGACGATGGTGACCGAACTACCGGCGATATGCGGCGCGAACAGCGCGGTCTGGCCGATCAGATCGGTTCCGATATGGATAGGGTAGGCGCGCTCGCCCAGTTCGACGTTGACGGTATTCATACGGTCCATTATGACGCAGGATGTTTGGCGACGCCGGCCATCTCGAGCTGCATCAGAACCATGTTGACGAGTCCGTTGACCGAAGGTCGGCCGGTTTCGATCACGAAATGCGCGCATTCCCGGTATAACGGATCGCGCACTTCGTAGAGTGCTTCGAGACGCGCTTTGGGGTCTTCGGTCTGCAACAGCGGACGATTCTTGTCGCGCCGGGTGCGCAGCCACAGGTCGTGCGGATTGGCTCGCAAATAGATCACCACTCCGCGATTTTGCAGCGCTTCGCGGTTTTCCGGCCGCAGTATCGCGCCGCCGCCGGTGGCGAGGACGATACTGTCACGTCCGGTCAGGTCGGAAATCACGCTGGCTTCGCGCTCGCGAAATCCCGCTTCGCCCTCCAGCTCGAAGATCACCGGGATGCGCGCGCCCGTGCGCGCCTCGATTTCATGGTCGGAATCGAAGAACGGGCGATCGAGACGGCGCGCAATGGCCCGGCCCACGGTGGTTTTCCCTGCCCCCATGAGCCCTACGAAAAATACATTGGCGTGTGCGTCCCGCGCTTGCAACGGTGTCCTCTGGCTAATCCGGTTTGGTTCGTGCCGCAGCTTACTGGCAAAGCGGCTGCCTTGTCGAGCCTGCGCCCCGCCTGAGTGCGCCCTCAGCCCTGTCGCTTCGCGCCAAGCCCGTTAATAGGGCGACTGGCGGAGCGGAAAAGCTGAGGCGGTCCGGCGCGCTCTTAAAAAGGCGGCGGCAGCGTGCCCCTAATTTGTCTGAACGACGCGCGGCGTAATGAAAACAGCCAGTTCGCTGCGCTGGTCGCGATGAGCCCGATGGCGGAAAAGCGCACCCAGAACCGGTATTTTGCCCAGGACCGGAACCCGCGTCACATCGTCCCGGTCGTCGGTCGCATAAATTCCGCCGATCGACACCGTACCACCATCCTCGACCTCGACGCGCGTTTGCACGTGCTTGGTGTTGATCGCGGGCCCGGCGTCGGTCTGTTCGCCGACGCTGTCCTTGGCGACGTCGAGGTCAAGCACCACCCGGCCGTCCGGCATGATTTGCGGCTCGACCTCCAGTTTGAGCGTGGCGCGGCGAAACTGCACGCCCGACACGCCTTGCCCCACTTTCGCCTGATACGGCAGCTCGGTGCCCTGCTCGACGACCGCTTTCATCCGGTCGGCGGTGACCACGCGCGGACTCGAGACAATTTCGCCGCGCCCCTGCGCTTCCAGCGCGCTCAGCTCGATGTTCAGCAGCCGCGTCGCGCCGGCGGCGAACAAGGTCAGGCCGGCAGTCGCGACATCGAAGCCGGAAATCGGGCGCGCCGACAGATCATAGCCGGCGTCGGTCAAGCCTTTCGCGGTGCCGTCGGCGTTGGTGGCCGCCATGGAGAGCTTCACGCCGAGATTGCGCGAAAACCCATGTTCGCCCTCGACGATACGCGCTTCGATCAACACCTGGCGCGTGGGCCGGTCGACGGAAGCTAGCAGCGCGGCTATCTGCGCGAGGCGCCCTTCGAGATCGGTCACGAACAGCAGATTGGTGCGCGGATCGGCAGTCGCGGCACCACGCTTGGACAACACGCGCTGGGCGCCCGAACCGGTCAGCAGACGCCTGACGTCTTCGGCGTGCGCGTAGTGCAGTTCGAAAGTGCGGCTCGCGAGCGGTTCGAGATCGGCGGCCCGGGCGTGCGCTTCGAAGCGCTGCCGTTCGCGCGCGGCCAGATCCGCGATCGGCGCGACCCAGATCACGTTGCCGTGGCGCTCCATCGCGAGCCCGTTGACGTCCAGAAGGGTGTCGAACGCGGTGCGCCATGGCACCTTGTCGAGCCGCAACGAGACGGCGCCGCGCACTCTCTCGCTCGCAACGATGTTCAGCCCGGTGAATCGGGCGAACGCACTGAGGACGGCGCCGAGTTCGGCACGCTGGAAATTCAGCGAGATCGGTTTGTCGTCGGGGGCGAGGACCGCGTCGGCGGCGCTGCGTGGCGCGTTGCTCAGGCGCGCGAGCGGCGGCAGCGGCACCGGCGGACCTTCGAGCGCGGCGGTGCCGGTCGCATCGGCGCGAGCCGACGCAGCGAACTGTCTTCGCAGCGGCACGGAGCCGTCGAAATCGGCGTCGGGGTCCTCGCGAGTTGGAGTGATGGATTGCCTTCGCGACTGCGACTGTAACTGCAGCAAGCCCTCGGCATCATCGGCGGCAGGTTCGTCCGTGCGAGTATTCGCCGCTGTCGCGCTGCTCATACGCGACGCGTCGCGATCGTCTGCGGAATCCTGACGAAACGGATTGGGCACCTCCTCCGCGGAAACGTCGCGCGGCAGCGGCGGTGTGCCGTTGTACGAAGCATCGCGTGGCGATACCGCGTCGTCGAACGGCATGTAGGCGGGCAACGGCGGCAACGGTGGAGTCGACGCCCGCGTGACGCCGGCGCCCAGCGCCGCGCCAAAACACAGGCTGAGACCGACTATCAGACGAGGCGACACACGTGTATCGGCACTCGACACGGCAATAGAAAATAGCTTCGCCAGTCTCATCAGGAAGCCTCCGTCAGCGCCAGCGTGCGTGTCGCGCCATCCCTTGCGAGCGTAATGCCAGACGCGTCCAGCTTCGTGACGCGCTCGGCGCCGATCCGCTCCCCGGGTTTGACGCTCGTCACGCCGTCCGGCGTATCGAGCACCGCCAATCCACGCGTGCGATCGCTCAGCAATCCGACCAGACGCAGTGGCGAGCCATCGGGCGAATCGCCGGCGGCCTGCATCTGCGGCTGCGAAAACGGATCGAAGAAGACAACCTCTTCGTCGTCGTCCGAATCGACGCTGTCGTCATCGAGTGCCTCCACAGAGTTTGCCAACGATGCCGGCCGCAGCGCGTCGAACACGCGCAGCGTGGCGCTCACCGACAACGCCGCGACATCCCGCTTGACGGTCACATCGACGGGTACGATCAGCACCGGCAGATCGGACAGTCCGCGCAGAAATGCCATCAGGTGAACGAAGTCCGTGCGCGCCGTCAGTTGCAGCGGACGCATACTCTCGACGCCCGCGCCGCTCACTGCGCCGGGTTCCACCGCCAGCAACGCGACGTTATTTTGCGCAGCCAGTTCGGAGACGACGCGGACGTCGTCGGCGGAACTCCACGGCCCTAATGGACGCGCAGTCGAAGCAGCGACCGGCATGGCCGCAGCTTCGCGGCGCAGCGCAGGCAGTTGCGCAAGCGCAAGCCGCGCGTTCGCAAGACGCAAGCGACTGGCCTCCAACGCCGCACGGCTCGCTTCGACGCCACCGAGATCGGCCACCACCCAGCCATGCGCGCTCAAACCGAACACCACGACGGCAATCATCAACGCGACCAGCCAGCGGCGGCGCCGGCTCCATGCACCGAGCGGCACGCGCACGCGCTTCATCCAATGGGAAAGAAAAAGCCGCGCGTTTGCCGCGCCGCCGAACTCGACAAAGATCGTACTCATTTCGCACCTCTTGATTGTTCAGACTTCACAGGACGCTGCGTGGCGGACCCAGCCAGGCGAGCCGCTTTTTGCGCCGGCTCGTTCCAACGCAGATGCGCGCCGAATTCGATCGGACCGCCAAGGCTCGCCTGTGCAACCGCGCCGCTGCGCGGGACCGAACGATGCAGGTCGCTCACTTCCGCCCCCTTCACGCCACGGATCGCACTCAAGCGCTTGAGCCACTCGGCCGAAGCGAGATGCCCACGCGACGTCGCCAGCAACTCGGTCTCGTCTTCGCGCTGACGCAACTGCTGCAGCACTACGCCGTCGCCCGGTTCGAAACTCAACGCGTCGAGCAGATCGCGTAGGTGTACGAGCGGTTCCGACAGGCTTTTCGCGCGGGCGCCGTTCTGCCGCTGTTCGTCTCGCGCGCGCAGCAACGTGCTGTGCTCGGCGAGCGGCGCCGATAGCTGCGTGAACGTGTGTTCGACCGCCACGCGCTGTGCCTCGAACCGCGCGCTCTCGATTGCCTGCCACGCGCCCAACACGAAGATGGCGGCCAAACCGGCGCAGACCGCCGCTATCCATTCGAGCACGCGCCGCCGGCGCGCGAGCCTCGCGTCGCGTTGGCGATAAGGCAGCAGATTGAAACCGCCGAGCCTGGATCGCGCGAAGCACGCGCCGCGTTCCGGCGCTCGCGTGTTCGAGGCCGTGGCATGCAACAGGCCGCCCGTCATTCGAGCACCCCGCGCAACGCAAGTCCGAATGCGACCGCGCCTGACGGTTCGAGCAACAGCGAATCGTCCAGGGGTCGAGCGAAGCCGCCGAGCGTCGCGCATTGGAACGGCAGCACCGAGCAGCCCAATACGTCCGCGATATCCGCAGTCGAGAAACCCACGCCGCCGAGCAGATCCACCTCGCCGCTCACCAACGCGCAATCGAGTTCCGGGCCGTGCGCCAGATCCCGCAACGCATCGGCGAGGTCGGTGTGTTCCGGCGCCGGGTAGCGCATTTCGCGGGCGACGATGTCGTCCACGATGCGCCAGCCATACACGCCGTCCGTGCCGATCCACAACGCGACATAGGGCTCGTGCGGATCGAGCTCGTAACTCGCCGCGTAGCGCATGGCGCGCAACGCCGCATGCGGCTCGCCGTCGATGGCCGTGAGCGAGATGCCGGCAATCGCCGCGCATTCGATTCGCGCTTCGAGATGTTGCCGCGCGGTGGCGGCGATGGTCACGGAGCGGACCGGCGCATACGCTTCGTCGAGATACCAGTCGACAGCGAGCGCATGCCGCTCGAGGCCCGCGATGCGCTCGACTTCGCTCATCACCGCCGGCTCCAGTTCAGCCAGTTGATGCCCGCCGTCTTCCGAACAGCCGCTCTGCGCGGCAAGCCGCGTGAGCGGCACAGTGGTGGTCATGGTGGCCGATGCGGGCAGCGCCATCGCGCACCGCAAGGCCTGCGTCGCGCATGCATGCGGCAGATCGGCGAACGCGTCGCGCAACGCACGCGCCACCGCGTGGCGGTCGGCGATTTCGCTGCCGGCCATCGCACCGGCGACAAGCGGGACCGTGCTCGCGTATTCGATATGCAGCGCGCCTCGCGAGCGCGCGCGCTGACTCAGCACGACCAGACGCACGGTCTGCGAGCCAACATCGATCCCCGCAGCAAAACGCTGCGCACCCGGTTGCACTGCCTGAAGCCAAGATCTTCTCAACGCCATGACGCCCTCCCTCTGACTCACGCGACGAACCATTCGAACGCAAGTGATGAGGAAGAATTGTGCGTAGCCGCGCCGCCGCGCGACACTCAGCCAAACGGCTAACGTTGAGCAACGCACGACCTGTACGCCATCAAAGCGACTACAGTGAAGTCATTCCCGTGCGGCGCGCAGACTTGTCAAGAAGTGTCAGTAAGCATGCCGAAAGCTGAAAAGCGAGGCGGCTATAATCGCGGGACTGCTTTTTTGGTGCCTACATGCAATCCACGTCTTCTACGTCCCCGCCGCCCGCGCCTAAAAAGCGCAAACGCCCGTTGTGGCTGAAGCTCATCCTGGGCTTCGTGGGTCTGATCGTCGCAGGCATTCTGTGCGTGCTGCTGGTGCTCGGCTATGCGCTCGTCGTCGCCACGCCCAACCTGCCGTCGCTCGATGCGTTGACCGACTACCGGCCGAAGGTGCCGCTGCGCATCTATACGGCCGACCATGTGCTGATCGGCGAATTCGGCGAGGAACGGCGCGACATCGTCCATATTCAGGATGTGCCCGATAGTCTGAAGAAGGCGATCCTCGCCATCGAAGACGCGCGCTTCTACGATCACGGCGGCGTCGACCTCACGGGCATTGCGCGCGCGGGCTTCGTCGCGCTGACCAACGGCCACGCCACGCAGGGCGCAAGCACGATCACCATGCAGGTGGCGCGCAACTTCTTCCTCTCGAGTGAAAAGACCTACACGCGCAAGATCTACGAGATGCTGCTCGCGTACAAGATCGAGTCGAAGCTGTCCAAGGATCAGATTCTCGAGGTGTACATGAATCAGATCTATCTCGGTCAGCGCGCCTACGGGTTTGCGAGCGCGGCGCGCGTATATTTCGGCAAGGACCTGAAGGAACTGACGTTGGCGGAATCGGCCATGCTGGCCGGCTTGCCGAAGGCGCCGTCAGCGTATAACCCGGTCGTCAATCCGAAGCGTGCGAAGGTGCGTCAGGAGTACATCCTGCAGCGCATGTACGAGTTGCACTACATCACGCAGGAACAATACGACGAAGCGAGCAAGCAGCCGCTCGTGGTCAAGGGCGCGGGCAAGGAATTCAGCGTGCACGCGGAGTACGTCGCGGAAATGGTGCGTCAGATGATGTACGCGCAGTATCGTGAGGAAGCCTATACGCGCGGCCTGAACGTGGTGACCACGATCGATTCTGCCGATCAGGACGTCGCATACCGCGCGCTGCGCAAAGGTCTGATGGACTACGAACGGCGTCACGGCTATCGCGGTCCGGAGGCGTTCATCGATCTGCCGTCAGACGCCGACGACCGCGAGCAGGCCATCGACGACGCGCTGCTCGAACACCCGGACAACGGCGAGATCATTGCCGCCGTGGTCACCGCGGCGAGTCCGAAGCAGGTGCAGGCTGCTTTCATCGACGGCAATGTCGCGACGATCCAGGGCGACGGCCTGCGCTTCGCGCAGTTCGCGCTCGGTCCGCGCGCGCAGCCGAATCAACGCGTGCGGCCCGGCGCGATCATCCGGCTCGTCAAGAACGACGATGGCAACTGGTCGATCACGCAATTGCCGCAAGTGGAGGGCGCGTTCGTTTCGGTGATCCCGCAAGATGGCGCGATCCGCGCGCTGGTCGGCGGTTTCGACTTCAACAAGAACAAGTTCAATCACGTCACGCAGGCGTGGCGTCAGCCGGGGTCGAGTTTCAAACCGTTTATCTATTCGGCGTCGCTCGAAAAAGGACTCGGACCGGCGACCATCATCAATGACGCGCCGCTCTTTTTCAGTGCCGCTGAAACGGGCGGCCAGGCGTGGGAACCGAAGAACTACGGCGGCGGCTTCGACGGCCCGATGACCATGCGCACCGCGTTACAGCGCTCGAAGAACCTGGTGTCGATTCGTATCCTGAACCAGATCGGCACGAAGTACGCGCAGCAGTACATCACGCGTTTCGGCTTCGACGCGGATCGTCACCCGGCTTATCTGCCGATGGCGCTGGGCGCCGGTCTCGTCACGCCGTTGCAGATGGCGGGTGCGTTCTCGGTGTTCGCCAACGGCGGCTATCGGATCAATCCGTATCTGATCGCCGAAGTCACGGATCAGCGCGGCATGGTGGTCGCCCATGCGCAACCGCTGGTCGCCGCGCAGAGCGCGCCGCACGCGATCGAGCCGCGCAATGCGTACGTGATGAACAGCCTGCTGCAAAGCGTCGCGCAACGCGGCACGGGCGCCAAGACCAACGTCTTGAAGCGCACCGATCTCGCCGGCAAAACGGGCACGACCAACGATTCGCGCGACGCGTGGTTCGCCGGTTATCAGCACACCCTCACTGCGATTGCGTGGATCGGCTACGACAACCCGCGCAGTCTCGGCGACAAGGAAACCGGTGGCGGCCTCGCGTTGCCGGTGTGGGTCGAATACATGGGTCGCGCGCTGAAGGGTGTGCCGGAGTACAAGATGCCGAAGCCCGACGACGTCACGGAAATCGGCTCGGAGCTTTATTTCGACGACTTCACGCCGGGGAATGGTTTCGTTGCCACGGTCGGCGTCAGTCAGGCGACACTGGATGCGCAGTCGAGCGCTGCGTCGGCCGCCGCGCCTGAGCAGGTCGGCGAGCAGGAGAAGCAGGACATCATGAATCTGTTCCGCGGACACTGACGCCCGCGCTTACACAGTCCAGCAGAAAAGCAAATGGCCGCGCTAAATGCGCGGCCATTTGCTTTGTGCGATCAGGGCGAATCGATTCGGCCGCTTTGGCGGCGCTCGCCCGATCGGCGGATCTTACGCTTTGAAGTGAACCGGCTCGCCGGCCTGCTGCGTTGCGTACTCCGACAAGGCAGCGAAAAACTCGGTGCCGCTGCGCGTATCACGCCATTCGCCATCGACGAAACGGAAGTGGAAACCGCCCGCTTTCGCGGCGATCCAGATCTCGCTCATGGGCGGCTGAAGGTTGACGATAATCTTCGTGCGGTTCTCGAATTCGAGGGTCAGGACGTTGCCGCTGCGCTCCAGTTCGATGTCGGCATCCGTGTCGTCGAGCGCGCGTTCGATGGCGGCTAGCGCGGCTTCCGCGCGGGTCAGGTATTCACTATCGGACATGCTAAACTCCATCGATTATTTATTCAGGGACAGTCATGCGAGTCGTATCTCGGATGCGCGCGGCGGCGCCCGGCCGCGCGATTGTAGCGGTTTTAGCCATTCTCGCAGGTTGTGCACTTGCCGGCTGCGGACAACGCGGTTCGCTCTATTTGCCCACCGTGCCGCCGCTACCGGCCAAGCCGACCGATCGCACGCAAACGCCTGGCGTCGCACAACCCGCGTCGACTACATCCACCGACATGAGCACCGTCCCGGATACCTCCGGCACGCCGCTTTCGTTGGCGCCGGAAAACGAACTCGCCGCGCCGCCCGCCTCCGCTGCATCCGCCACGGCGGCTCCGCTGCCTGCTTCTGCCGCCACACCTGTTCAATAAGACTTTCGCATGATTCGATCCGCATTTGACTACGTCGATGGCGTGCTGCACGCCGAAGGCGTGTCCGCCGTCTCCCTCGCCGAGCAGTTCGGCACGCCGCTGTACGTGTACTCGCGCGCCGCGCTGACCGAGGCGTGGAACGCTTACGCAGGCGCTTGCGCCGGCCGTCGCGCGAGCGTTCATGTGGCCGTGAAGGCCAATAGCAATCTCGCGGTGTTGAACGTGTTCGCGCGCCTCGGCGCCGGCTTCGACATCGTGTCGGGCGGTGAACTGGCGCGCGTGCTGGCCGCTGGCGGCAGAGCGGAAAACACCGTGTTTTCCGGCGTCGGCAAGCACGCGGACGAAATGCGCGACGCACTCGCGGCCGGCGTGAAATGCTTCAACGTCGAATCGATTCCCGAGCTGGACCGCCTGAATGCGGTTGCCGCGGCAATGGGCAAGAAGGCGCCCGTCTCGCTGCGCGTGAATCCGGACGTTGACGCGAAGACGCATCCGTATATTTCCACGGGCTTGAAGTCGAACAAGTTCGGCGTCGCGTTCGAAGACGCGCGCGCCACGTATCAGGCGGCCGCGGCTATGGCGAATCTCGAGGTGGTCGGCATCGACTGCCATATCGGCTCGCAGATCACAGAAGTCGCGCCGTATCTCGACGCCGTCGACAAGGTTCTGGAACTGGTCGAGCAGATCGAGCAGGACGGCGTGAAGATTCGTCACATCGACGTGGGCGGCGGTCTCGGCATCACGTACGACGATGAAACGCCGCCGGAAATCGGCGAGTTCGTGCGCACCGTGCTCGATCGCATCGAAGCGCGCGGTCACGGCCACCGTGAAGTGTATTTCGAGCCGGGCCGTTCGCTGGTCGGCAACGCCGGCATGCTGCTCACACGCGTCGAGTTTCTCAAGCCGGGCGCGGAAAAGAATTTTGCTATCGTCGACGCAGCCATGACCGATCTCGCCCGCCCGGCCATGTACGAGGCGTATCACGCGATCGATCCGGTCGTGAAGCGCGACGTACCGGCTCACGTGTACGACGTGGTCGGTCCGGTTTGCGAAAGTGGCGACTGGCTTGGACGTGAGCGTCTGCTGTCTGTTGAACCGGGCGATCTGCTCGCGATTCGTTCGGCCGGCGCGTATGGCTTCGTGATGAGCTCGAACTACAACACACGTCCGCGCGCGGCTGAGGTGATGGTGGATGGTACACAGGTGCACGTGGTGCGCGCACGCGAAGAGGTGAAGCAGCTGTTTGCGGGCGAAACCATTCTGCCGGCATAACCTTCAGTAGTTGAGCCAACAGCAAAAAGGCGATGCCGCTGTGGCATCGCCTTTTTCTGTTTACGACGCGAGGCGGACCGAGGTCCGTCAGCGCATCTTCCTGTCACGCAGCCACACGATCAACCGCCAACCAAGCAACGCCACCATGATCGCGCCGTAAATCTTCGGCAGGATCAGATCGTGTTTGCCGGCCTTCATCCACCAGAAGTGCAGGATCGCGAGCGCGCCGATCGCATAAATGGACCGATGCAGCATCTGCCAGCGGCGCCCCAGTTTGCGCACCATCGCGCGCGGCGACGTTACGGCCAATGCGATCAGCAACACGAACGCCGCGAAGCCCACCGTGATGAACGGCCGCTTGCCGATGTCCTTGATGATCGCGGCGACATCGAACCACTTGTCGAACCAGAGATAAGTGGTGAAATGCAGCGTCGCGTAGAAGAACGCATAGAGCCCGAGCATGCGGCGAAAACGCACGAGCGCGGCAACGCCGGTGAGTCTGCGCAATGGCGTCACAGCAAGCGTGATGCAGAGGAAGACGAGCGTCCAGAGACCGGTCGAGCGCGTGATGAACTCGATCGGATTTGCGCCCAGCCGGTCAGTCACGCCGAAAAGCACGATACGCGCGAGCGGATACCACGCGGCGATGAATACCGCGATCTTGGCCGGCACGATCCAGCGCGCGCCGGATGCGGGCCGCCTTGCCGTCGTCGTTGTCGCGGACGACTGCGCGCGCTGCGCTTTGCGCTCGGTCTGCGTAGCGGATTGCGTCTCAGAGGAAGCCATGTTCACGCCGCTCAGAAATTCTTCTTCAGGTCCATGCCCTGATAGAGCGATGCGACCTGTTCGCCGTAGCCGTTGAACATCAACGTCTTGCGCTTGGGCGTGAAGAAACCATCTTCGCCGATGCGACGCTCCGTCGCCTGACTCCAGCGCGGATGATCGACGTTCGGATTCACGTTCGAGTAAAACCCGTATTCGTTCGATGCATACGTATTCCAACTGGTCGGCGGCTGCTTGTCGAGGAAGCGGATCTTCACCAGCGACTTCGCGCTCTTGAAGCCGTATTTCCACGGCACCACGACGCGCACCGGCGCGCCGTTCTGATTAGGCAACACCTGGCCGTAGAGGCCCATCGTCAGCAACGTCAGCGGATTCATCGCTTCGTCCATGCGCAGCCCTTCGGAGTATGGCCAATCGAGTACGGGCGTCGACAGTCCGGGCATTTGCGACGGATCGGCCAGCGTGATGAACTGTACGTACTTTGCGTTGCCCGTCGGTTGCACGCGCTTGATCAATTCCGCGAGCGGCACGCCGATCCACGGAATCACCATCGACCAGCCTTCGACGCAGCGCATTCTGTACACGCGCTCTTCGAGCGGCGCGAGCTTGAGCAATTCGTCGATATCGTAGACCTTGGGATTCTTGATCTCACCCTCGACGCTCACCTTCCACGGATGCGGCCGCAGCGTCCCGGCGTTATGCGCGGGATCGGCTTTGTCGGTGCCGAACTCGTAGAAGTTGTTGTACGTGGTGATGTCCTTGTAAGGCGTGATTTTGTCGAGCGCGACGAACTTGGCGTTGGTCTTCGCCGCCAGCTTCTGCGCCTTCGGATCCGGCGACGTGTAAGCCGCCAGCGCCTCGCCATTCACCCCGATCAGACTGCCGAGCGCCGCCGCGCCGGCCGCCTGCAACACGCGCCGCCGGTTCTGAAAAACATGTTGCGGCGTGATTTCGCTGCGCGCAATGTCGTCGCCGCTGAGTAGAATTCTGTCGCTACGTTTGATCCACATCGTGCTGCTCCTTGCCGGCCCATCGGTCAATGCATCTCAAGGGGCCATGTTGATGATCGCTCGTCCGTCCAGCCGTCTAAAGGTACTGTGAGGGCGAACACTTTGGATGCAGTGGATATTCCATCGGCCATAAAAAAGCCGCCGGTGCGAAGCACACGGCGGCTTTAAGTCGGTTCAGCGCGGCAGATATTACAGCTTGCCGTAGCTATGCAGGCCCGACAGGAACATGTTGACGCCGAGGAAGGCGAAAGTCGTCACCAGCAGGCCGGTCAGCGCCCACCATGCCGCGACCGCGCCGCGCAGGCCCTTCATCAGACGCATGTGCAGCCAGGCGGCATAGTTCAGCCAGACGATCAGCGCCCACGTTTCCTTCGGGTCCCAACTCCAGTAGCCGCCCCACGCTTCAGCGGCCCACAGCGCGCCGAGAATCGTGGCGATCGTGAAAAACGCGAAACCGACGGCGATCGACTTGTACATCACGTCGTCGAGCACTTCGAGCGCCGGCAGGCGATCGGCCAGTACGCCGCGCTCTTTCGCCAGATACGCGACACCCACCATGGCCGACAGCGCGAAGCTGCCGTACCCGATGAAGTTCGCCGGCACGTGAATCTTCATCCACCAGCTTTGCAGCGCGGGAACCAGCGGCTGGATCTGCTGCGCGTCGCGCGCCACCGAATACCACATCAGGAAGCCGACTGCGGCGCTGATCACCAGCAGCACGAACGCGCCGAGCGCGCGGGTGTTGTAGTGCTGCTCGTAGTACAGATAGAACAGCGCGGTGATCAGGCTGAACAGCACGAACACTTCGTACAGGTTCGAAATAGGAATATGGCCGACATCCGCGCCGATCAGGTACGACTCGTACCAGCGCACCATCAGGCCGACAAAGCCCATCACCACGGCCGCCCACGTCATTTTCGAGCCGATCGCGGCGCCGGTCGGCGAGCGCGACAGCAGGCCGATCCAGTAGAACACCGTGGCGAACACGAAGAGCGCGCTCATCCACAGAATCGCGGACTGGCTCGACAGGAAATATTTGAGGAAGAAAGCGTTATCCGCGCGGCTGAGGTCGCCGTGATAAATCTGAATGGCCAGCAGCGACAGCGCCGCGATGCCCACCATCAGCGGACGCACCGGTTTCCAGCGCCAGCCGAGCACCACGAAAACCGGCACGGCGCAGCAGAGCACCAGCTTGTCGTAGTAATTCATGAACGGGTGATAGCGCGACAGCGCGAAACCCGCGCCCGCGACCATCGCGAGTGCAAACAGCCAGTCGACGATGCCGAGCCGTTTCAGGAACGGCCGTTCGTCGTACTCGCCGATGTTGAGCGACTCGCCTGCCAGCGCCTTTTGGGGCCGCGAAGAGGGAGATTGGGAAACCTGAGTCAAGTCCATGATCTTACCGGGTCGAATCTTGTGAGCTTGCGGACGGCGCGCTGGCGTTGCCGGATTGAGCGGAGGCGTCGGGTGCGTCAACGAGTTTGGCGCCCAGTGCGGCGCCTACCGCGTCGCGCGTCTGAACGAACTCTTTCTCGAAGTCGAGCGTCTTGCGCGCGCTCGACATTGCCATCACGACATTCGTGCCGTGCTCGGTGTCTTTGAGCCAGAACCAGAGGCGCCGTTCGCGGACGTAGAACATCGAAAAGATGCCCAACACGAGGAGCAGGCTGCCAAGATACACGACTTTTTTGCCCGGCGCGCGCGTCAACTGAAATACCGAAGCTTGCACCTGCTTGAATGAGTCGAGTTGCAAGTAGACCGGCGATCCATACAAAAAGCTGTCGGATATCGCGTTGATCGAGCTTTGGATGAAACGGCTGGCGTCCGCATTGGCCGTCGCCTGGGGCTCGCCGAGCTGCTGGCGGGACAGTTGATACAGGTCCCATGTCGAGCCTTCCAGCATGCGCAGCAGCAGACCGGCGGCCTTTTCCTGCTCGCCCTTCGGCACCGAATGGTCGATAAAACCGGCGATCGCCTGGAAGCCGCCGACCGTCTGGCCGTTCGGCATCTTGATGCTGTTGTCCGCGCCTGCAAAAAGGGTCAGCACGCGCAGCGCGCTTTCTTCCAGATGCTGTTGCAGTTCGGCATTCGAGCCAGGCACCGAGCGCAGCGCGAAACTGTGCGCCGCCGAAGCGCGCATGGCCGGATCTTCCAGCGCGGCGCGCAGGTTCATCCATTCCTTGACGGTGCCGCCAGTGTCGGCGGGAATGCGCAGGTAGCGAAACGGATCGTCCGGGTTCACGCGCATGCCGGCGAGGAACATCTTTTCGCCCGACACGTCGACCGGCAGCATGTAGTTGTTGTACTCGCGCGCCTGGCCGTCTTTGTCGCGCACCTTGTATTGCACCGACGGGCCGACGTTGTGCAGATCGAGCGGCTTCGAGGTCTTCGCGCCGGAGCCGAGGCGCTCGTCGAACGCTTCTTTGAGCGTACGGTGCGCCGCGACGCCGCGGGCATCGGTCTGGCCGCTGCCGTTCTGGATGTTTTCGACGTTGATCGCGCGGAAATCCGTGAATTCGACCGTCTGGCCGTCGGCGAGCGGCGTGGCCGTGCTCAACGGCGCGTTGCCGCCGATCGTCCCGCCGAACGGCGCGGTTTTCGCGCTTGCGCCGCTCATCGGGTAGGCGGTCATCTGCATCTGCGAGCCGCCGTCCTGGAAGCTCGACTGATAGATCGACACGCCGTCGTATGTGAACGGCTTGTTCACTTCGACGCGTGCGGGCACGCGCGCGCCCGTCTTGTGGTCGACCACGACGATATCGCTCGCAAACAGCTTCGGCATGCCCGTCGAGTAGTAATCGACGATGAACTTGTTCAGTTCGATCGAAAACGGCAGATCCTGGATCAGCGAGCCGTCGGGCTGGTTGAGAATCGCCGTGGACACGTGCTGACCTTCCGGCACCCATGCATAGCCGCGGAACGTCGGGTTCGTCTGCGACAGGCGATGATCCGGCGTGATGTCGTTGATCACCGTGTTGGCGCGGATCGGCGACTTGTCGAACAGCCACATTTGCAGCTTGATCGGCAGATTGCTGTCGAGCAGACCGCCGAGGCAGATCACCACGATCGCGAGGTGAGCAGAGATGTAGCCGAACTTGGTCAACGCGCCGCGCTTGGCGGCGATCAAGGTCGCGCCGTCGGACTCACGGGTGACGAACTTGTAGCCGAGCTTCGCGGAGAGCCTCGCGAGCAACGCCGCGGTCTGCGCGCGGGAGCCGTGCACCGCGAATTCGCCCTTGTGATGGAACGCGCGCAGGCTCCCTTCGCGAACCTTGTCCTTCCAGCTCTTTACGTCGGCGATCATTTTGGGCGCATTGCGTATCACGCACAGCGACACCGACACCATCAGGAAGCCGAGAATCAGCATGAACCACCACGAGCTGTACACGGTGTACAGGCTCAGCGAGCGGAAGATGTCCGCCCAGAACGGGCCGAACTGATTGACGTAATTGGGATACGGATCGTCCTGCGTGAGGACGGTACCGATGATGCTGGCGATCGACAGAATCACGAGCAACGAAATGGCAAACCGCATCGAACTCAAGACTTCGAGGACGCTGCGCATGACCCGATTGCTCGACTTCGACTGCAAACCCGACGTGGTGACGCTCATTCATACTCCGACTGAACAGCAAAAAAGGGTGAAGGGCTGTCGTAGGCACGACACCCTCACCCTTTTCTTGTTTTGTACCGACCTCGCCGGGCCGGTTGCACTTGCGTGCCGACTTGTGAGAAAACGCCGGGCCGCCCCAGATTTTCTCACGCCCCCGCGGGAAGACTTGGCGCAAAGCGCCAAGTTTGGAGGCACTCGATCCTAGTGCAAGCCCGCGATGTAATCGGCTACTGCCTTGATCTCACTATCCGACAGACGCGTTGCGATCGCATGCATCGGCTCGTTGTTGTTACGCGCGCCCGGACCTTGCGTGAACGCCAGCAACTGCGCCACCGTGTATTCCGACCACTGCCCCGAGAGCCGCGGATACTGCGACGGAATCCCTTGACCGGTCGGCCCGTGACAGCTCGCGCACGCCGGCACGCCCTTGTCGGCGATCCCGCCGCGATAAATCTTCTGGCCGAGCGGAACGGTGTCTTTGTTGTGCGCGTAGCCTGGCTTCGGGGTCTGCGCCGCAAAATACGCCGCAACGTTGACCATGTCCTGATCAGACAACGCTGCCGCCATGCCCGCCATGATCGCATTGTTGCGCGCTGGCTGCTTGGCGCCCGGCTGGGTCTTGAAGTCCTTGAGCTGCTTGACGAGATACTCAGGGTGCTGGCCCGCCAGCTTCGGGTATGCGCCGCCAGCGCTATTGCCGTCTGCCCCGTGACATGACGCGCATACCTGCACCGCGATTGCCTGCCCCCGATTGACGTCCGGCTTTGCCGGTTCTGCTGCTCGTGCCTGAATTGCCAAACCTGAAAGACCTGCCGCTACATGAAGCACCATCAGAGTCTTGCTCAGTCGATTCATTCGCACACCCTGTCTCGTCTTGTGGGATTTTTAGAGAGCTCCTGGACCTGCCGCTGCGCGCCAGGTCCGGCGTTTTCTTGAAGGTTTTGCAAAACACGACGGCGACCGAGTGACCGCCAGGAGCCGCCAAGGCACGTGGGCTGGCCCCCTCAGGTTTTCAGTAAACCATCGTATTGTACAATAACTCGCTAATCGCTAAGACGCCAGTCGGGCTTGACCCGTCCCCACTCCGGGTTCCCCGGCGTCTCGAATCTCGGCCTGATCATGTCCTTCCTGCTCCACCAATCCCGCTTTTTCACGACGGTCAATCACTTGCGTGATCTGCCGGCGACTTCGCAACCCGAGATCTGCTTTGCGGGGCGCTCGAACGCGGGCAAGTCGACGGCCATCAATATTCTGTGCAATCAGAAGCGCTTGGCCTTCGCCAGCAAGACGCCGGGACGCACGCAGCATATCAATTACTTTTCGGTGGGTAAGGCGGATGAGCCGACCGCGCATCTGGTCGATCTGCCCGGTTACGGCTACGCGGAAGTGCCGGGCGCCGCCAAGGCGCACTGGGAAGCGCTGCTGTCCACCTATCTGCAAACGCGCTCGCAGCTGCGCGGCATGATCCTGATGATGGACTCGCGCCGCCCGTTGACGGATCTGGATCGCCGCATGATCGAGTGGTTCGCGCCGACCGGCAAGCCGATCCACACGCTGCTGACCAAGTGCGACAAATTGACCCGCCAGGAAAGCGTCAACGCATTGCGTGCGACGCAGAAAGGTCTGGCTGAGTACCGCACCGCCGGCTATCAGGGCGAACTGACCGCCCAGCTGTTCTCCGCGCTCAAACGCGTCGGCATCGACGAAGCACACGAGCTGATTGAAAGCTGGCTGATCCCCAGTGACAAAGGCGAAACGGACGCCGCTCAGTAAGCGAGGCGAGCGTCGCCGGCGAGGGCAAAAAACGCTATTCCGGCCGCCCATAAAAAAACCCGCCGCTTTAACGGCGGGTCAAACAGCCTAATCGAAAAAAACGACAGGCACCCGCTCAGGGAGGAGAAGCGGGGAGGTCAGCGCAAGGCGCCTTGCTCGATCGGTATGATATACCATTGTCTCGAAAAGTTTCCGGGAGCGCAGGCAGGCGTTATTTGTCCCCTCCACACATCCACGTTTCCTCGATCCGTTATGAGCTTCTATCCGCACCACCGTCCGCGCCGCATGCGCCGCGACGACTTCTCGCGCCGTCTGATGCGGGAAAACATCCTCACCACCAACGATCTGATTTATCCGGTCTTTATCGTCGAAGGCAGCAACGTGCGGCAAGCCGTTCCGTCCATGCCGGGCGTCGAACGCGTGTCGGTCGATCTGCTGATGGGCGTGGCTGAACAGTGTGTCGAACTGGGCGTGCCCGTGCTGTCGCTGTTTCCGGCGATCGAACCATCGCTGAAAACTCCCGATGGTCGCGAAGCGACCAACCCCGCCGGTTTGATTCCGCGCGCGGTTCGCGAACTGAAGAAGAATTTCCCCGAGCTGGGCGTGCTCACCGATGTGGCGCTCGACCCGTACACGAGCCACGGCCAGGACGGCGTGCTCGACGAAGCCGGCTACGTGATCAACGACGAGACCGTCGAGATTCTGGTCGAACAGGCGCGTGCGCAGGCTGAAGCGGGCGTCGATATCGTCGCGCCTTCGGACATGATGGACGGCCGCATCGGCGCGATCCGCGAAATGTTCGAGAGTGAAGGCCATGTCCACACACGGATCATGGCTTATGCGGCCAAGTTCGCGTCGGCCTTCTACGGCCCGTTCCGCGACGCCGTCGGCTCCGCGACGAACCTCGGCAAAAGCAACAAGATGACCTATCAGATGGATCCGGCCAATTCGAATGAGGCGCTGCGCGAAGTGCAAGCGGACATCAACGAAGGCGCGGACATGGTGATGGTCAAGCCGGGCATGCCGTATCTGGACATCGTGCGTCGCGTGAAGGACGAGTTCCAGTTTCCGACGTATGTGTATCAGGTGAGCGGCGAGTACGCGATGCTGAAAGCGGCCGCGCAGAACGGCTGGCTCGATCACGACAAGGCGATGATGGAATCGCTGCTGGCGTTCAAGCGGGCGGGTGCCGACGGGGTGCTGACCTATTTCGCATTGGATGCCGCGCGGATCTTGCGTTCGCAGAAGTGACTCGACGAGCCGCCTTGCGGGGCAACTCGGGTGTTGTAATGAACGGAGGACGACTTGTGTGTCGTGCCTCCGTTTTTTTGTTCAAGCGTTCGCGGTTGGTCTGTTTCGGTCATGATCGGCTTGCGCTCGACATTCAGCTGCGGGCGCTGCGCTTCGCGCGCGACTCCCAGTTGCATGGAAGTGCCGCCTGACCATGCATCGGTTCCCTGAGGTTACTGATCGACATCGCGATGGTTGATTGGCCGTCGATCGTCGCGGGCGCCACCGACGCCGCGATAGACCGACTGCTACCCGTTACGCGCCGGGCGCACTCGCCCGATCCAGACTGCGCAAGAATTTATCCGCCGACTCATATCCCACGACGCGCAGCACTTCCTTGCCACGCTGATCGAAAAAGATAATCCCGGGCGGCCCGAACAGGCTGAAGCGCTTGAGCAGCGCTTGATCGGCGGTGTTGTTCGCGGTCACATCGGCGCGCAACAGGTTCATCTGCGTCAATTTCGCCTGAACACGCGGGTCACTGAAGGTGAATTTCTCCATTTCCTTGCAGCTCACGCACCAGTCCGCGTAAAAATCGAGCATGGCGGGCTGTGCAGCCGATTTGACGGCCTGGTCGAGTTCATTCGATGAGCGAACTGGAGCGAACGTCAGATCGCCCTGCGGCGCGCTGTCCGGCTTATTCGACGCGCTCGCGACACCCGCTTCCCCGCCACGCGCCGCCAGCACGGCAAGCGGACGCAGCGGATCGGAGGAGCCTGCCGCCAACCCGACCAGCAGCACTGCAGCCCAGATAGCGAAGGCAGCGCCAATGCCTCGGCCAAGCCTGCGCCACACGGAAGCCTCCGCGGTCGGTGCCGAAAATAAGCCGAGAGAGGCCGAGGCGACCAGCAACCAGAGCGCGCTCAAAAGCATCGTCGCCGTCGCGCCAAGCACCGGCCAAACGATCCATAACGCGGCCGCAAGCAGCACGACGCCGAAGAACACCTTGACGCCGTCCATCCATGCGCCAGCGCGCGGCAACAGCGTGCCCGCACCAAAGCCGAGGATCAGCAGCGGCACGCCCAGACCCAGCCCCATCGAGAACAGCGCCGCACCGCCTAGCACGGCGTCGCCCGTATGCGCGATGAACGCCAGCACCGCAAAGAGCGGCGCGGTCATGCATGCACCGACCACCAGCGCGGACAGCGCGCCCATGACGGCAACCGCCGCAAACTTTCCACCCGAGCGCCCAGAGGACGCGCGCGAAACGCCGTCCTGCCAACGTTGCGGCAGCGCGATATCGAAGCCCGCAATCAGGGTCAGCGCGAAAATGGTCAAAAGTACGCCGAATGCGCCGAGCACCCACGGATTCTGTAGCCACGCGCCGAGACTCTGCCCGACCAACGCAGCGGCGATACCGAGCGCCGTGTATACGAGCGCCATGCCGACAACATAGGCCAGCGACAGCGCAAATCCGCGGGCACGCGTCACGCGCGCACCTTCTCCGATGATGATCGCCGAGAGAATCGGAATCATCGGATACGAACAGGGGAGCAGACTGAGCACGGCGCCGGCGACAAAAAAGAGCCCAACGATCGCGAAGAAACCACCGCCTTGCAGCAGCGACTGCGCGTAGTCGGCGCTGGTGGCGCGGTCGTACCACGAGGTGCCCGCCGCGGCGGCGGAAGGCTGTGCGACGTCGGCTACCGGAGTTGCCACGCTGCCGGCCGCCTGAAGTGCTGCGCCGCTCACGTGATACACGCGCTCCATCGGCGGATAGCAGATGCCCGCATCGGCACAGCCTTGCGACGTCACCGCCAGATCGAACGGCCCGGCTGCCTGTTTAACGGGAATCCGGATCGTCAGTTCATTGCGATAAGTCTCGACGTTCTTGTTAAAAGTCTGATCGAACTTGATGTGGCCAGCCGGCAATTGCGGCTCGCCGATCGTGGTCGTGCCGTTGCGCGTCGCGAACGCAAAGCGCTCGCGGTACATGTAGTAACCGTCCGCGATCTTGTAGGTCACGTCGACTTCGCCGGGCTTCTCCGACGCGCTGAATTTGAACGCGACCGCGGGATCCAGAAAATCGTCCGCCGCGCGGGCGAGCGTGCCGAACTGCGCGAAGATCAGGCAACCGAACAGGAAGAATACGGTGCGCAGCGCATTGCGCGCGCGCCGGTCGAGGCCTTTAAACATGGAGAGGACGTCGAGTTTCAGCAGTGATCCACTGGCCGTACGCGGCGGACGCCGTCGCTTGCCATGAGAGAATTTCCGGCGTGTCGTAGGGATGATGAGCCTGAATGTACTGCTCGAGTTCGAGCGCGCGTGCCGCGCTGGTCTTGAACAGCAACTGGATTTCCTGCGCGGTTTCAACCGCTCCCTGCCAGTGATAGCTGGACTGCACGGAGCCCAATTGCGTGACACAGGCGCATAGCCGCACGGCCAGAGCATCCGCCGCAAGCTTCTGAGCCACGGCCGCATCCGGCACCGTCGTCAGAATCAAGGTCACATTCACGCTCACAGATGGCTCCGGCACGGCACGATTCAGGTGCCGATATCGTATCACCTAGCCTTGTCTGCTCGCTGACCGCTCCGCGGCAACCATGCGGCGGATGGCCGCGGCCAACGCCCGACGCTACAAACAAAAAAGCCAGGCTTGGCGCCTGGCTTTTTCAGATGCTCGGAAGCTTACTCAGCTTCTTGCACTTCGACTTCTTCAACTTCCGGACGGTCGAGCAATTCGACCAGTGCCATCGGCGCGTTGTCGCCAACGCGGAAGCCGAACTTCAGGACGCGCAGGTAGCCGCCCGGACGGGTAGCGTAACGCGGGCCCAGCACTTCGAACAGCTTCGTGACCGAGTCACGATCGCGCAGGCGATTGAACGCCAGACGACGATTTGCCAGCGAAGGCTTCTTGCCGAGCGTGATCAGCGGCTCGACAACTTTACGGAGTTCTTTTGCTTTCGGCAGCGTGGTCTTGATGACTTCGTGCTCGATCAGCGAGTTGGACATATTACGGAGCATTGCCAGACGGTGGCTGCTCGTGCGGTTCAGTTTCCGCAAACCATGACGGTGACGCATGTTAATTCCTTCGATTTAAAGTTTTGGTCCAGCTCTTCTATCGCATTCAATTCACCCGAAGGTGTGAGTGCACGGGCCGGTAGTGAAAAAAGACAAGACGCGGATTTTAAAGGAAAATCCGCGTCTTTGCCAGTGCAGCGGCGGGTTGTGTCCCGAGATTACTTGTCGACTTACTTGTCGACTTACTTGTCCAACCCTGCCGGCGGCCAGTTTTCGAGTTTCATGCCGAGCGTCAAACCACGCGACGCCAGTACTTCCTTGATTTCGTTCAGCGACTTGCGGCCCAGATTCGGCGTCTTCAGCAACTCGTTTTCCGTGCGCTGGATCAGGTCGCCGATGTAGTAGATGTTCTCGGCCTTCAGGCAGTTCGCGGAACGAACCGTCAGTTCGAGATCATCGACCGGACGCAGCAGGATCGGATCGATCTGCGGCGCACGCGACGGCGCTTCAGCCGTTGCTTCGGTGCCTTCCAGTGCAGCGAAGACCGACAGTTGATCGACCAGAATGCGCGCCGACTGGCGGATCGCTTCTTCCGGCGAAATCACACCGTTGGTTTCGATGTTCATCACGAGCTTGTCGAGGTCGGTACGCTGTTCGACGCGAGCGCTTTCAACGGCGTAGCTCACGCGGCGAACCGGCGAGAACGACGCGTCCAGCACGATACGGCCGATGATCTTGGCCGACTCTTCGCCATAACGACGCACATTGCCCGGCACGTAGCCGCGGCCCTTTTCGACCTTGATCTGCACGTCGAGCTTGCCGCCCTTCGACAGATGCGCAATCACGTGATCCGGGTTGATCACTTCACAATCATGCGCGAGTTCAATGTCGCCAGCGGTGACAACGCCTTCGCCTTCCTTGCGCAGCGTAACCGTCACTTCGTCACGGTTGTGCAGCTTGAACACCACGCCCTTCAGGTTCAACAACAGGTTGACCACATCCTCTTGCACACCGTCGAGCGTCGAATACTCATGCACGACGCCTGCGATCGTCACCTCGGTCGGCGCATAGCCGATCATCGACGACAGCAGCACGCGCCGGAGCGCGTTACCCAAGGTGTGGCCGTAACCGCGTTCAAACGGTTCCATGACCACTTTCGCATGGCTCTCACCAAGCGATTCAACAGCGATGATCTTGGGCTTCAACAAACTGGTTTGCATAGGTTTTCCTTTTCAATACCCTCGGCTCGTTACACCGATAAGGCTGACCGGTAACAACCTGAAAATAAACAGCCGAGACGCCTCCTTGCATAGCGCAATCGAGGTGCCCCGGCCGTTAATCCGATTACCGCGAATACAATTCGACGATCAGGCTTTCGTTGATATCGCCAGCGATGTCGCTGCGTTCCGGCTTCTGCTTGAACGTACCTTCGAACTTCTTCGAATCGACAGCGACCCAGCTCGGCATACCACCTTGCTCAGCCAGCGACAGCGCTTCGAGAATACGCGCCTGCTTCTTCTTCGTTTCGCGCACCGCGACGACGTCGCCAGCCTTCACTTGCATCGACGGGATGTTCGACACGACGCCGTTCACGACGATCGCCTTGTGGCTCACGAGCTGACGTGCTTCAGCGCGCGTGGAGCCGAAGCCCATGCGGTACACGACGTTGTCCAGACGCGATTCGAGCAATTGCAGCAGGTTTTCACCCGTGTTGCCCTTCAGGCGGTCGGCTTCAGCGAAGTAACGACGGAATTGACGCTCGAGGACACCGTAGATGCGCTTCACTTTTTGCTTTTCGCGCAGCTGCGTGCCGTAGTCGGACGTACGAGCGCCCGAGGTGCGGCCGTGTTGGCCGGGCTTGCTGTCAAGCTTGCACTTGTCAGCGAGCGAACGACGGGCGCTCTTCAGGAAGAGGTCAGTGCCTTCACGGCGGGACAGCTTGGCCTTAGGGCCGATATAACGTGCCACGTTGATTCCTTTGTTGATTGATCACGCGGATGCATGCACCCGCGCTAGTCCGAACCCTTTGGGCCGAACGGTGGGCTTAGTCAATTCAATAACGCAAGCAGCCTGCCGCCGCCCAAGGCGGCAACAGGCGCTAGCAAAATCGGCGTCTTAGATACGACGACGCTTCGGCGGACGGCAGCCGTTGTGCGGGACCGGCGTCACGTCGGAGATCGCGGTGATCTTGATGCCAAGACCATGCAACGCGCGCACCGCCGACTCACGGCCAGGACCAGGGCCCTTGATCCGCACTTCGAGGTTCTTCACGCCGTATTCCATCGCCACGCGGCCAGCCGATTCGGCTGCCACCTGGGCTGCAAACGGGGTCGATTTACGCGAACCCTTGAAGCCCTGACCACCCGACGTTGCCCAGGCAAGCGCATTGCCTTGACGATCGGTGATCGTGATGATGGTGTTGTTGAACGACGCGTGAACGTGAACCACGCCCTCGGCGACGTTCTTCTTGACCTTCTTGCGAACGCGTTGCGCCGCGGAGTTGTTCGAAGCCTTAGCCATTACGTTTTCCTGTAACTGTCAGTTCCGCTTACTTCTTCAGCGATTGCGCTGCACGACGCGGACCCTTGCGCGTACGGGCATTCGTACGCGTACGTTGGCCGCGCAGGGGCAAGCCCTTACGATGCCGAACGCCACGGTAGCAGCCGAGATCCATCAGGCGCTTGATGTTCATCGTCGTTTCACGGCGCAGATCGCCTTCAACGATGAACTTGCCGACTTCTTCACGCAGCTTTTCGAGGTCTGCGTCGTTCAGGTCTTTGACCTTCTTCGAAAATGCCACACCAGCAGCGACGCAGATGTCGCGCGAGCGCGTGCGGCCGACACCGTAAATAGCCGTCAGGCCGATTTCGGTATGCTGGTGATTCGGGATGTTAACCCCTGCGATACGAGCCATTGTTTTTCCTCAAACAAAAAGCGCAGCAAAAAGCGCGGCGTTCAGCCTTGACGCTGTTTGTGGCGCGGATCAGAGCTGCAAATCACGCGCACAACGCCTTTGCGCTTGATGATCTTGCAATTGCGGCAAATGCGCTTAACCGATGCCATCACTTTCATGATATTACCCTTTTTTCAAATCACTTCGCCCGGAACACGATCCGCGCACGCGACAGATCGTAAGGCGTCAATTCAACCGTCACCTTGTCGCCCGGCAAGATTCGGATGTAGTGCATCCGCATCTTGCCGGATATGTGTCCCAATACGACATGGCCGTTTTCCAGCTTCACCCTGAAGGTAGCGTTAGGCAGGTTTTCGATGACTTCACCCTGCATCTGGATAACATCGTCTTTGGCCATAAGTCCTTTCAACGCATCGGGACGCCGCCGCCTTTGAAATTAGCTTTCTTCAGCAGCGATTCATACTGTTGCGACATAACGTACGACTGCACCTGCGCCATGAAATCCATTGTGACGACGACAATGATCAGCAGCGACGTTCCACCAAAATAAAACGGCACGTTCCAGCGCAGCACCAGAAACTCGGGCAGCAGACAAACAAACACGATGTAGATCGCACCGGCCAGCGTCAGACGCGTCAAGATGCGGTCAATGTATCGCGCCGTTTGATCGCCCGGGCGGATGCCTGGGACGAAAGCGCCACTCTTTTTCAGGTTGTCGGCCGTCTCTCTGCTGTTAAACACCAGTGCGGTGTAGAAGAAACAGAAGAAGACGATCGCCAACGCGTACAGCAACACGTACACGGGTTGACCGGGCTTGAGGGCCTCGGCCACGTTGTGCAACGTGTCTGCGAACCAACCGGTACGCGACCCCGAACTAAACCAGTTCAGAATGGTTGCCGGGAAGAGAATGATCGACGATGCAAAGATCGGCGGAATCACGCCCGACATGTTCAACTTCAGCGGCAGATGCGAAGACTGACCGCCGTAAATCTTGTTACCGACTTGCCGCTTCGCGTAGTTCACAAGAATCTTGCGCTGGCCGCGTTCAATGAACACCACCAGATACGTAACAGCAGCAATCAGCGCGACGACGATAATCGCGGATATCGGACTCATCGAACCAGTTTGCACCAGCGAAACAAGACCGCCGATCGCATTCGGGAAACCCGCTGCAATCCCACCGAAAATAATGATCGAGATACCGTTGCCGAGCCCACGCTCCGTGATCTGCTCACCCAGCCACATCAGGAACATCGTGCCGGTCACCAGCGTCACGACCGTCGTCAACCGAAAAACCATCCCCGGATCGATCACCAGGCCCGGCTGATTTTCCAACGCGACGGCAATGCCGAACGCCTGGAACGTCGCCAACAGGACCGTAAAGATACGCGTGTACTGCGTAATCTTCCGCTGACCCGCCTGCCCTTCTTTTTTCAGCGCTTCGAGTTGCGGCGAGACAATTGCCAGCAACTGCATGATGATCGACGCCGAAATGTACGGCATGATCCCCAGCGCAAAAATCGTGAACCGCGATAGCGCGCCACCCGAGAACATGTTGAACATGCCAAGGATGCCGCCCGACTGACTTTGGAACAACTTCGCCAGTTGGTCCGGGTCAATACCCGGCACCGGAATATGCGCGCCGATTCGGTAGACGATCAGCGCCAGCAGCAGGAACACTGCCCGCCGACGCAGATCGCCGAACTTCGCCGCGCTGCGACCGGGTTTTGCGAGACTCGGGCTGTTAGCCAAGTACCTTCTCCGATGCAAATGCTAGTGACGGCAATTAACTTGCGCGTTACTCGGCGAACGAGCCGCCAGCTGCTTCGATAGCAGCGCGCGCACCTTTCGTCGCACCCAGACCTTTCACAACGACCTTACGCTTCAACTCGCCGGTCTTGATGATCTTGGCGCTCGTGATCATCTCGCCAATCAGGCCAGCTTGTTTCAGAGCCAACAGATCGATCTCGTCGACCGGCAGTTTTTCCAGATCCGAGAGACGCACTTCACCGACGAATTCCTTCGTCAGCGAGGTGAAGCCACGCTTGGGCAGGCGACGCTGCAGCGGCATTTGACCGCCTTCGAAGCCAACCTTGTGAAAGCCGCCCGAACGCGATTTCTGACCCTTGTGACCGCGGCCAGCCGTCTTGCCCAGACCGGAGCCGATGCCACGGCCGACGCGACGCTTAGCGTGCTTCGAGCCTTCAGCCGGCTTCAGGTTATTCAATTCCATTATCAACTCCTTGAGTCCTGGTCAGCCGCTTAGCTGATGACCTTAACGAGGTACGAAACCTTGTTGATCATGCCGCGCACAGCCGGCGTGTCCTGCAACTCGCTAACCGAGTTGAGTCGGCGCAGGCCCAAGCCACGCACCGTTGCGCGGTGCGTTTCACGGGTGCCGATCAGGCTCTTGACGAGCTGGACCTTGACAGTTTTATCAGACATGGTGTCCACCTTAGCCCAGAATATCTTCGACGGACTTGCCGCGCTTCGCCGCGATGTCGCCCGGCGTGGACTGCTTGCGCAGACCGTCGAGCGTTGCACGAACGAGGTTATACGGGTTCGTCGAACCGTGGCTCTTGGCCACAACGTTCTGCACGCCCATCACGTCGAACACTGCGCGCATCGGGCCGCCAGCGATCACGCCGGTACCGTCCTTGGCCGGAGCCAGGAGGACCATCGATGCGCCGTGCTTACCGTGCACTTCGTGTTGCAGAGTACCGTTCTTGAGCGGCACCTTGAACATGTTGCGGCGAGCCTGTTCCATCGCCTTCTGAACAGCGACCGGCACTTCCTTCGCCTTGCCCTTGCCCATACCGACGCGGCCATCACCGTCGCCAACCACGGTCAGTGCGGCGAAACCGAGAATCCGGCCACCCTTCACGACCTTGGTCACGCGATTGACCGAAATCATTTTTTCACGAAGGCCGTCGTCGCGTTCGTCAGCCTGAACTTTCGCTTGCATCTTTGCCATGACGAATTCTTCCCTTAGAACTTGAGTCCGGCTTCGCGCGCCGCATCAGCCAGCGCTTTCACGCGGCCGTGGTAACGGAAACCCGAACGGTCGAAGGCGACGGATTCGATGCCGGCAGCCTTAGCCTTTTCTGCGATGCGCTTACCGATCAGGGTCGCAGCATTGACGTTGCCGCCCTTGCCCGTCTGATCAGCCAGTTGCGCACGCACTTCGGCCTCGAGCGTCGACGCGCTGGCGAGCACCTTGGTGCCGCACGGCGAGAACACTTGCGCGTAGATGTGCGTGTTCGTGCGATGCACGGCGAGACGCGCGACCTGCAGCTCAGCGATCTTGATACGCGTCTGACGAGCGCGGCGCAGGCGAGATTGAGTCTTATCCATGATTGCGCACCCTTACTTCTTCTTCGTTTCTTTGAGGATCACAACCTCATTGGCGTAACGCACACCCTTGCCCTTGTAGGGCTCCGGCGGGCGATAGCCGCGCACTTCTGCAGCGACCTGGCCAACTTGTTGCTTATTGATCCCCTTGATCACGATTTCGGTTTGCGTCGGGGTTTCAGCCTTGACGCCTTCCGGCATCTGGTGCACCACGGGGTGCGAGAAACCCAGCGACAGGTTCAGCTTGTCGCCTTGCGCCTGTGCGCGGTAACCAACGCCAACCAGCGTCAGCTTGCGCTCGAAACCCTTCGTCACGCCGTTCACCATGTTCGCAACCAGTGCGCGCATCGTGCCCGACATCGCATTCGCTTCGCGGCTTTCGTCAACCGGCTCGAAATTCAGCGTGCCGTTGTCGTTCACCACTTTCACGAGGCGGTTTGCCGCCTGCGTAATCGTACCCAGCGGGCCCTTGACGGTGATGCGATCGTCGCTCAGGGCCACTTCTGCGCCTTGCAGCGCGACCGGGCTTTTACCTACTCGAGACATGTTTCTCTCCTTTCGGCCTTAAGCGACGTAGCAGATGACTTCGCCGCCAACGCCCGTTGCGCGCGCCTTGCGGTCCGTCATCACGCCCTTCGGCGTCGACACGATTGCCACGCCGAGGCCATTCATGACCACGGGGATGTCGTTACGGCCGCGGTACACACGCAGACCAGGCTTCGAGACGCGTTCAATGCGCTCGATAACCGGACGGCCAGCGTAGTACTTCAACACGATGTTCAATTCAGACTTCGCACCTTCGGACTTCACTGCGAAATCATCGATATAGCCTTCGTCCTTCAGGACCTGCGCAATCGCAACCTTGACTTTCGACGAGGGCATAGTCACCGAGACTTTCTCAACCATCTGCGCATTGCGGATGCGAGTCAGCATATCGGCGATAGGATCACTCATGCTCATTTACGTTTCTCCTATTACCAGCTCGCCTTGGTCAGGCCAGGGATCTCGCCGCGGAACGCGATTTCGCGAATCTTGTTACGCGCCAGCCCGAATTTACGGAACGTGCCACGCGGGCGACCAGTAATTGCGCAACGGTTGCGCTTACGGGTCGGGTTAGAGTTGCGCGGCAGTTGTTGCAGTTCCAGACGTGCTGCGTAATGCTCTTCGTCCGACTTGCTCATATCGCCGATAATCGCTTTCAGCTCAGCACGCTTGGGAGCGTACTTAGCGGCCAGGCGAGCACGCTTCTTTTCACGTTCGATCAGTGCCAGTTTAGCCACGGTAACCTCAGTTTCTGAACGGGAACTTGAAGCTGGCGAGCAGAGCCTTTGCTTCGTCGTCAGTCTTCGCAGTCGTCGTGATGCTGATGTTCAGCCCACGCAGTGCGTCGATCTTGTCGTAGTCGATTTCGGGGAAAATGATCTGCTCTTTCACACCGATGTTGTAGTTGCCGCGACCATCGAACGCACGACCCGACACGCCACGGAAGTCACGCACCCGGGGGAGCGCAACCGTCACGAAACGGTCTAGAAATTCGTACATTGCCTGACCACGCAACGTGACCATTGCACCGATCGGATAGCCTTGACGGATCTTGAAGCCAGCGATTGCCTTGCGTGCCTTCGTGATCACCGGCTTCTGGCCAGCGATCTTCGTCAGATCGCCAACGGCGTTTTCGATGATCTTCTTGTCAGCAACCGCCTCGCCAAGACCCATATTGAGGGTGATCTTGGTGATACGCGGCACTTCCATCACGGACTTGTAACCGAACTTCTCGATGAGGCCGGGTACAACCTTCTCTTTGTAAAACTCTTGCAAACGAGCCATTTTTTTACTCCGCAGCGTCAGGCGCTCAGCTCGGCACCGGTCGTTTTAAGGAAACGGACTTTCTTGTCTCCTTCGACCTTGATGCCTACACGCGACGCCTTGCCATTCGCGTCGACCAATGCGACGTTCGAAATTTGCAGCGGCATCGTCTTGGCTTCCACACCGCCCGTCGTACCCTTCATCGGGTTCGGCTTGACGTGTTTCTTGACGAGGTTGATGCCCTCGACAATCACTTTGCCTTCGCCAACGGACAGCACGACGCCGCGCTTGCCTTTATCTTTGCCGGTGATGACGATAACTTCGTCACCTTTGCGAATCTTGTTCATCGCGACTCCTTACAGCACTTCAGGTGCCAACGAAACGATCTTCATGAATCGTTCGCTACGCAACTCGCGCGTGACAGGCCCGAAAATACGGGTGCCAATAGGTTCGAGCTTGGCATTCAACAACACAGCGGCGTTGCCATCGAACTTGATCAGCGAGCCGTCCTGACGGCGCACGCCCTTGGCGGTGCGAACCACCACGGCGTTGTAAATTTCGCCTTTCTTCACGCGCCCGCGCGGCGTTGCTTCTTTGACGGTCACCTTGATGATGTCGCCAATGCTGGCATAACGACGCTTCGAGCCGCCGAGCACCTTGATGCACATGACTTCACGCGCACCCGTGTTGTCGGCCACTTCAAGCCGAGTTTCGGTCTGGATCATGGTTTATCTTTCCCAACTTAATCCGGCCACACCACCATGGCGTACCCGGTCAGTCTTGGTCCCGTCAGCCAATCGGCTGCTTGGGTATGAACAGCAGCGACGGCAAACGAAACCCGCCATCGCAATCCGGTGAATCCTACGGAACAGACTGGCGCCCGAACCGCTTCCCCCACCAACTTCGCCCGCGACGGGGCTCCCATAAAAGAGGGAAGACCGAGATTATAACAAATAATCTCGGTCTTGCAAGCGAAACTTACTGCGATTTCAATTACTTCTACAACTTTGCGGCGTCAGATGACGCGAGCAGCCTCGACCAGGCGAGCCACAACCCAAGCTTTCGTCTTCGAAATCGGACGCGTTTCCTGGATTTCAACGAGGTCGCCCTCGTTATACGTGTTCGCATCGTCGTGCGCGTGGTATTTCTTCGAGCGCACAACGTACTTGCCGTAGATCGGATGCTTCACGCGGTGCTCGACCAGCACGGTGACCGTCTTGTCCATCTTATTGCTGACGACCTTGCCGACCAGCGTCCGCTTGAGCGAGGTTTTTACGCTATCGTTCATTTCTGGTTCGCCTTCTCAGTCAGGACGGTCCGCACACGTGCGATGTCGCGACGGACCTTCTTCAGCTGGCTCGTGTTCGTGAGCTGCTGGGTCGCGAGTTGCATGCGCAGGCCGAATTGCGCCTTCAACAGGTCCGACAGCTCCTTGTTGAGCGCGGCCTGATCTTTCTGGTGAAGTTCGGAAGCCTTCATCATTTGCTCCTTAGGCGCCGAGCTGACGCACGATAAACGTCGTCTTGAGCGGCAGCTTAGCTGCAGCCAGACGGAACGCTTCGCGTGCCAGCTCTTCGGTTACGCCGTCCATTTCGTACAGCATCTTGCCCGGTTGAATCTCTGCGACGTAGTACTCAGGGTTACCTTTACCGTTACCCATCCGTACTTCGGCCGGCTTGTGCGAGATCGGCTTGTCCGGGAAGATGCGGATCCAGATGCGGCCACCACGCTTGATGTGACGCGTCATTGCACGACGTGCCGCTTCAATCTGGCGCGCGGTCAAGCGACCACGACCGATAGCCTTCAGGCCGAACTCACCGAACGACACCGCGTTGCCGCGGGTGGCGATGCCGGTGTTACGACCCTTCTGCTCTTTGCGATACTTTCTGCGTTTCGGTTGCAGCATCGTTATTCTCCAGTCTTCCCGTCGCCGCCGGCACCGCCAGCACGACGAGGAGCGCCACGGCGTGCACCTGCCGGGCCACCACCTTCACCATCGCGACGCGGACGGCGATCGCCACCCGGACGTGCGTTACGGCGCGGACGCTTTTCTTCGGCGACTTCTTCGACCACCGGTGCGTCATTGCGGCCGAGCGTGTCGCCCTTGTACACCCACACCTTCACGCCGATGATGCCGTACGTCGTCTTCGCTTCCGAAGTCGCGTAGTCGATATCGGCACGCAGCGTATGAAGCGGCACGCGACCTTCGCGATACCATTCCGTACGAGCGATTTCGATACCGTTCAGGCGGCCAGCGCTCATGATCTTGATGCCTTGAGCACCCAGACGCATGGCGTTTTGCATCGCACGCTTCATCGCGCGGCGGAACATAATCCGGCGCTCGAGCTGTTGCGTGATCGAATCCGCGATCAGTTGCGCATCGGTTTCCGGCTTACGGATTTCTTCGATGTTGACGTGAACCGGAACGCCCATGCGCTTTTGCAGCTCGGACTTCAGCAGTTCAATGTCTTCACCCTTCTTACCGATCACGACACCCGGACGCGAGCTGAAAATCGTGATACGGGCGTTCTTTGCAGGACGCTCGATCACAACGCGGCCGACGGACGCGTTCTTCAGCTTTTTCTTCAGGTATTCACGAACACCGATGTCTTCCTGCAACATCGCCGCGAAATTGTTGTTGTTCGCGTACCAACGCGACGCCCAATTGCGGCTGACGGCCAAACGGAAGCCAGTCGGATGAATTTTCTGTCCCATCGTATGACCCCTTAATTCCCGACCGTCACAGTGATGTGACAGGATTGCTTCTCGATGCGGTTACCACGGCCTTTAGCGCGCGCGGTAAAACGCTTGAGCGACGCAGCCTTGTCGATGTAGATGCTCGTGATCTTGAGCTCATCGATATCGGCGCCTTCGTTATGCTCCGCATTCGCGATCGCCGACAGCACGACCTTTTTCACGATTCCCGCAGCCTTCTTCGGCGAAAACGTCAGAACGTTCAGCGCCTTGTCGACCGGCAAACCGCGGATCTGGTCAGCCACAAGGCGCGTTTTCTGCGCCGAGATGCGGGCACCGCGATGAATTGCTTTCACTTCCATCATGAGCCCCTTATTTCTTAGCCTTCTTGTCGGCTGCATGACCCTTGAACGTACGGGTCAGTGCGAACTCGCCAAGCTTGTGGCCGACCATGTTTTCCGAGATGTACACCGGAACGTGTTGACGACCGTTATGAACGGCGATCGTCAGACCGATGAAATCCGGGAGGATCGTCGAACGGCGCGACCAGGTTTTGATCGGCTTCTTATCCCGCGAAGCTGCTGCCGCCTCAACTTTCTTCAGCAAATGGGCGTCGCAGAACGGACCTTTTTTTACAGAACGTGCCATTGCCTACTCCTTAACGCTTGTGACGGCGCTGGACGATCATGCTCGTCGTGCGCTTGTTGCTGCGGGTGCGATAACCCTTAGCAGGCGTGCCCCACGGGCTCACCGGATCGCGACCTGCAGCCGTCTTGCCTTCACCACCACCGTGCGGGTGATCGACCGGGTTCATTGCAACGCCACGCACCGTCGGGCGGATACCGCGCCAGCGGTTCGCGCCAGCCTTACCGATTTGACGGAGGCTGTGCTCTTCGTTGCCAACTTCACCAATCGTCGCGCGGCATTCAACGTGAACGCGGCGAATTTCACCCGAGCGCAGGCGGACCTGTGCGTAGATGCCTTCACGAGCCAGCAGCATCGCCGACGTACCAGCCGAACGCGCCATTTGCGCGCCCTTGCCCGGCAGCATTTCGATGCAGTGAATCGTCGTACCGACCGGGATGTTGCGGATCGGCAGCGTATTGCCTGCGCGGATCGGAGCTTCCGAACCCGACATCAGTTGCTGGCCAACCGTCAAACCCTTCGGCGCGATGATGTACTTGCGCTCGCCGTCTGCGTACAGAACCAGCGCGATGTTCGCGCTACGGTTCGGATCGTACTCAAGACGTTCGACCTTCGCTGCGATACCGTCCTTGTTACGACGGAAATCGACGACGCGATAGTGATGCTTGTGACCACCGCCCTTATGACGGGTGGTGATGTGACCGTTGTTGTTACGGCCGGCGGTCGAGGATTGCGAGTCGAGCAGCGGTGCGTACGGCTTGCCCTTATGCAGTTCCTTGTTGACCACCTTGACCATCGCACGGCGACCCGGCGAAGTCGGCTTAACTTTAACGATTGCCATGATTACTTGGCCTCCGCTTCAAAGTTGATTTCCTGGCCGGGCTTCAAGCAGACGTACGCCTTCTTCACGTCCTTGCGCTTGCCCATGAAGCGGCCAAAGCGCTTGGCTTTGCCCTTCGAGACCAGCACGTTGACGGAATTGACTTCCACCTTGAACAGCAGCTCGACTGCAGCTTTCACTTCCTGCTTCGTGGCATCGGGCGCGACTTCGAACACGACTTGCTCGTTCTTGTCGGCCACCAGCGTCGCCTTTTCGGAGATCACCGGCGCGAGCAGGACCTGCATCAAACGATGATCGTTCTTGCGAATCTCGCTCATGACAGCAACTCCTCGATCTGGGCGACCGCAGCCTTCGTGATCAGGATCTTCTTGAAGTAGATCAGCGACAGCGGGTCGGCGTAACGCGGCTCGACAACTGCCACATGGGCCAGGTTGCGCGACGCGAGGTACAGGTTTTCGTCAACCGTGTCGGTAATCACCAGCACGGAGTCGAGACCCATCGCCTTGAATTTTTCGGCCAGCAGCTTCGTCTTCGGCGCTTCGAGCGTCAGCTCGTCAACCACCGAGATGCGGCCTTCGCGGGCCAGCTGCGAGAAGATCGAGCAGAGACCTGCGCGATGCATCTTCTTGTTGACCTTGTGCGAAAAGTTTTCTTCCGGCGAATTCGGGAAGATCCGGCCACCGCCGCGCCACAGCGGGCTCGACGACATACCGGCACGGGCGCGGCCCGTACCTTTCTGGCGCCACGGCTTCTTGGTCGTGTGCTTGACTTGCTCACGGTCCTTCTGCGCGCGGTTGCCGCTACGGGCATTCGCTTGATACGCGACCACCACCTGGTGAATCAGGGCTTCGTTGTAATCGCGGCCGAACACGACGTCCGACGCGCTAACGCCCGCACCTTCCTGACCATTGGCATTCAGGAGCTTAAGTTCCATTATTTCGCTCCTTTCACGGCACGCGTCTTCACGGCCGGCGTAACGAATACCTTGCCACCCTTCGCACCCGGAACGGCGCCCTTGACCAGCAACAGCTTGCGGTCAGCGTCGATACGAGCGATTTCGAGGTTTTGCACGGTTACCGTATCGTCACCCATGTGACCGGTCATGCGCTTACCCGGGAAAACACGACCCGGATCCTGCGCCATACCGATCGAGCCCGGCACGTTGTGCGAGCGCGAGTTACCGTGCGATGCACGGCCGGATGCGAAGTTGTAACGCTTGATGGTACCGGCGTAGCCCTTACCGATCGACACACCTTGCACGTCGACCTTCTGGCCTACTTCGAACAGGTCGGGACCGACCACGGTGCCGTTCGACAACTCGGCAGCCTTGGCAGCATCGATCTGGAATTCTTTGAGGATTTCACCGGCTTGAACACCGGCTTTGGCGAGATGACCGGCCAACGGCTTCGTCACGCGCGATGCACGGCGCGTACCGAATGCAACCTGCACGGCCGTGTAGCCGTCGGTTTCAACAGTCTTGATCTGCGTCACGCGGTTGTCGGACACGTCCAGCACGGTAACGGGAATCGAATCCCCTTCTGCCGTGAAGATACGGGTCATGCCAACCTTGCGACCTACGAGTCCAAGGCTCATCGTTTTCTCCATTCCCGACTGCGATTGGTCGGGGCTAATTTACAAAATGCCGGTGCCGTTTCGGGCATGAATTCATGCTGCAGCACACCGACTTTTTTGCGCAAATGCGCGAAAAGCCCACTATTATAGCGAGGCTTTTCGTTTTCCGCAAGCAATCAATGACTTAGCGCTGCCCGGCACGCCAGGCAACACTTTGAAGCTTTATTGCAGCTTGATTTCGACGTCCACACCAGCCGGCAGGTCCAGCTTCATCAGTGCGTCAACGGTCTTGTCCGTCGGATCGACGATGTCCATCAGGCGTTGGTGGGTACGAATTTCGAGCTGATCGCGCGACGTCTTGTTGACGTGCGGCGAACGCAGGATGTCGAAGCGTTGAATGCGGGTCGGCAGGGGCACCGGACCACGAACGATTGCGCCAGTCCGCTTTGCCGTGTCGACGATTTCAGCTGCCGATTGATCGATCAGGCGATAGTCGAAAGCCTTCAGGCGAATGCGGATTTTCTGGTTCTGCATGACAATTCCTTGGAAAAGAGCGAGGCGGTATTGCACCGCCAGACAGTAAAAGAACGTAGAGCCGGGTGCCCGCTGAGGGCCGGCGCCCGGCTCCGGGCACCACTTACAGCAAATACGTCAATTCGCGATTTTACTCGAGAATCTTGGCAACCACACCTGCACCGACCGTACGACCGCCTTCGCGGATTGCGAAACGCAGACCTTCTTCCATCGCGATCGGGTTGATCAGCTTCACCGTGATCGACACGTTGTCGCCCGGCATGACCATTTCCTTGTCCTTCGGCAACTCGATCGAGCCCGTCACATCCGTCGTACGGAAGTAGAACTGCGGACGATAGTTGTTGAAGAACGGCGTGTGACGGCCACCTTCGTCCTTGCTCAGCACGTACACTTCAGCCGTGAAGTGCGTGTGCGGGTTGATCGAACCCGGCTTCGCCAGAACCTGGCCACGCTCCACGTCTTCACGCTTCGTGCCGCGCAGCAGGATACCCACGTTGTCGCCTGCCTGACCTTGATCGAGCAGCTTGCGGAACATTTCCACGCCCGTGCAGGTCGTCTTCACCGTCGGCTTGATACCGACAATTTCGATTTCCTCGCCGACCTTCACCACGCCGCGCTCAACGCGACCCGTCACCACCGTGCCGCGACCCGAGATCGAGAACACGTCTTCCACCGGCATCAGGAACGCACCGTCAACTGCGCGCTCCGGCGTCGGGATGTACGTGTCCAGCGCGTCGGCCAGATTCATGATCGCCACTTCGCCCAGCTCGCCCTTGTCGCCTTCCAGCGCCAGCTTGGCCGAACCCTTGATGATCGGCGTGTCGTCGCCCGGGAAGTCGTACTTCGACAGAAGTTCGCGCACTTCCATCTCGACGAGTTCGAGCAGCTCAGCGTCGTCCACCATGTCGCACTTGTTCAGGAACACGATGATGTACGGCACGCCAACCTGACGCGCCAGCAGGATGTGCTCACGCGTTTGCGGCATCGGGCCGTCTGCAGCCGAGCACACCAGGATCGCGCCGTCCATCTGCGCTGCGCCCGTGATCATGTTCTTCACATAGTCAGCGTGGCCCGGGCAGTCGACGTGTGCGTAGTGGCGGTTAGCCGTTTCGTACTCGACGTGCGCCGTGTTGATCGTGATACCACGTGCCTTTTCTTCCGGCGCCGCGTCGATCTGGTCGTATGCCTTCGCTTCGCCGCCAAACTTCTGCGTCAGAACCGTCGTGATCGCTGCCGTCAGCGTGGTCTTGCCGTGGTCAACGTGACCGATCGTGCCGACGTTCACGTGCGGCTTGGTCCGTTCGAATTTACCTTTAGCCATGTTTCTCTTCTTTCAAAAAGTTAATCGTTGAATGACTTGCCGCGCGATTACTTCGACTTCGCGTTGATGATCGCTTCAGACACGTTACGCGGTGCTTCAGAGTAGTGCTTGAACTCCATCGTGTACGTTGCACGACCTTGGGTCAGCGAACGCAGCGACGTCGAGTAGCCGAACATTTCCGACAGCGGGACTTCGGCGCGAACGATCTTGCCGCCGCCAACCATGTCGTCCATGCCCTGAACGATACCGCGACGACCCGACAGATCGCCCATCACGTTGCCCATGTAATCTTCAGGTGTTTCGACTTCAACAGCCATCATCGGTTCGAGGATGACCGGTTGGGCCTTGCGCATTGCTTCCTTGAACGCCATCGAACCGGCCATGCGGAACGCATTTTCGTTCGAGTCAACGTCGTGGTACGAACCGAACGTCAGGTGAACCTTGACGTCGACGACCGGGAAGCCTGCCAGCACGCCAGCCTTCAGCGTTTCCTGGATACCCTTGTCCACCGCCGGGATGTATTCGCGCGGAATCACGCCGCCCTTGATCTCGTCGAGGAACTCGTAGCCCTTGCCTTGCTCATTCGGCTCAAGCGTGATGACCGCGTGACCGTACTGGCCGCGACCACCCGACTGCTTGACGAACTTGCCGTCAACGTCTTCCGCCTTGCCGCGAATCGTTTCGCGGTATGCAACCTGCGGCTTGCCGACGGTTGCTTCCACGCCGAACTCGCGCTTCATACGGTCAACCAGAATTTCCAGGTGGAGCTCGCCCATGCCCGAAATAATGGTTTGGCCCGATTCTTCGTCCGTTTGAACGCGGAACGACGGATCTTCCTGTGCCAGGCGGTTCAATGCCAGACCCATTTTTTCCTGGTCGGGCTTGGTCTTCGGCTCAACAGCCTGCGAAATCACCGGCTCCGGGAAAATCATGCGTTCGAGCACGATCGGGCTTTGCGGATCGCACAGCGTGTCGCCGGTCGTTGCGTCTTTCAGGCCGACTGCAGCAGCGATGTCGCCTGCGCGGACTTCCTTGATTTCTTCGCGCTGGTTCGCGTGCATCTGCAGAATACGACCCAGACGTTCCTTCTTGTCTTTGGTCGCGTTCAGCACGGTGTCGCCCGAATTCACGACACCCGAGTACACACGGAAGAAGATCAACTGGCCGACGAACGGGTCGGTCATGATCTTGAATGCCAGTGCCGAGAACTTCTCGTCGTCGGCAGCGCGGCGCTCACCCTTTTCACCGTTTTCCAGCTCGCCGGTCACCGGCGGGATGTCGATCGGCGACGGCAGGAAGTCGAGCACTGCGTCCAGCATGCGCTGCACGCCCTTGTTCTTGAACGCGGTGCCGCACAGCATCGGCTGAATTTCGCAAGCGATCGTACGGTCGCGCAGACCCTTGATGATTTCCGCTTCGGAGAGCTCGCCCTCTTCCAGGTACTTGTTCATCAGCTCTTCGCTCGACTCGGCAGCCGCTTCGATCATCTTCTCGCGCCACTCGTTGCACGAGTCAGCCAATTCTGCCGGGATTTCTTCGTACGAGAACTTCGTGCCTTGGGACGCTTCATCCCAAATGATCGCTTTCATCTTCAGCAGATCGACGACGCCCGTGAAGTTTTCTTCCGCGCCGATAGGCACCACGACCGGAACCGGGTTCGCCTTCAGACGCAGCTTGAGCTGGTCGTAAACCTTGAAGAAGTTCGCGCCGGTACGGTCCATCTTGTTGATGAACGCGAGACGGGGAACCTTGTACTTGTTAGCCTGACGCCACACGGTTTCCGACTGGGGCTGAACGCCGCCCACAGCGCAGTACACCATGCACGCGCCGTCGAGCACGCGCATCGAGCGCTCAACTTCAATCGTGAAGTCGACGTGACCCGGGGTGTCGATGATGTTGATGCGGTGCTCAGCGCGGTCGCCGGCCATGCCTTTCCAGAACGCCGTGGTAGCAGCGGACGTGATCGTGATGCCGCGTTCCTGCTCCTGCTCCATCCAGTCCATGGTGGCAGCGCCGTCGTGAACTTCACCAATCTTGTGGTTCACGCCGGTGTAGAACAAGATGCGCTCGGTCGTCGTCGTTTTGCCGGCGTCGATGTGAGCGCTAATACCGATGTTACGGTAGCGCTCGATAGGTGTCTTGCGAGCCACTTTGATCCTCTATTGGGATGACGCGATGCGAGAAAATACCCATCGCGCTGTAACACAAACGGGCGAGGCGCTTTGTAAGCGCACCCGCCCGGAATTTCTTTCCGTTTTTTCTGCTAAACCCGGGTTCGGGAAGCTTAGAAACGGAAGTGCGAGAACGCCTTGTTGGCTTCTGCCATCCGGTGAACTTCGTCGCGCTTCTTCATTGCGCCGCCACGGCCTTCCGCCGCTTCGGAGAGTTCACCTGCCAGACGCAGGGCCATCGACTTCTCGCTGCGCTTCTTCGCGGCTTCACGCAGCCAACGCATCGCCAATGCCATACGACGCGACGGGCGCACTTCGACCGGAACCTGATAGTTCGCACCACCAACGCGGCGGCTCTTCACTTCGACCACCGGCTTGACGTTGTTGAGCGCTACCGTGAACACTTCCAGCGGGTCCTTGCCACCCTTGGTCTGGATCTGTTCGAAAGCGCCGTACACGATACGCTCGGCAACCGACTTCTTGCCGGAGAGCATCAGCACGTTCATGAACTTAGCTACATCAACGTTACCGAACTTCGGATCCGGCAACACTTCCCGCTTGGGGACTTCGCGACGACGCGGCATGTTTCTTCCTTTAACTTTTCAGTTGGAGCTATTTTTAGCCCCGCGGCCACCAACTAACCCGATTCATCTCTTACGACTTACCAGCCCGGTCGGGTGACCACTTACTCGACAGCACCGGCGATTCCGGCACCACCGCTATTACCGCCTTTGCAGGCGACCTGAAATACCGACCGGCTAATTACTTGCCAGCCTTGGCACGCTTCGCACCGTACTTCGAGCGAGCCTGCTTACGATCCTTGACGCCCTGGGTATCCAGCGAGCCGCGAACCATGTGGTAACGCACACCCGGCAAGTCCTTAACACGGCCGCCGCGAATCAGCACGACCGAGTGTTCCTGCAGGTTGTGGCCTTCACCACCGATGTACGAAATAACTTCGAAGCCGTTCGTCAAACGAACTTTGGCAACCTTACGCAGTGCCGAGTTAGGCTTCTTAGGCGTCGTGGTGTACACACGGGTGCACACGCCGCGACGCTGGGGGCAGTCCTGCAAGGCCGGGCTCTTGCTCTTAGTCGTTTCCGACTGGCGGCCTTTGCGAACCAGTTGATTGATGGTTGGCATTGTTTATTCCTGAAATTGAACAAAATCGACGCATATGTTTCCGGGCAAAGCAGAAACGATCGCGCATCGAACTTCCGGACCGGCTAGTCCGCGCATGAATTGACTTCGCGCACAGGCATTCCAAGAACCGGAACCTAGCATAATATTCCGAAATTACTAAGGGAGTCAACAGGTTGCGATGTTTCGCACCCCTGCCGACCTGCTCAGGCACTTGCAGAGCGCTTAGTCGGCGGCGACGACTTCCAGCAATTCATCGCCGAAACGGTCGAGTTTGCGTGCGCCCATACCCGGGATACCGCGCAAATCGTCAATCGAGTCAGGGCCGTTGCGGGCAATTTCCGCCAGGGTTGCATCGTGGAAAATCACGTAGGCCGGCACGCCGTCGCTCTTCGCAGTTTCAGTGCGCCATGCCCGCAACCGCTCCCAGCGCGCGCGTTCGCGCGGGCCCATGCCGATCGTCGGGTCGGCGCGCTCACTGGTGCGGCCGGACGATTGACGCGTGCGCGTAGGCTTCACATAGCGGCGCATGGTGACGTTCTGCTCACCTTTGAGCACCGGCTTGCTTGCCTCGGTCAGGACGAGTGAGCCGAAGCCTTCGTGATCGACCGTCAGATAGCCGAACGCGACCAACTGGCGGAAAACTGCTCGCCACTCCTGCTCGCCTAGCGCCGAACCGATGCCGAATGTGGTCAGCTTCTCGTGACCACGCTGCAGGATTTTCTCGCTGCTGTTACCGCGCAGGATGTCGATTAGATGACCGGCGCCGAAATGAAAGCCGCTCGCGCGCTGTGCGCGGAACACACACGACAGCGCCATGCGCGCCTCACGCGTTGCGTCCCATGTGTCCGGCGGTTCAAGGCAGTTGTCGCAATTGCCGCAAGGCTTGCTCGATTCACCGAAATACCCGAGCAGTCGCACTCGCCGGCAGGTCGCCGCTTCGCACAATCCGAGCAACGCATCCAGCTTGCCGGTCTGGACGCGCTTGTGCGCGTCGTCGGCGTCGGATTCGTCGATCATTTTGCGCTGCTGCACGACGTCGCCGAGACCGTAGGCCATCCATGCATTCGCCGGCATGCCGTCGCGGCCCGCGCGACCCGTTTCCTGGTAGTAGCCTTCGACACTCTTCGGGAGGTCGAGGTGAGCGACAAAACGCACGTCCGGTTTGTCGATGCCCATACCGAATGCGATCGTCGCGCACATCACAATCCCTTCCTCGCGCTGAAACATCTCCTGATGCTTCTGGCGGATTTCGAACTCCATGCCGGCGTGATACGGCAGCGCGCTCATGCCTTTTTCCTTCAGCCATTCCGCCGTCTCCTCGACCTTACGGCGCGACAGGCAGTAGACGACGCCGGCGTCGGTCGTGCCGTCCGGCTTTGAATGCTCCGCGCGGATGAAGTCCAGCAACTGCGCACGCGCATTGTCCTTCTCGACGATGCGATAACGAATGTTCGGCCGGTCGAAGCTCGACACGAAAACGCGCGCATCGTCCAGCGCCAGGCGGTGGATGATCTCGTCGCGCGTGATGTCGTCAGCGGTGGCCGTCAGCGCGATTCGCGGCACGTTCGGGAAGCGCTCGTGCAGCACCGACAACTGAATGTATTCCGGGCGGAAATCGTGCCCCCATTGCGACACGCAATGGGCTTCGTCGATGGCGAACAAGCCTATACGCGTGCGCTCCAGCAACTCCTGGAAACGGGGTGTCATCAAACGTTCCGGCGCCACGTAGAGCAGATCGATATCACCGTCGCGCAACGCGCGCTCGGTCGCCATCGCCTCGGCGCTCGAGAGCGTCGAATTCAGATATGCCGCGCGCACGCCCACTTCGGTGAGCGCGGCGACCTGATCCTGCATCAGCGCGATCAGAGGAGAAACGACGATTCCGGTGCCGAAGCCGCCTTCGCGCCGTACCAGCGACGGAATCTGATAGCAGAGGGACTTGCCGCCGCCCGTCGGCATCAACACGAGGCAGTCGCCGCCGCCGGCGACGTGCTCGACAATTTCGCCCTGCTGCCCTCTGAACGCGGGGTAACCGAAGACTTCGTTGAGAATTTCGAGCGGACGGGACATGAATTTGAGAGAAGCAGCGTGATGCCGGTGACACGAATTTTACCAACGCATTCGTGTTGCGCCCGCGCTTTGATGCAGCGTTAGCCGTTTGGCCTACTAGTCCGCAAAAAGAGCGCTAAAAGGAAAAGCGCAAAAAAAAGCCGCTCAGTCGAAACTGAGCGGCTTCGCTGGCTGGTGAGCCCAAGCGGCTTACGCCGCCTGGACTTACTGACCTGAGCTTACTCGCCTGAGTGCTGCTGTTCGGCGGCCGGGGTTTCCGGCGTACCGAATTCGAACGACTCTTCCGCTGCGATCTGATCGAAACGCTCGCGGTCGGACAGTTCCTTGCTCTTGCGCGCCTTGTGGAACGCGAGACCCGTACCGGCCGGAATCAGACGGCCGACGATCACGTTTTCCTTCAGACCACGCAGGTCGTCGCGCTTGCCCATGATCGCCGCTTCGGTCAGCACGCGGGTCGTTTCCTGGAACGACGCCGCCGAGATGAACGAATCGGTCGACAACGAGGCCTTCGTGATACCGAGCAGCACGTTTTCGTACGTTGCCGGACGCTTGTCTTCCGCGATCATACGGTCGTTCTCGTCGAGCATATCCGACCGCTCGACCTGTTCGCCCGGGATGAAACGCGTATCGCCGTTGTCCGTAATCTGCACGCGACGCAGCATCTGACGAACAATCACTTCAATGTGCTTGTCGTTGATCTTCACGCCTTGCAGACGGTACACGTCCTGCACTTCGTCCACGATGTAACGCGACAGCGCTTCGATACCTTGCAGACGCAAGATGTCGTGCGGATCGGCCGGACCGTCGACAATCATTTCGCCCTTGTTGACGACCTGACCATCGTGCACTAGGACCTGCTTTTCCTTCGCGATCAGGAACTCGTGCTGATTGCCGTCGAGGTCCGTGATAACGAGACGCTGCTTGCCCTTCGTGTCCTTACCGAACGACGTCGTACCCGTGACTTCCGCCAGGATACCTGCGTCCTTAGGCGAACGCGCTTCGAACAGCTCGGCCACACGCGGCAGACCACCGGTAATGTCACGCGTCTTCTGCGATTCGACCGGGATACGTGCCAGCACTTCACCGACCTGCACTTGCTGACCGTCCTTCACGGTGATCAGAGCGCCGACCTGGAAGCCGATCTGCACCGAGTGCTCGGTGTTCGGGATCTTGACTTCTTCGCCGTTCGCATCGAGCAGCTTGACCTGCGGACGCACCGTCTTCGAAGCTTGCGAACCACGACGCTTCACGTCGATCACGACCAGCGTGGACAGACCCGTCACATCGTCGATCTGCTTCGCAACGGTCACGCCTTCTTCGACGTTTTCGAACTTCACCGTACCGCCCCACTCGGTGATGATCGGACGCGTCATCGGATCCCACGTTGCCAGTTGCGTGCCGGCCTTGATCTGCGCGCCGTCCAGTTGCAACAGCGTCGCGCCGTACGGCACCTTGTGACGTTCGCGCTCGCGACCGTGGTCGTCGGTGATCATTGCTTCGCCCGAACGCGAGATGACGATCTGCTCGCCCTTCGCGTTGGTGACGTAACGCATCGTTGCCGTGAAACGCACCGTACCGTTCGACTTCGCTTCAACCGACGAAGCCACTGCCGCGCGCGACGCCGCACCACCGATGTGGAACGTACGCATCGTGAGCTGCGTGCCCGGTTCGCCAATCGACTGCGCAGCGATCACGCCGACTGCTTCACCGACGTTGACCGACGAGCCGCGGCCCAGGTCGCGGCCGTAGCAGGCTGCGCACAGACCGTAACGCGTTTCGCAAGTCAGCGGCGTACGCACGCGCACTTCGTCGATGCCGAGGCGTTCGATTTCTTCGACCGCATCTTCGTCGAGCAACGTGCCCGTTTCGTACAGCGTTTCCTGCGATTCCGGATTGACGACGTCAGCCACCGTCACGCGACCCAAGATACGGTCACGCAGCGCTTCGACGACTTCCCCGCCTTCGACCAACGCCTTCATCGCGACGCCGTTGGACGTACCGCAATCGTCCTCGACCACCACCAGATCCTGCGTCACGTCAACCAGACGACGCGTCAGGTAACCCGAGTTTGCCGTCTTCAGTGCCGTATCAGCCAGACCCTTACGTGCGCCGTGGGTCGAGATGAAGTACTGCAACACGTTCAGGCCTTCACGGAAGTTCGCCGTAATCGGCGTCTCGATGATCGAGCCGTCCGGCTTCGCCATCAGGCCACGCATACCGGCCAGCTGACGAATCTGAACCGCGGAACCACGAGCACCCGAGTCCGCCATCATGTAGATCGAGTTGAACGATTCCTGACGCGTTTCGTTGCCGTCGCGATCCGTGACCGGTTCCGTCGACAGCTGCTCCATCATCGCCTTGCCGACCGCTTCCGACGTTGCCGACCAGATGTCGACCACGTTGTTGTAGCGCTCTTGCGACGTGACGAGACCCGACATGTACTGACGGTCGTATTCCTTCACCTTCTTCGCGGCGTCGCCGACGATGGTTTCCTTCTGCGGCGGCACGAGCATGTCGTCGACGCAGATCGAGATACCAGCGCGCGTTGCCAGACGGAAACCCGACTGCATCAACTGGTCGGCGAAAATCACCGTTTCACGCAGACCGCACTTGCGGAACGCGGTGTTGATGAGGCGCGAGATTTCCTTCTTTTTCAGCGGCTTGTTGAGCACCGAGAACGGCAGGCCCGGCGGAAGGATTTCCGACAGGATTGCACGGCCGACGGTGGTCGGGTACAGCGTGATCTTCGGCACGAACGCCGGCGCACCTTCCGACTTGTCTTCGTTGTGGACCATTTCGGTGATCCGCACGTTGACGCGCGAGGCGAGCTCGACTTCCTTGTTCTCGTAGGCACGCAGCGCTTCCGAAACGCCGGTGAACGTCAGGCCTTCGCCCTTTGCGTTCACTGCTTCACGGGTCGCGTAGTACAGACCGAGCACGATATCCTGCGACGGCACGATCGACGGATCGCCGTTGGCCGGGAACAGGACGTTGTTCGACGCCAGCATCAGCGTGCGCGCTTCCATCTGCGCTTCCAGCGACAGCGGCACGTGAACAGCCATCTGGTCACCGTCGAAGTCGGCGTTGAACGCCGCGCAAACGAGCGGGTGCAGCTGGATTGCCTTACCTTCGATGAGCACCGGCTCGAAAGCCTGAATGCCAAGACGGTGCAGCGTAGGCGCACGGTTCAGCATGACCGGATGTTCGCGAATGACTTCTTCGAGAATGTCCCACACCACCGGCGTCTGGTTCTCGACTTCCTTCTTCGCAGCCTTGATGGTGGTAGCGACACCCATCACTTCGAGCTTGTTGAAGATGAACGGCTTGAACAGTTCGAGCGCCATCAGCTTCGGCAGACCGCACTGATGCAGCTTGAGCGTCGGGCCGACCACGATCACCGAACGGCCCGAGTAGTCAACGCGCTTACCGAGCAAGTTCTGACGGAAACGACCGCCCTTACCCTTGATCATGTCGGCGAGCGACTTCAACGGACGCTTGTTCGCGCCGGTCATGGCCTTACCGCGACGACCGTTGTCGAGCAGCGAATCGACGGCTTCCTGCAGCATCCGCTTTTCGTTGCGGACGATGATTTCAGGCGCCTTCAGCTCGAGCAGACGCTTCAACCGGTTGTTACGGTTGATCACGCGGCGATACAGGTCGTTCAGGTCCGACGTCGCGAAGCGGCCGCCATCGAGCGGCACCAGCGGACGCAGTTCCGGCGGCAGCACCGGCAGCACTTCGAGCACCATCCAGTCAGGCTTGATGCCCGAACGTTGGAAAGCCTCGAGCACCTTCAGGCGCTTCGCGTACTTCTTGATCTTCGCTTCCGAACCCGTGTTCTTGAGTTCGGTGCGCAGCATCTCGACCTGTTCGTCGATGTTGATCGCGCGCAGCAATTCGCGCACGCCTTCCGCGCCCATCTCGGCACGGAATTCGTCACCGTATTCTTCGACCTTGTTGTAGTAATCCTCTTCGGTCATGATCTGCCGCGCTTTCAGCGGCGTCATGCCCGGATCGATCACCACATAGGCTTCGAAGTACAGCACGCGTTCGATGTCGCGCAGCGTCATGTCGAGCACCATGCCCAGACGCGACGGCAGCGACTTCAAAAACCAGATGTGCGCAACCGGCGAGGCCAGTTCGATGTGGCCCATGCGTTCGCGACGCACTTTCGCCAGCGTCACTTCAACGCCGCACTTCTCGCAGATCACGCCACGATGCTTCAGGCGCTTGTACTTGCCGCAAAGGCATTCGTAGTCTTTGATCGGCCCGAAGATCTTCGCGCAGAACAAACCATCGCGTTCCGGCTTGAACGTCCGGTAGTTGATGGTTTCCGGCTTCTTCACTTCACCGAACGACCACGAACGGATCTTGTCCGGCGAAGCCAGACCGATCTTGATCGCGTCAAAAACTTCAGGCTGTTGGACTTGCTTGAATAGATCGAGCAGAGCTTTCATTGCTTTCTCTCCGTAGTCCGATTAGTTGCGGTCGAGGTCGATATCGATACCGAGCGAGCGGATTTCCTTCACCAACACGTTGAAGGATTCCGGCATGCCGGCGTCGATCACGTGATCGCCCTTGACCAGGTTTTCATAAACCTTGGTCCGGCCTGTCACGTCGTCCGACTTCACCGTCAGCATTTCCTGCAGCACATACGATGCGCCGTACGCTTCGAGCGCCCACACTTCCATTTCACCGAAACGCTGGCCACCGAATTGCGCCTTACCGCCCAACGGCTGCTGCGTCACGAGCGAGTACGGGCCCGTGGAACGCGCGTGCATCTTGTCGTCGACCAAGTGGTGCAGCTTCAGGTAGTGCATGTAGCCGACCGTCACCGTACGTTCGAACATTTCGCCCGTGCGGCCGTCGTACAGACGCACCTGATTCTTCGACGGCGTCATGCCGAGGTTCTTCGCGATGTCGTCCGGGAATGCCAGATCCAGCGCGCGCGACATTTCTTCTTCCGTCGCGCCGTCGAACACCGGCGTAGCGAACGGAACGCCTTCGCGCAGGTTCTTCGCCAGTTCGACGATCTCGTCGTCCGTGAAGCTGTCCAGCTCTTCAGCGCGGCCCGACTCGTTGTAGATCTTGGTCAGGAATTCGCGCAGTTCAGCGATCTTCGCCTGACGCTGCAGCATTTCGCCGATACGCCAGCCGAGACCCTTCGCGGCCCAACCCAGATGCACTTCGAGAACCTGACCCACGTTCATCCGCGACGGCACGCCGAGCGGGTTCAGAACGACGTCAGCCGGACGGCCGTCGGCCATGTACGGCATGTCTTCGATCGGAACGATCTTCGACACGACACCCTTGTTACCGTGACGGCCGGCCATCTTGTCGCCAGGCTGCAGGCGGCGCTTGACTGCCAGGTACACCTTGACCATCTTCAACACGCCCGGCGGCAGTTCGTCGCCTTGCGTGAGCTTTTTGCGCTTTTCTTCGAACGCCAGATCGAACTGGTGACGCTTCTGTTCGATCGAGTCCTTGATGGCTTCGAGCTGTGCCGCTGCTTCTTCGTCCGCGAGGCGGATGTCGAACCAGTGGTAATGATCCAGATCTTGCAGGTAAGCCTGTTCGATCTTCGTGCCCTTCGCCAGCTTCTTCGGACCGCCGTTCGCGACCTTGCCGTCGAGCATACGTGCGAGACGCTGGAACGCGTCGCCTTCCACGATACGCAACTGGTCGTTCAGGTCGAGGCGATAGCGCTTCAGTTCATCGTCGATGATCTGTTGCGCACGCTTGTCGCGCTGAATGCCTTCACGCGTGAACACTTGAACGTCGATCACGGTGCCGCTCATGCCCGACGGCACGCGCAGCGACGTGTCCTTCACGTCCGAAGCCTTTTCACCGAAGATCGCGCGCAGCAGCTTCTCTTCCGGCGTCAGCTGGGTTTCGCCCTTCGGCGTGACCTTGCCGACCAGCACGTCGCCCGCTTCGACTTCAGCGCCGATGTAGACGATGCCCGACTCATCGAGACGGCCGAGTTGCACTTCAGCCAGGTTCGAGATGTCGCGCGTGATTTCTTCCGGTCCGAGCTTCGTATCGCGAGCAACGACGTTCAGTTCTTCGATGTGGATCGACGTGTAACGGTCGTCCGCAACCACCTTCTCCGAGATCAAAATCGAGTCTTCGAAGTTGTAGCCGTTCCACGGCATGAACGCCACCAGCATGTTCTGGCCGAGAGCCAGTTCGCCGAGGTCGGTCGATGCACCATCAGCCAGCACGTCGCCACGCGACACGATGTCGCCGACCTTTACGATCGGGCGCTGGTTGATGTTCGTGTTCTGGTTCGAACGCGTGTACTTGATCAGGTTGTAGATGTCCACGCCGGTTTCGCCGGCCGCGGCTTCATCGTCGTTCACGCGGATCACCATACGGCCCGCGTCGACGTAATCGACCACACCGCCGCGGAATGCCTGAACGGTCGTACCCGAGTCGACTGCCACCGTGCGCTCGATACCCGTCCCGACCACGGCCTTTTCAGGACGCAGACACGGCACAGCCTGACGCTGCATGTTCGAACCCATCAATGCGCGGTTCGCGTCATCGTGCTCGAGGAACGGAATCAGCGATGCTGCCACCGACACGATTTGCGACGGCGCCACGTCCATGTACTGGATGCGGTCCGGCGTGACCATCAGCGTTTCGCCGGCTTCACGCGACGACACCAGTTCGTCGGTCAGCGAGCCGTCTTCCGCCACCGCCGCGTTCGCCTGAGCGATCACGTAACGGCCCTCTTCGATCGCCGACAGATAGTCGATCTGATCGGTCACCTTGCTGTCCACGACCTTGCGATACGGCGTTTCGAGGAAGCCGTATTCGTTCAGGTGCGCGTACAGAGCGAGTGAGTTGATCAGGCCGATGTTCGGACCTTCCGGCGTTTCAATCGGGCACACGCGACCATAATGAGTCGGGTGCACGTCGCGGACTTCAAAGCCAGCGCGCTCACGCGTCAAACCGCCCGGGCCAAGAGCCGAAACACGGCGCTTGTGGGTAATTTCCGACAGCGGGTTGGTCTGGTCCATGAACTGCGACAGCTGCGACGAACCGAAGAACTCGCGAATTGCCGACGAAATCGGCTTCGAATTGATCAGGTCGTGCGGCATCAGGTTTTCGCTTTCGGCCTGACCCAGACGTTCCTTCACAGCACGTTCGACACGCACGAGACCTGCGCGGAACTGGTTTTCCGCCAGTTCGCCCACGCAACGCACACGACGATTGCCCAAGTGGTCGATGTCGTCCACTTCGCCCTTGCCGTTACGCAACTCGACCAGGATCTTGATCGTGGCGAGGATGTCGTCGTCTTGCAGCGTCATCGGGCCGACGATTTCGTCGCGGCCGACACGGCGATTGAACTTCATACGACCCACCTTCGAGAGGTCGTATGCGTCTTCGCTGTAGAACAGACGGTTGAACAGCGCCTCGACCGCTTCTTCGGTCGGCGGTTCGCCCGGACGCATCATGCGGTAGATCGCGATGCGAGCGGCCATCTTGTCCGCGGTTTCGTCGATACGCAGCGTCGACGAGATGTACGGACCTTGATCCAGATCGTTCGTATAGAGCGTCTGGATGTCTTTGATCTTCGACTCGCGCAACTTCTCGAGCACGGTTTCCGTGATTTCGTCGTTCGCGTTGGCGATGACTTCACCCGTGTCGCCGTCGACGACATTCTTTGCCAGCACGCGGCCGAGCAAATAGTCTTCCGGGACCGAGATGAACTTGGTCTTGGCGTTGTCGAGGTCGCGAATGTGCTTCGCGTTGATCCGCTTGTCCTTCTGGACGATCACGTTGCCATCACGGTCCGTGATGTCGAAACGCGCGACTTCACCACGCAGACGCTCGGGCACGAATTCCATCTGCGCGCCTTCCGGCATCAGCGTGAAATTATCGAACACGAAGAAGTTTGCGAGGATCTGTTCCGGCGTGAGGCCGATTGCCTTCAGCAGGATCGTGACCGGCATCTTGCGACGACGGTCGACGCGGAAGTACAGCACGTCCTTCGGGTCGAACTCGAAATCGAGCCACGAACCGCGGTAGGGAATGATACGTGCCGAGAACAGGAGCTTGCCCGAGCTGTGCGTCTTGCCCTTGTCGTGTTCGAAGAACACGCCCGGCGAACGGTGCAGCTGCGAAACGATCACACGTTCCGTGCCGTTGATGACGAACGAACCCGTCGGCGTCATGAGCGGAATTTCGCCCATGTACACTTCCTGTTCCTTCACTTCCTTGACGACCGGCTTGCTCGGCGATTCCTTGTCGAGCAGCACCAGACGCACTTTCGCGCGCAGCGCCGAGCAGTACGTCAAACCGCGCTGCTGACATTCTTTGATGTTGAATGCCGGCGGCGACAGCATGTAGCTGACGAACTCTAGACGAGCGAACCCGTTATGCGAAACAATCGGAAAAACGGAGGTAAACGCAGCTTGCAGGCCTTCCGGCTTGCGTTGCGTGGACGACGTGTCTGCTTGCAGAAACGTGCTGAATGATTCAAGCTGGGTAGCCAGCAGGAAAGGTACTTGGTGAACGATGGGGCGCTTCGCAAAACTCTTGCGAATACGCTTCTTCTCGGTGAAGGAATATTGCATACGATCTCCGAATCACGGCGGGCATTGTTGTCGAGGCAGGATACCTTGATGAGACAACCCGAGTGTTCACCGACTGAGACCCGATGGCCGTCCGATGGCTTGAACGAGCCTAGAAGCTTGGTGGTTGGCCGCTACCAACCGCTGGCTGACGGCAGCGGATGCCTATGTTGCCCGCTACCCGACCAAACTTGCCTTCTGCAGTCGCTTCAGAAGACAAAGAGAAACGCCGGTCAATGCTGCCGAAAGGCGGTTTTCTTTGGCCTCTGGGAGCCACATTCTTGCCGAAACGGCCAGGCAAAAAACGTGTCTCCCACAAAGCACAAAAAGGCCGGCGGTGGAAAACCGCCAGCCTTCGCACAGCGAGCTGAAACTTACTTGATTTCAGCCTTCGCGCCGGCTTCTTCCAGCTTCTTCTTGGCTTCTTCAGCAGCAGCCTTCGGTACCGATTCCTTAACAGGCTTCGGTGCACCGTCGACCAGGTCCTTCGCTTCCTTCAGGCCGAGACCCGTCAGTTCGCGAACAGCCTTAATGACCGAAACCTTGTTCGCGCCGACTTCCGTCAGGTTGACCGTGAATTCGGTTTGCTCTTCAGCAGCAGCAGCAGCGCCGCCGCCTGCCGGGCCTGCCACTGCAACAGCAGCTGCCGACACGCCAAACTTTTCTTCGAACGCCTTAACCAGCTCGTTCAGTTCCAGAACCGACATCGAGCTTACTGCCTCGAGGATGTCTTCTTTTGCGATTGCCATTTGAAATACTCCTAAATTGAATTCGGATACAGCCAGCGATCAATCACGCTCGACTGATGTGCATTACGCAGCGGTTTCTTCGCCTTGTTTCTTTTCTGCCAGCGCGGCCAGAGCGCGCGCGAAGCCGGAAACAGGTGCCTGCATAACGTACAACAGCTTGGAGAGCAGTTCTTCGCGGCTCGGGATGTTTGCCAGCGCTTGCACGCCAGCCTTGTCCATCACCTTGCCTTCGTAGGAACCAGCCTTGATGATCAACTTGTCATTGGTTTTGCCGAAGTCGTTGACGACCTTAGCAGCAGCAATTGCATCTTCCGAGATGCCGTAGATCAGCGGACCAGTCATCTGCTCTGCCAGCGGAGCAAACGGGGTACCTTCGACAGCGCGACGCGCCAGCGTGTTCTTCAACACACGAAGGTAAACCTGTTGCTCACGCGCTTTCGCGCGCAGCTTGGTCAGATCGCCAACCGCGATTCCACGATACTCAGCCAGAACCACGGTCTGGGCTTTCGCGACTTGCGCGGCAACCTCAGCGACGACGGCCTGCTTGCTTTCTTTGTTAAGTGGCACGGTTAACCTCCAGATTCGATACACGCGGCGTGCGCCTTGTGTACCGCGTTCAATAACGGCGTCCGACCAGTCAGGAGTATTTCGACCGCCTGAGTCCGCATTGCTGCGGATATCAACCGGCTTCATCACTACAAAACCTTTTCGGGTTCGCCATCTGCGTTGGCTTTACATTAAGGACACACCTACCTGCTGCGTGCCCGCCAACGGTCTTTGACAACCGGTCGCTCGATGCAGACTGCCACCTTACGACCGCCCAAAGCCCATAAAACCGCCCCGACCTACGCCGAGGCGATGAAATCTATTACTGTGCTGCGATCGATGCCTGGTCGACGCGAACACCAACGCCCATCGTGCTCGACAGAGCAACTTTGCGCAGGTACACACCCTTGCTCGTTGCCGGCTTCGCTTTTTGCAGCGCGTCGACGAGAGCGTTCAGGTTGCTACGCAGAGCTGTCGGCTCAAACGAAGCACGGCCGATGGTGGCGTGGATGATACCGGCCTTGTCGACACGGAATTGCACCTGACCAGCCTTGGCGTTCTTCACGGCAGTCGCGACGTCCGGCGTAACCGTACCGACCTTCGGGTTCGGCATCAGGCCACGCGGGCCGAGGATCTGACCGAGCGTACCGACGACGCGCATCGTGTCCGGCGAAGCGATCACAATGTCGAAGTCCAACTTGCCAGCCTTGACTTGCTCAGCCAAGTCTTCCATACCGACGACTTCCGCGCCGGCTGCACGAGCTTGCTCAGCCTTTTCGCCTTGCGCGAACACTGCAACGCGAACAGACTTACCGGTACCGGCCGGCAGGACGACCGAGCCACGAACCACTTGGTCCGACTTCTTCGCGTCAATACCGAGCTGCACTGCGACGTCGATCGACTCGTCGAACTTCGCGCTTGCGCATTCCTTCACGAGCGACAGGGCTTCGTCGATTGCGTACAGCTTTTGACGATCAACCTTGGCTGCAAATGCTTGCAGACGCTTTGAAAGCTTAGCCATTTACACGCCCTCCACGGTGATGCCCATCGAGCGGGCGCTACCCGCGATCGTACGAACCGCTGCGTCCAGATCAGCTGCCGTCAGATCGGGCATCTTGGTCTTGGCGATATCTTCAGCTTGAGCGCGGGTGATCTTGCCGACCTTGTCGGTATGCGGCTTGCTCGAACCCTTATCGATCTTCGCCGCCTTCTTGATCAAAACCGTTGCCGGCGGCGTCTTCAGAACGAACGTGAAGCTCTTGTCCGCGAACGCGGTGATCACAACCGGAGTCGGCAGACCCGGTTCCAGTGCTTGGGTCTGCGCGTTGAACGCCTTGCAGAACTCCATGATATTCAGGCCGCGCTGGCCTAGTGCCGGACCAACCGGCGGCGACGGATTGGCTTTACCTGCAGGAATCTGCAGCTTAATAAAGCCGATAATTTTCTTTGCCATGTTGAAAACCTCGTTGGAACACCGCATGAATACATGCAGACGTTCAGTGAGTAGTAGCGCGCGTTCGCCGAAATATTGGGTACTTACGCTCCTCAACGGCCATTACGCGGACCGTAAGCGCGAAATACGGAACGCACCGCATGGTGCGCCCCGTAGAATTCTGGACTACAGCTTTTCAACCTGGCCAAATTCGAGTTCGACCGGCGTTGCGCGGCCGAAGATTGTAACGGAAACACGGACGCGCGACTTTTCGTAGTTCACTTCTTCGACGCTACCGTTGAAATCCGTGAACGGACCGTCCTTCACCCGTACCATCTCGCCGACTTCGAACAGGGTCTTTGGACGCGGCTTTTCCACGCCTTCCTGCATTTGCGACATGATTTTCTCGACTTCCCGAGGGGAAATCGGACTCGGACGATTACGCGCACCACCCACGAAACCTGTCACCTTTGCCGTGTTTTTCACGAGGTGCCACGTCTCGTCAGTCATTTCCATTTCAACGAGCACATAGCCCGGGAAGAAACGGCGCTCGGTCACCGATTTGTGACCGCCTTTTACCTCGACCACCTCTTCAGTCGGAACGAGGATTTGACCAAACTGGTCTTGCATGCCAGCACGTTCGATGCGCTCTTGAAGCGCACGTTGCACGCTCTTCTCCATGCCGGAGTAGGCGTGCACAACATACCAACGTTTGCCGCTCGGGGATGCCGGAGTATCGCTCATATCATTTCCAACCCAGAATCACCGAGAAAATCGCCCATTCGATGGATTTATCACCAATCCAAAGAAAGATCGCCATGACGAACACGAAGCCAAATACTACGAGCGTTGTCTGAGTAGCCTCTTTACGAGTCGGCCAAACAACCTTGCGGACTTCCTTGTACGAATCTTTGGCGAAAGCGATGAAACCCTTGCCAGGCGCGGAGAGAAGACCGACTGCAACACCCGCGATCGCACCAACAGCTAAGGCGGCTCCGCGGACGTACCATTCCTGGCCGCTCAGCCAGAAAAAACCCACGAACCCGGCCAAGACAAGCAATACGCCCGCGACGAGCATCAGCTTGTCGCCCGATGTATTCACAGTTTCGACGGAAGGATTCGCCATAACACCTTAACGAAGCGCCACATACGGCGCGAGAGTTGGCAGGGGCAGAGGGAATCGAACCCCCAACCTTCGGTTTTGGAGACCGACGCTCTGCCAGTTGAGCTATACCCCTAAACCATTTGGGGTTGACGACACCGCCAACCCCGAAACTACCGATTAACGAGAACTATCTGGCGTTACTCGAGAATCTTGGCAACCACACCTGCACCGACCGTACGGCCACCTTCGCGGATTGCGAAACGCAGACCTTCTTCCATCGCGATCGGGTTGATCAGCTTCACCGTGATCGACACGTTGTCGCCCGGCATGACCATTTCCTTGTCCTTCGGCAACTCGATCGAGCCCGTCACATCCGTCGTACGGAAGTAGAACTGCGGACGATAGTTGTTGAAGAACGGCGTGTGACGGCCACCTTCGTCCTTGCTCAGCACGTACACTTCAGCCGTGAAGTGCGTGTGCGGGTTGATCGAACCCGGCTTCGCCAGAACCTGGCCACGCTCCACGTCTTCACGCTTCGTGCCGCGCAGCAGGATACCCACGTTGTCGCCTGCCTGACCTTGATCGAGCAGCTTGCGGAACATTTCCACGCCCGTGCAGGTCGTCTTCACCGTCGGCTTGATACCGACAATTTCGATTTCCTCGCCGACCTTCACCACGCCGCGCTCAACGCGACCCGTCACCACCGTGCCGCGACCCGAGATCGAGAACACGTCTTCCACCGGCATCAGGAACGCACCGTCAACTGCGCGCTCCGGCGTCGGGATGTACGTGTCCAGCGCGTCGGCCAGATTCATGATCGCCACTTCGCCCAGCTCGCCCTTGTCGCCTTCCAGCGCCAGCTTGGCCGAACCCTTGATGATCGGCGTGTCGTCGCCCGGGAAGTCGTACTTCGACAGAAGTTCGCGCACTTCCATCTCGACGAGTTCGAGCAGCTCAGCGTCGTCCACCATGTCGCACTTGTTCAGGAACACGATGATGTACGGCACGCCAACCTGACGCGCCAGCAGGATGTGCTCACGCGTTTGCGGCATCGGGCCGTCTGCAGCCGAGCACACCAGGATCGCGCCGTCCATCTGCGCTGCGCCCGTGATCATGTTCTTCACATAGTCAGCGTGGCCCGGGCAGTCGACGTGTGCGTAGTGGCGGTTAGCCGTTTCGTACTCGACGTGCGCCGTGTTGATCGTGATACCACGCGCCTTTTCTTCCGGCGCCGCGTCGATCTGGTCGTATGCCTTCGCTTCGCCGCCAAACTTCTGCGTCAGAACCGTCGTGATCGCTGCCGTCAGCGTGGTCTTGCCGTGGTCAACGTGACCGATCGTGCCGACGTTCACGTGCGGCTTGGTCCGCTCAAACTTACCCTTGGCCATTTTCGACTCCTAAGAGGATTTTTCCGTACGTTGCGCCGGGCGCAAACAATCAGCGAGAACTTCTGGTGCCCATGGGCAGGATCGAACTGCCGACCTCTCCCTTACCAAGGGAGTGCTCTACCACTGAGCCACATGGGCGCTACTTCTGTATTGCTGGAGCGGGTGAAGGGAATCGAACCCTCGTCGTAAGCTTGGAAGGCTTCTGCTCTACCATTGAGCTACACCCGCAAGGATCCATGGATTCCCAACAACTGCTGCAACTTGCATTCTGGTGGAGGAGGTTGGATTCGAACCAACGTAGGCGTAAGCCAACAGATTTACAGTCTGCCCCCTTTAGCCACTCGGGCACCCCTCCGCAGAGAACTGATGATTATGGGGGAACTACAACTTATTGTCAAGACTTGCTTGACCGTTCCAAACCCAAGGCTCTCACTTATATGGTGATTTGAGCGCTTCCGTAAACGCAGAAACCCCACCTTTGTTGGGGTGGGGTTTCTGATGCTGCAGGGGAGCCTGACGATTACCTACTTTCACACGGGTAATCCGCACTATCATCGGCGTGGAGTCGTTTCACGGTCCTGTTCGGGATGGGAAGGGGTGGGACCGACTCGCTATGGTCATCAGGCTTTGACGGGTTGCTGCCTCGCTCGGGGAGCGCTGCAGCCAATCTGGAAGAAGTAGTTTCTGGTGATGCTCACCAGGGGTAAAGCGGTTGGGGTTGTGTTGATTCTGGCACAACACGATCACTTAACCTGAGTGTTCCTGCCCCCTTCGGGGGTTGACCTGAGTAAGCGCTGAAGCGCTAACTCATGTCAAAACACACCTGTTATAGGATCAAGCCTTACGGGCAATTAGTATCAGTTAGCTTAACGCATTACTGCGCTTCCACACCTGACCTATCAACGTCCTGGTCTTGAACGACCCTTCAGGGGGCTCGAAGCCCCGGGGATATCTCATCTTAGGGCGAGTTTCCCGCTTAGATGCTTTCAGCGGTTATCTCTTCCAAACATAGCTACCCGGCGATGCCACTGGCGTGACAACCGGTACACCAGAGGTTCGTCCACTCCGGTCCTCTCGTACTAGGAGCAGCCCCCTTCAAATATCCAGCGCCCACGGCAGATAGGGACCAAACTGTCTCACGACGTTTTAAACCCAGCTCACGTACCTCTTTAAATGGCGAACAGCCATACCCTTGGGACCGGCTACAGCCCCAGGATGAGATGAGCCGACATCGAGGTGCCAAACACCGCCGTCGATATGAACTCTTGGGCGGTATCAGCCTGTTATCCCCAGAGTACCTTTTATCCGTTGAGCGATGGCCCTTCCATACAGAACCACCGGATCACTATGACCTGCTTTCGCACCTGCTCGACTTGTCGGTCTCGCAGTTAAGCACGCTTATGCCATTGCACTATCAGCACGATTTCCGACCGTACCTAGCGTACCTTCGTACTCCTCCGTTACACTTTGGGAGGAGACCGCCCCAGTCAAACTGCCTACCATGCACTGTCCCCGATCCGGATTACGGACCAAGGTTAGAACCTCAAACAAACCAGGGTGGTATTTCAAGGATGGCTCCACGCAGACTGGCGTCCACGCTTCAAAGCCTCCCACCTATCCTACACAGACCGGTTCAAAGTCCAATGCAAAGCTACAGTAAAGGTTCATGGGGTCTTTCCGTCTAGCCGCGGGGAGATTGCATCATCACAAACACTTCAACTTCGCTGAGTCTCGGGAGGAGACAGTGTGGCCATCGTTACGCCATTCGTGCAGGTCGGAACTTACCCGACAAGGAATTTCGCTACCTTAGGACCGTTATAGTTACGGCCGCCGTTTACCGGGACTTCAATCAAGAGCTTGCACCCCATCATTTAATCTTCCGGCACCGGGCAGGCGTCACACCCTATACGTCCACTTTCGTGTTTGCAGAGTGCTGTGTTTTTATTAAACAGTCGCAGCCACCAGTTTATTGCAACCCCTTCACCCTTTGCGCGCAGGCGCATCAGGCTACAGGGGCGTACCTTATCCCGAAGTTACGGTACCAATTTGCCGAGTTCCTTCTCCCGAGTTCTCTCAAGCGCCTTAGAATACTCATCTCGCCCACCTGTGTCGGTTTGCGGTACGGTCCTGTTAAACTGAAGCTTAGAGGCTTTTCTTGGAACCACTTCCGATTGCTTCTTCACCGAAGTGAATGGCCTCGCACCCTTGAATTCCGCGCCCGGATTTGCCTAAGCGCCTTCTCCAATGCAAGGACCGGGACTTCCAACACCCGGACAACCTTCCGCGATCCGTCCCCCCATCGCATTTAACAATGGTGCAGGAATATTAACCTGCTTCCCATCAGCTACGCATTTCTGCCTCGCCTTAGGGGCCGACTCACCCTACGCCGATGAACGTTGCGTAGGAAACCTTGGGCTTACGGCGAGGGGGCTTTTCACCCCCTTTATCGCTACTCATGTCAGCATTCGCACTTCCGATACCTCCAGCACACTTTTCAATGCACCTTCGCAGGCTTACGGAACGCTCTCCTACCATGCACATAAATGTGCATCCGCAGCTTCGGTATATTGCTTAGCCCCGTTACATCTTCCGCGCAGGACGACTCGATCAGTGAGCTATTACGCTTTCTTTAAAGGATGGCTGCTTCTAAGCCAACCTCCTGACTGTTTTAGCCTTCCCACTTCGTTTCCCACTTAGCAATATTTGGGGACCTTAGCTGGCGGTCTGGGTTGTTTCCCTCTTGACACCGGACGTTAGCACCCGATGTCTGTCTCCCGTGATTGCACTCTTCGGTATTCGGAGTTTGCTATGGCGTAGTAATCCGCAATGGACCCCACAACCATGACAGTGCTCTACCCCCGAAGGTGATACACGAGGCACTACCTAAATAGTTTTCGGAGAGAACCAGCTATTTCCAGGTTTGTTTAGCCTTTCACCCCTATCCACAGCTCATCCCCTAACTTTTCAACGTTAGTGGGTTCGGACCTCCAGTACGTGTTACCGCACCTTCATCCTGGCCATGGATAGATCACCTGGTTTCGGGTCTACACCCAGCGACTGAATCGCCCTGTTCGGACTCGCTTTCGCTACGCCTGCCCTAATCGGTTAAGCTTGCCACTGAATGTAAGTCGCTGACCCATTATACAAAAGGTACGCCGTCACCCCTTGCGAGGCTCCGACTGTTTGTATGCATGCGGTTTCAGGATCTGTTTCACTCCCCTCCCGGGGTTCTTTTCGCCTTTCCCTCACGGTACTGGTTCACTATCGGTCGATCACGAGTATTTAGCCTTGGAGGATGGTCCCCCCATCTTCAGACAGGATTTCACGTGTCCCGCCCTACTTGTCGTACACCTAGTTCTTCCTCGCTGTTTTCGTCTACAGGGCTATCACCTGCTATGGCGGCACTTTCCAGAGCCTTCGACTAACAATGAAGATAAAGAGTACAGGCTGGTCCCATTTCGCTCGCCACTACTCTGGGAATCTCGGTTGATTTCTTTTCCTGCGGTTACTTAGATGTTTCAGTTCACCGCGTTCGCTTCTCATGACCTATGTATTCAGTCATGGATGACCCATTCGGGCCGGGTTTCCCCATTCGGATATCGGAGGATCAAAGCTCGTTTGCCAGCTCCCCTCCGCTTTTCGCAGGCTACCGCGTCCTTCATCGCCTGTGATCGCCAAGGCATCCACCACATGCACTTGTTCGCTTGACCCTATAACGGGTGTGTCTCGCACGCCCTTCACTGGGAAGGACCGTGGCTGCCACACTCGCTACAGGTTGAGTATTCGTGTTGCGCCGTATTCCAAAGCAATCTTTCGATCACCTTTTCATACATTGATACAATCACAACCCTGATTCACCTACTCGCACACCCATCTCTAAGCATGCTTTCGTGAATCTCTTTACTACTTCTTCCTGATTGTTAAAGAACGACAGCCGATATCATGGTTGCTATAACCATGTATCACTCTGACTGGCTCAATCGCCAATGCACAGCACTCTGCTTCTCACAGCAGCGCTACGCATTGAGGATTGGTGGAGGATGACGGGATCGAACCGACGACCCCCTGCTTGCAAAGCAGGTGCTCTCCCAGCTGAGCTAATCCCCCAGTCATGCACAGACCATCATCTGTTGCCACTCAGGGGTTTTGCCGGTCAGCCATCGCAGACAAGACAATGGTGGGTCTGGATGGATTCGAACCATCGACCCCCGCCTTATCAAGACGGTGCTCTAACCGACTGAGCTACAGACCCCTGAGTCTGTCTGCGTTTCTGTCTTTAATTCACAGCCGATAAGCGTGAGCGCTCAACACGATTGACACGTGAGCTCGAGAAAGGAGGTGATCCAGCCGCACCTTCCGATACGGCTACCTTGTTACGACTTCACCCCAGTCATGAATCCTACCGTGGTGACCGTCCTCCTTGCGGTTAGACTAGCCACTTCTGGTAAAACCCACTCCCATGGTGTGACGGGCGGTGTGTACAAGACCCGGGAACGTATTCACCGCGGCATGCTGATCCGCGATTACTAGCGATTCCAGCTTCACGCACTCGAGTTGCAGAGTGCGATCCGGACTACGATCGGTTTTCTGGGATTGGCTCCCCCTCGCGGGTTGGCGACCCTCTGTTCCGACCATTGTATGACGTGTGAAGCCCTACCCATAAGGGCCATGAGGACTTGACGTCATCCCCACCTTCCTCCGGTTTGTCACCGGCAGTCTCCCTAGAGTGCTCTTGCGTAGCAACTAGGGACAAGGGTTGCGCTCGTTGCGGGACTTAACCCAACATCTCACGACACGAGCTGACGACAGCCATGCAGCACCTGTGTTATGGCTCCCTTTCGGGCACTCCCACCTCTCAGCAGGATTCCATACATGTCAAGGGTAGGTAAGGTTTTTCGCGTTGCATCGAATTAATCCACATCATCCACCGCTTGTGCGGGTCCCCGTCAATTCCTTTGAGTTTTAATCTTGCGACCGTACTCCCCAGGCGGTCAACTTCACGCGTTAGCTACGTTACCAAGTCAATGAAGACCCGACAACTAGTTGACATCGTTTAGGGCGTGGACTACCAGGGTATCTAATCCTGTTTGCTCCCCACGCTTTCGTGCATGAGCGTCAGTATTGGCCCAGGGGGCTGCCTTCGCCATCGGTATTCCTCCACATCTCTACGCATTTCACTGCTACACGTGGAATTCTACCCCCCTCTGCCATACTCTAGCCCGCCAGTCACAAATGCAGTTCCCAGGTTAAGCCCGGGGATTTCACATCTGTCTTAGCGAACCGCCTGCGCACGCTTTACGCCCAGTAATTCCGATTAACGCTTGCACCCTACGTATTACCGCGGCTGCTGGCACGTAGTTAGCCGGTGCTTATTCTTCCGGTACCGTCATCCCCCTCAGGTATTAACCAAGAGGTTTTCTTTCCGGACAAAAGTGCTTTACAACCCGAAGGCCTTCTTCACACACGCGGCATTGCTGGATCAGGCTTGCGCCCATTGTCCAAAATTCCCCACTGCTGCCTCCCGTAGGAGTCTGGGCCGTGTCTCAGTCCCAGTGTGGCTGGTCGTCCTCTCAGACCAGCTACAGATCGTCGCCTTGGTAGGCCTTTACCCCACCAACTAGCTAATCTGCCATCGGCCGCCCCTGTAGCGCGAGGTCCTAAGATCCCCCGCTTTCATCCACAGATCGTATGCGGTATTAATCCGGCTTTCGCCGGGCTATCCCCCACTACAGGACACGTTCCGATGTATTACTCACCCGTTCGCCACTCGCCACCAGGGTTGCCCCCGTGCTGCCGTTCGACTTGCATGTGTAAGGCATGCCGCCAGCGTTCAATCTGAGCCAGGATCAAACTCTTCAGTTCAAACCTGTTACTGTTTTTCGGTTGTCGCAGTTGCCTGCTTGCAACCGGTCGCTCACTCAACGTACTGACGAATGATCTCTCCATCTTTCAATGGAAAAACCTTCCTTTCATTACTGTGTGAGACTTGATACTTTCGCTTCCAGCAAACCCCGAAGGATCCACTGCGCGTCGCGCATCAAGCGCCCACACTTATCGGCTGTTAATTTTTAAAGATCGATTCCGCATTCACCACCAAACCGGCACCGCGCGCCGCTGACATCAATCATCAGCATTCCAACTACCCGGCACCGCTTCGTTCTGCGTCGCTGCATCAGCAGCAGAGAAACGAGATTATGAAGGCTCTTTTTCGTTTCGTCAACAACATTTTTTCGCTTTCGCTTAAAACCTCGTTGACGCTACGCCCGCTGGTTTCTGCCGCGGCCTCGTTCTGCAACGAGGAGGCGAATCTTAGGTGAACATCGGCCATATGACAAGGGTTCGATCGAAATCTTTTTTGGCGGCTCACTTGCGCGTAGATTTCACTACCGCGTCCAGCGGAACTGCTTCCGCCATTGCTGCATAACCCGCGTCGCTTGGATGGATGTGATCGCCACTGTCGAAGTTGCGCTGCAGGCGCTCCACTTGCGCCGGGTCACGCAGCGCGGCGTCGAAGTCCACGACGCCGTCGAAGGCATGACTAGTCCGAATCCACTGGTTGACGGCGAGCCGAATGCTTTCTCGCTGCGGCGGAAGCGACGCCGGCGTCAGCGTCGCACCGAACAATTTCACGCCGGCATGCCGGGCCGTAGCGATCAACCGCTGGTAGCCGGCAATCAGATCGGCGGCTGTCACTGAGGTGTGCGGAAAGTCGCAATCGAGACCGTTGCGCGGCGGCATTGCCGCGAAGTTGATGTCGTTGATTCCGATCAGCAGAATTGCCGTCTTGACGCCCGGGCGCGCGAGCACGTCATGCTCGAAGCGCGTCGCGAGCGCGTCGCCGTAGCAAGGAGAGTCGCTCAACAAGCGGTTGCCGCTGATTCCCAGATTGACGATCGCGGTCGACCGGTCGCCGCTAGCGGCAAACCGGCGCGCCAACGCGTCAGGCCAGCGGCGATTCTGATTCAGACTGGAGCGCATGCCATCGGTGATCGAGTCACCGATCGCGACAACGGCGGCGGATGCAGGCGCCGCGTCCACCGACAATCCGGTCATCCACACATATTGTGTAAACCGGCCGCGAAACGCATCCGTGGAAGCGTCCGCCGCATGATTACCCGGCGCCGAAACGTAATTCACCTGGTTCGAAACGCGATGCCACGCCACGATGCGCTGCTCGGGCCCCATAAACGCGCTGAGAGCGTAAGGCGCACCTTCGGCAATATCGACTGCGACCGGGTCGCTGTCCAACTCGCCACCCGGCGGAATCGAGACCGCGCCCTTGCCCCCGAACGTCACGTGCGTCCCGCCGCCAATTGCCGCCGCGCCGCCCGCCGAGCGTGCGATGCGCAGATCTTCAATAACGAGGGGTGTTTTGCCGTACCGGTTGCTAAGGTGGACTCGCGCCAATTTTCCGGTCAACGTCGGATAGACGATCTGGCGCACCGTGCGCCCGGCAACTTCCGGTGCGCGATAGAGCGGCGGCAAGTCCGCCCGCAGTGGGACAGGCTGCAGCGCCGTCGCCCAGGCGGTGACCCAATGTGCCGGGGTGTCGGCGGCAAAAACGGTTGGGGAAACGGCAAGCTGGGCAAGCAGCGCCGCGCCGCATGCGGCAGCCAGGGTGCGAATGGTCATTCGGGTGGTGGGTTCGAGGCAAAACGTGCATTGTGCCCGATCGCACCAGCCGTCGCGGATCTGCACGACGGCGCTCTCGCGCTCCGCCGACTCAGGCCGTCTGCGCCTCGGCCATCTTCAACGCGAGCGCTTCGGCGACCTCGATCCCGTCGATGGCCGCCGAATAGATCCCGCCAGCGTAGCCAGCGCCTTCGCCGGCCGGATAAAGGCCTTCGACATTCATGCTCTGATAGTCATCCCGCCGACGCACGCGAATCGGCGACGACGTTCTCGTCTCGACGCCCGTCAGCACGGCATCGTGCATCGCGAACCCGGCGATCTTCTTGTCCATTTGCGGCAAGGCTTCGCGAATAGCCTCGATCACGTAGTCGGGAAGCGCCGTGCTGAGATCGGTAGGATGCACGCCCGGTTTGTACGACGGCACCACCGAACCCAGCGACGTGGACGGCCGCCCGGCGATAAAGTCGCCGACCAGCTGGCCCGGCGCCATATAGTTACCGCCGCCCAGCTCGAAAGCCCGCTCTTCCCATTTGCGCTGAAAAGCGATGCCGGCGAGCGGCCCGCCCGGGTAGTCATCCGGCGTGATACCGACCACGATTCCGGCATTGGCATTTCGCTCGGCCCGCGAATACTGGCTCATGCCGTTGGTCACGACGCGGCCCGGCTCGGAGGTCGCCGCCACCACGGTGCCGCCCGGGCACATGCAGAAACTGTAGACGGCGCGGCCGTTGCTGCAGTGATGCACCACCTTATAGTCGGCGGCGCCGAGCTGTTTGTGACCGGCAAACTTGCCGAACCGGCTACGGTCGATCAAACCCTGCGGATGCTCGATCCGGAAACCGAGTGAAAACGGCTTTGCTTCAATATAGACGCCGCGGTCGTTCAACATCTGGAAGGTATCGCGCGCGCTATGGCCGACCGCCAGCACGACATGGTCGCAGCGCAACGTTTCGCCGGTCGACAGCTTCAGCCCGCGCACTTTGCCCTGATCGATCTCGATATCGTCGACGCGGGTTTCGAAACGCACCTCGCCGCCCAGTTCGTGAATGGTCGCGCGCATTTTTTCGACCATGCTCACCAGCCGGAACGTGCCGATATGGGGCCTGCTGAGAAACAGAATGTCCTCGGGGGCGCCGGCTCGCACGAATTCGTCGAGCACCTTGCGGCCGTAATGCTTCGGGTCCTTGATCTGGCTGTACAGCTTGCCGTCGGAGAAAGTGCCCGCGCCGCCTTCGCCGAACTGCACATTCGACTCGGGATTGAGCACCGACTTGCGCCACAGGCCAAAGGTGTCCTTGGTGCGTTCGCGCACGGCCTTGCCGCGCTCGAGGATGATCGGCCGGAAGCCCATTTGCGCAAGGATCAGCCCGGCAAACAGGCCGCACGGCCCCATGCCGATTACGACGGGGCGCGGCGCGGTCATCTGCGCGGGCGCCCTGGCGACGAACTTGTACGTCATGTCGGGCGTCACGCCGCAATGCGGCACGTCGGCGAGCCGCTTGAGCGCCGCCGCTTCGTCCGTGACCTCGACATCGACGATGTACGTGAGCTTGATGTCGGCTCGCTTGCGCGCATCGTGCGCGCGGCGAAACACGGTGTATCGGATGAGCCCATCCGCTGCCACGCCGAGTTCCGCGAGGCGCGCACGCACGGCGGCTTCGAGGGCGCTCTCGGGATGATCGAGCGGGAGTTTGATTTCGCTTAGACGTAACATGAGTACCGGGGGATGCAGGAAGGCCGCAAATCGCGGCCAATTCGCAATTTTATAGGTTTAGTGTAGGGACGGGGCGGCGGCCAGGCGAAACGCTCGCGAAGGAAGCCACCCGATCTCCTATCGGCTCGACCGACTCGTCTCAAAAAATTTATTAACCGACCGGTCGGTTGGCTTATACTGTGCGCACACAGACAACTTCCGCAGAGAGCGTCCCCATGTACACGCAATCCCTGGATATTCCCGGCAATGTCGCTCCGCTGGACGCGGGCTCAGACTCGTCCGAGCAGGTGCAGTTCGACGCAGTCATGGCCGCCGACGGCAAGATCGAAGCTCAAGACTGGATGCCGGAGGCCTACCGCAAGACGCTGGTCCGGCAGATCTCGCAGCACGCGCATTCGGAAATCGTCGGCATGCTGCCGGAGGGTAACTGGATCACGCGCGCGCCCAGCCTGAAGCGCAAGGCGATTCTGCTCGCCAAAGTGCAAGACGAGGCCGGCCACGGCCTCTATCTATATAGCGCAGCGGAAACGCTCGGCGTGTCGCGCGATCAGCTGATCGCCGCGCTGCACTCGGGCAAAGCCAAATATTCGAGCATCTTCAATTACCCGACGCCCACGTGGGCGGACGTCGGCGTGATCGGCTGGCTGGTGGACGGCGCGGCGATCATGAATCAGATTCCGCTGTGCCGTTGCACCTATGGCCCGTACGCACGCGCCATGATCCGCATCTGCAAGGAAGAGTCGTTTCATCAACGCCAGGGTTTCGACGCGCTCATGTCGATGATGGCCGGCACCGAAGCACAACGCGAACTGGTCCAGCAGGCAGTGAACCGCTGGTGGTGGCCGGTGCTGATGATGTTCGGCCCGAGCGACAAGGATTCGATCCACAGCAACCAGTCGTCGAAATGGGGCATCAAGCGCATCTCGAACGACGACCTGCGCCAGAAATTCGTCGACGCCACCGTCGACCAGGCCAAGGTGCTCGGCGTCACGCTGCCCGACCCGGACCTGAAATGGAACGAAGCGCGCGGCCATCACGACTACGGCGACATCGACTGGGAAGAGTTCTGGCGCGTGGTGAACGGCGACGGCCCGTGCAACCGCGAGCGTCTCGCCACCCGCGTCAAAGCGCACGACGACGGCGCCTGGGTCCGCGAAGCCGCCCTCGCCCACGCCGAAAAACAGCGCCAGCGCGCACAACAGCACGCCGCCTAACCGCGCGGTATGCCGGACAAAAAATCAGGAGATCTGCAATGAACAAGGAATGGCCGATTTGGGAAGTCTTCGTGCGTAGCAAGCAGGGACTCGACCACAAACACTGCGGCAGCCTGCACGCCGCCGACGCGCCGATGGCGCTGCGCATGGCGCGCGATGTCTACACGCGCCGCCAGGAAGGCGTGAGCATCTGGGTGGTGCCGTCGTCGGCGATTACGGCGTCCGCGCCGGAAGACAAGGCGGAACTGTTCGAACCGGCTGGCGACAAGATCTACCGCCACCCGACGTTCTACACGCTTCCCGACGAAGTCAACCACATGTAAGCGCGGCCATGACCATCACGCCCCAACATCTCCAGTACGTGCTGCGCCTCGCGGATACCGCGCTGATCCTCGGTCAGCGCAATACCGAATGGTGCGGCCACGGCCCGATCCTCGAAGAGGATATCGCGCTGTCGAACATGAGCCTCGACCTGATCGGTCAGGCGCGTCTGCTGTACACGCACGCTGCGTCGCTCGAACAGCAACTCACCGGCAAAAACCGCACGGAAGACGACTACGCGTACTTTCGCGCCGAGCGCGAGTTCGCCAACTACACGCTCGCCGAGTTGCCGCATGTCGGCCCGCTGTCGGCCACGGCAAAAGCCGAGAAGGATTACGCGGTCACGATCGTCCGCAATTTCCTCTACTCGACGTTGATGGCGCATCTGTGGACGGCCCTCACGGCGTCCACAGATGAGCAATTGGCGGCGATCGCGTCCAAGTCGATCAAGGAAACCAGCTATCACGTGCACCACGCACGCGAGTGGTTGATCCGTTTCGGCGACGGCACAGAAGAATCGCATCGCCGCGCGCAAACCGCACTGGACTATCTGGTGCCGTATTCGCGGGAGTTCTTCAGCACGGACGCCGTCGAGGAAAGCATCGCGGCAGCCGGCATCGGCCCGCTGACGTCGGACCTCGAAACGGCATGGCTCGACGACGTGCGCGCCACGCTCGACGAAGCCACCTTGACGCTGCCCGAACCGGTCAAGCACGTCACGACCGGCAAGCACGGCGAACATTCCGAGCACATGGGCTTCGTGCTGGCTGAAATGCAGAGCCTTGCACGCCAACACCCCGGCGCCACTTGGTAATCCGACGATGACGACTTCGACAGCCCTCCGCGCGACCGAAACGACCGAAACGACCCTGGCACGCGCATGGGCCGTGCTCGAAACGGTGCCCGATCCGGAGATTCCGGTGGTGTCGATTCGCGAACTGGGCATTTTGCGCGACGTGCGGCGCGACGCCGACGGCACGCTCGAAGTCGTGATCACGCCGACCTACTCCGGTTGCCCGGCCATGTCGCAGATTGCCGAGGACGTCGCGCATGCGCTCGACGCGGCGGAACTGAAGCCCTATCGGATCGCGACGGTGCTCGCGCCGGCCTGGACGACCGACTGGATGACCGCCGACGCACGCGAAAAGCTGCGCGCCTACGGCATCGCGCCGCCCACGGGCAATTGCGGTTCGCCCGCGCCCGTGCAGGAAAAAGTGATGCGCTTCGTACCCCGCGCGCTGCCCGCGCCGTCGTGCCCGCGTTGCGGCTCGGCGCACACCGAGCGTCTCGCGCAATTCGGCTCGACTGCCTGCAAAGCTCTGTACCGCTGCCTCGACTGCCGCGAGCCCTTCGACTACTTCAAACCATACTGATATGGCCACTCCGCAATTTCACCCGCTGCGTATCCGCGAAGTGCGGCCCGAAACCGCCGATTCGGTTTCGGTCGCCTTCGAAGTCCCCGCCGAACTGCGCGACCACTATCGTTTCACGCAAGGCCAGTTCGTCACGTTGAAGACGCATATCGACGGTGAGGAAACGCGCCGTTCGTATTCGATCTGCGTCGGCGTCACCGATTACGACCGCGACGGCGAACTGCGCATCGGCATCAAGCGCGTACGCGGCGGGCGTTTCTCGAACTTTGCCTTCGACACGCTGCAGCCCGGCCACACGATCGACGTGATGACGCCGGACGGACGCTTCTTCACCCATCTGAACGCCGATCAAGGGCAGCAATATCTGGCGTTCTCGGGCGGTTCGGGCATCACGCCGGTGCTGGCCATCATCAAGACGACACTCGAAGTCGAACCGCGCAGCACCTTCACGCTCGTGTACGGCAACCGCAGCGTCGATCAGATCATGTTCGCGGAAGAACTCGAGGATCTGAAGAACCGCTTCATGAACCGCTTCGTGCTCTATCACGTGCTGTCCGACGATCTGCAGGACGTCGAGTTGTTCAACGGCGTGCTCGATCAGGATAAGTGCGCTGCCTTCATCGAGAATCTGTTGCCGGCCGACGCGATCGACGAAGCCTTCATCTGCGGCCCCGCTCCGATGATGGACGCCGCCGAAGCCGCGCTGAAAGCCGCCGGCGTGCCATCGGAAAAGGTGCACGTGGAGCGCTTCGGTTCGCCGCTGCCGCAAGCGGGCGTGCCGCCGGTCGAAATCACCGAAGATACGCCGGCTGCCGACCTCGAAATCGTCCTCGACGGGAAACGCCGCAAGCTGCGCCTGCCGTATCAGGGCGTGAGCGTGCTCGACGTCGGCCTGCGCGCCGGTCTCGCGCTGCCTTATGCGTGCAAGGGCGGCGTCTGCTGCACCTGTCGCGCGAAGGTTCTGGAGGGCGAAGTGAAGATGGAAAAGAACTACACGCTCGAAGAACACGAAATCCGCGACGGGTTCGTGTTGACGTGCCAATGCCATCCGATCAGCGACCGCGTGGTGGTGAGCTACGACGAACGTTGAGCCGCGTGCGAAGGCGGGCCCGCAAGACGCCCGTCGCGCTTTCAGCAGGTGCGCGATCCGCTTACACTAGGGGCCGCTCGCGACCGGACACCTGTTCCGGTTGGTGAGCGGCCCCTAATGTTGTCAACCGCCCTACGCCACTGCCGATGAGCACGATCCACCTCACCAACGGCGATGTCGCCGCCGAGTCACTGCGCACCGCCTTGCGCGATGCGGGCCGCGATGAGCGCGTGCACGCACTGCGCGACGATCTCGCGGTCGGCCCGCTACGCGGCGTCGACGACGCGCCTGACGTGCGCGCGGACTTCTGGGATCGCGTGAGCGCCGACACGAAGCGCGATTTCCTGCGGGAATTTCGCGAACAGGCCGCGGCGCTGGAGAATATCGCGCGCGGCGAAGCGAATCTGGTGGTGTGGCACGGCGAAAGCGCATCGGATCAATTGATGCTACGCCGCGTCTGCTATCACCTGCGCAACAACCCGCAGCGACTGAACGAAGTGCGTCTGTCGATTCGCGATCTCACCGATCCGGGCGCGTGGGCGCACAGCCGCAAAGACCGCGCGACGTCGGTCGGCATGTTCGCGCCAACCGTTCTGCAATCCCGTCTGCCGGACGCCGCGCCGATTTCCGTGCTGCGCATCAGCCGGCTCGCGCTCGAATGGCAGGAAGTCAAACACGCGAACGGTGAAACCCGGCGCTGGCGCGACAATACTTTTACGAGCGGAAGCTTCGCGGAACTCGACGCGCTGATTATCGAGCACGTGACTGAAGACTGGCAGCCCGCCGCGCGCGTCGCCGCCGAATTAATGACCGCCGAGCTCGGCTTCCTGGTCAGCGACACCGTTGTGCTGTGGCGCTTCCGTGAACTGGCCGCAACCCGGCGCATCAAGCTTCGCGGCGACGCGAGCGCCTGGCGCACGCTCGAATTGTGCGCGGCGTTCGCCCCCTGTCCACATTAATAGAACAGACGACTATGGCCCGCACCCGAGCGCCTGACCACGAAACCCAGCGCGAACAGATTCTCGAACTCGCCGCGGCGAAGTTCGCCCAGACCAGCTATCCCAGCACCTCGATGGCCGACCTCGCCGCCGCGAGCGGCACCTCGAAAGCGCGCCTCTACCACTACTACGCCAGCAAGGAAGCGATCCTGTTCGATCTGCTGGACCGTTACACCAAGCGGCTCATGCTGATCATCGCGGAGGTGGAAGGCGCGAGTCAGCGGCGCGGCTTGTCGGAGCGTGAAACCTTCGCCGAGCTGATTCGGGCGTTTCTGTCGGAGTATGAGACGTCGCACAGTCGGCACGTCGCGCTGTTGAACGACGTGAAGTATCTGGTCGATACCCAGCGTGAAGTGATCCTGAACCGTCAGCGTGACGTCGTGGCGGCGTTTGCGCGGCAGTTGGCTCGCGCCTATCCGGAGCGCGCCACGCGCGACAACCAGACCGCGCTCACCATGATGGTGTTCGGCATGATCAACTGGACCTTCACCTGGCTGAAGCCGGACGGCCGGATGGGTTACCGTGAATTTGCGGAACAAGTGGTCGGTATGGTGGACCATGGATTGGGCTCAAACGCGGCTTGATTCCGCGCCGCAGCAATATTCATACAAAATAACGGCTGAAAGTGACCGATGTGCGACATCGTGTTACGAACGCTCGTCTGATTTATTTATTTTCTAAAATCAACGACTTAAAAATAGGGCGCGAGTTTTTTAGGCAACCTCTTCAAATATTGATACGGGTTTTCCCTAGTGCGCAGTGTCGATCTCCGCTAAAATTGCTTTTGCGGTGCACCACGCCGCTCGACCAAAAGGAGAACCGACCATGAACTTGACTACACCCCGCGCCGCTGAGCCGATCGTCGCGCACGATCGCTTGATGCAGCCAGCCGGTCGTGCGCCTGCTCTGGTCCGCGAGCTCACTGAAGTCGACCGCGAACGCCTGCTGACCCACTTCCTGGCGCTCGACGAAGACGACCGGCTCCTGCGCTTCGGCCAGATCGTGCCGGACCACGTCATCGAAAACTATGTTCGCGCGATCGACTTCAAACGCGACACCGTCTTCGGCGTCTTCAACAACCAATTGCAGTTGACCGGCGTTGGCCACCTGGCGTACCTGCCGGCCGAAGGCGACAAGCGTACGGCCGAGTTCGGCGTGTCCGTGCTGGAAAGCGTCCGCGGCCAGGGCATCGGCTCGAAGCTGTTCGAGCGTGCCGCCATTCGTAGCCGCAATACGCACGTCACCATGCTGTATATGCACTGCCTGTCGCGCAATTCGACCATGATGCATATCGCGAAGAAGGCCGGCATGAAGATCGAATACGCGTACGGCGAGGCAGACGCTTACCTCACGCTGCCGCCGGCGGATCAATCGAGCATCATCACGGAAATGCTGCAGGAACAGGCCGCCGTGTTCGACTACGCGCTCAAGCGGCAGGCGCGTCAGGCGTCGAAGCTGTTCGAATCGTTCATGCCTACGGCTGTCGCAGCCTGAGAGCGCTGAGCTTCAGCAAGAACAAAGGGCAGCCCTGTGGCTGCCCTTTTTGTTTGCCCTTCACCTCACTCCGCAGTTCGCCTCACAAGATCGGCAGCGCGGTCGTCTCCTTAAGCTTTTCCAGCGAGAAGCTCGATTTCACGTCGATTACCGACGGATGATGTAGCAACTGGTCCTGCACGAAACGTGAAAAGTGCGCCATGTCTTTTACCTGGACGCGCAGCAAATAATCCATGTCGCCGGTCATCGCGTGGCATGCCACCACCTCCGGCCACGTTTGCACCGCCGCGCGAAACAGATCCGCATGCGTGGCGTCGCCGCGCGAACTGAGCGCCGGACCGCCGCGCTTTTCGAGCCGCACGTTCACATAGGCAAGCAAATCGAGCCCAAGCTGTTGGGCATCGAGCAGCGCCACATAGCCGCGGATCACGCCGCTCTCTTCCAGCCGACGGATACGCCGAAGACACGGACTCGGCGAAAGATTGATACGCTCGGCGATTTCCTGATTCGACAGCCGGCCGTTCTCCTGAAGAATCGCCAGAATTCGCCTGTCGATGGCGTCTATCTCTATATTGGCCATTTTCTGCCGTCCATTCGAAATGTTGAGCTAGAAACTAGCGCAAGCGTAGCGACGCGCGATTAAGTTCGCAAGTTTTCGCCACAGATAGGTCTTTACACTGGCGTCATTCAGTCGCGCAATCGCCCATCCGGCTCGCGCCCATCAGGAGACAGACATGCAGGTTTCAACTTGGGAAAATCCGCTCGGCACAGACGGCTTCGAGTTCATTGAATACACCGCGCCGGATCCGAAAGCGCTCGGCAAGCTGTTCGAACAGATGGGCTTCACCGCCGTGGCCCGGCATCGTCATAAGGACGTGACGCTGTACCGCCAGGGAGAAATCAACTTCATCGTCAACGGCGAGCCGGATTCGTTCGCGCAACGCTTCACGCGTTTGCACGGCCCTTCCATCTGCGCGATCGCTTTCCGCGTTCAGGACGCCGCCAAGGCGTACAAAGAAGCGCTGGAAAAGGGCGCCTGGGGCTTCGACAACAAAACCGGCCCGATGGAATTGAACATTCCGGCGATCAAGGGCATTGGCGACTCGCTGATCTATTTCGTCGATCGGTGGCGCGGCAAGAACGGCGCGGAGCCGAACAGCATCGGCAACATCGACATTTACGATGTCGACTTCGAACCGATTGCCGGCGCGAACCCGAATCCGGTCGGCCACGGCCTGACCTACATCGACCACCTGACGCATAACGTGCATCGCGGCCGGATGCAGGAATGGGCGGAGTTCTACGAGCGTCTGTTCAACTTCCGCGAAGTGCGTTATTTCGACATCGAAGGCAAGGTGACGGGCGTGAAGTCGAAGGCAATGACCTCGCCGTGCGGCAAGATTCGCATCCCGATCAATGAAGAAGGTTCGGAAACCGCCGGCCAGATTCAGGAATATCTCGACGCGTATCACGGCGAAGGCATTCAGCACATTGCCCTCGGCAGCAACGACATCTACCGCACGGTGGACGGCTTGCGCGGATCGAATATCTCGCTGCTCGACACGATCGACACGTATTACGAGCTAGTCGATCGCCGCGTGCCGAATCACGGCGAGCCGCTCGACGAACTGCGCAAACGCAAGATTCTGATCGACGGCGCACCCGAAGATCTGCTGCTGCAGATTTTCACCGAAAACCAGATTGGCCCGATCTTCTTCGAGATCATTCAGCGCAAGGGCAATCAGGGCTTCGGCGAGGGCAACTTCAAGGCACTGTTCGAATCGATCGAACTGGACCAGATTCGCCGTGGCGTGGTGCAAGACAAGGTCTGATGGCCTGCGCCGCTTCACGAGAGCGGCTGTGTAGACCCGAATGAAAAAGGGCGAAGATCTCACGACCTTCGCCCTTTTTCATGGCACCGTTGTCTCAAGCGAAACCTTGGTCGGACAACGGCAAATTATTCAACCGACACACCGCATGCGCGGCGCATCACGAATTCTGATCTTCCTCGCCGGACTTAACGGATCGCGCGACGCGGTTCATGGCAATACGAGCCGGCGCGACTTGCGCCGTACGGGTTACCGCGTTCGACAGCGCCCCTGCACTGCCCGAATTCGAGCGCACCGGTGCGCTCATGGCGAAAAATGCTGCCGAGACCATCAGGAAGGTCTGGATGTTTCTAGTGTTCATGCGTACTCCTTTTCTAACTGCCCTGTTGTCGTGAAGCTCCGCCGAATGCGGAGCGTTGCGCGGACATTGCTCACAGGTGGGGGTTAGACAGACATTTCGAGCGCGGTTCCGCAGATTTGTAGTTTTTACAGCTTGTTACAGGCTGTCGCTGGAGCGGTGCGCGGCTAGAAGCGAGCGAGCGTGCCAACATCCGCGACAAAAGCGGAAGCCTCGTTCTTCCTAAGCTGCGGCGGGTTTTCACCAGTGCTACCATCACTTAAAACACGTCAATATGACGGCCCCGGCCCTACGCATTCACAAGATGCCGCGGCCCAAAAAAGTTTTGGTGATCCCAAACTGGTTGGAGGAGTACACATAATGAACGCCCCGCTAGACGCAGGTCAGCGAGCCTCGCTCGAAGCCGCGCTATCTTCCGTCACGCTCGACGACAAATACACCCTCGAACGCGGCCGCGCGTACATGAGCGGTATCCAGGCGCTGGTGCGTCTGCCGATGCTGCAACAGGAACGCGACCGGGCCGCCGGGCTCAACACCGCCGGCTTTATTTCCGGTTACCGCGGATCGCCACTCGGCGGACTCGACCAATCTCTGTGGAAGGCGAAACAGCATCTCGCCGCGCATCAGGTCGTGTTCCAGCCAGGCGTCAACGAAGACCTCGCGGCTACCGCCGTTTGGGGTTCGCAGCAAGTCAATCTGTACCCGAGCGCCAAATACGACGGCGTGTTCTCGATGTGGTACGGCAAAGGCCCCGGTGTCGACCGTTCCAGCGACGTCTTCAAGCATGGCAACTCGGCCGGTTCGGCGCGCAACGGCGGCGTTCTCGTCCTTGCCGGCGACGACCACGCCGCGAAATCGTCCACGCTCGCGCACCAGTCCGAACACATTTTCAAGGCGTGCGGCCTGCCGGTTCTGTTCCCATCCAACGTGCAGGAATATCTCGACTTCGGTCTGCACGGCTGGGCGATGAGCCGCTACTCCGGCCTGTGGGTCGCCATGAAATGCGTGACCGATGTGGTCGAGTCGTCGGCATCGGTCGACATCGACCCGCATCGCACGAAGATCATCCTGCCGGAAGACTTCGCGATGCCCGAGGGCGGCCTGAATATCCGCTGGCCGGATCCGCCGCTGGTGCAGGAAGCGCGTCTGCTCGACTACAAGTGGTATGCAGCGCTCGCCTACGTACGGGCCAACAAACTCGACCGCGTCGAAATCGATTCGCCGCATGCGCGCTTCGGCATCATGACCGGCGGCAAGGCGTATCTCGACGTGCGTCAGGCGCTGACCGACCTCGGGCTCGATGACGAAACCTGTTCGCGCATCGGGATCCGTCTGTATAAGGTCGGCTGTGTGTGGCCGCTCGAAGCGCAAGGCGCGCAGGCGTTTGCGCGCGGCCTCGACGAAATTCTGGTGGTCGAGGAAAAGCGCCAGATTCTCGAATACGCGATCAAGGAAGAATTGTACAACTGGCCCGACGCGCAACGTCCGCGCGTGTTCGGCAAGTTCGACGAGAAAGACGGTGCAGGCGGCGAATGGTCGGTGCCAATGGGCAACTGGCTGTTGCCGGCGCACTACGAACTTTCGCCGGCGATCATCGCCAAGGCAATCGCCACGCGGCTCGACAAGTTCGACTTGCCGTCCGATGTGCGCGCGCGCATTGCCACGCGGATCGCCGTGATCGAAGCAAAGGAAAAAGCGCTGGCGCGGCCGCGCGTCGAAGCCGAACGCAAGCCGTGGTTCTGCTCCGGCTGCCCGCACAACACGTCGACGAACGTGCCGGAAGGCTCGCGTGCAATGGCCGGCATCGGCTGCCATTACATGACGGTCTGGATGGACCGCAGCACCAGCACCTTCAGCCAGATGGGCGGCGAAGGCGTCGCGTGGATCGGCCAGGCGCCGTTCAGCAACGACAAGCACGTGTTCGCCAATCTCGGCGACGGCACCTACTTCCACTCCGGGCTGCTGGCGATTCGCGCGGCGATCGCGTCGAAGGCCAACATCACCTACAAGATTCTCTATAACGACGCGGTCGCCATGACCGGCGGCCAGCCGGTCGACGGCGTGCTGACGGTGCCGCAGATCACGCATCAGCTTGCCGCCGAAGGCGCAACGAAGATCGTGATCGTCACCGACGAGCCGGAGAAGTACTCGGCGAACGTCGGCCTCGCGCCGGGCATCGACATTCATCATCGCGACAAGCTCGACGAAGTGCAGCGCCAACTGCGCGAAGTGCCCGGCACGACGATCCTGATTTACGACCAGACCTGCGCAACGGAGAAACGCCGCCGCAGGAAACGCGGCACGTATCCGGACCCGGCACGCCGCGTCGTGATCAACGAGGCCGTGTGCGAAGGCTGCGGCGATTGCTCGGTGAAGTCGAACTGCCTGTCGGTCGAGCCGCTCGATACCGAGTACGGCACGAAGCGCCAGATCAATCAATCCACCTGCAACAAGGACTTCTCGTGCGTGAACGGTTTCTGCCCGAGCTTCGTCTCGGTTGAAGGCGGTCAGTTGCGCAAGCCGAAGGCCGCTTCCGGTCTCGCCGGCGACGCGATGCCGCCAGTGCCGGAACCCGACCTGCCGTCCATGGAGCGGCCGTACGGCGTGCTGGTCACGGGCGTCGGCGGCACGGGTGTCGTCACGATCGGCGCGCTGCTCGGCATGGCCGCGCATCTGGAGAACAAGGGCGTTACCGTGCTCGACGTCACCGGCCTCGCGCAGAAAGGCGGCGCCGTGATGAGCCACGTCCAGATTGCGAAGAATCCGGCCGACATCCACGCGACCCGAATCGCCATGGGCGAAGCGAGTCTCGTGATCGGCTGCGACGCGATCGTCACGGCCAGCGACGAATGCGTGTCGCGTATGCAGGCGGGCCGCACGCGCGTCGTGTTGAACAGCGCGCATACGCCGACCGCGGAACTCATCAAAAACCCGAACTGGCGCTTCCCAGGCAGCAGCACGGAAGCTGACGTGCGCGCCGCCGCCGGCGACGACGGTGTCGATACGGTCGACGCGAATCACTTCGCGGTCGCGCTGCTCGGCGACGCGATCTATACGAATCCGTTCGTGCTCGGCTATGCATGGCAACGCGGCTGGGTGCCGCTCACGTATCAGTCGCTGATGCGCGCCATCGAGTTGAACAACGTGCAGGTCGAGAAGAACCGTGCGGCGTTCGAGTGGGGCCGCCGTGCCGCGCACGATCTGGCCGGCGTGCGCAAGCTCGCGCAATCGCAAGGGCGCGGCGCTGCGGCGGAAACGGCGAGCAGCAAGATCATCTCGCTGCACACGCCGAAGGCGCTCGACACGCTGATCGACAAACGCGCCGAGTATCTGACCGCGTGGCAGAACAGCGCGTATGCCGACCGTTACCGCGCGCTGGTGTCGCAAGTGCGAGCAGCGGAATCGGCGCTCGATTCGATCGACGGCCAGTTGCCGTTGACCGAAGCAGTCGCGAAGAACCTGCACAAGCTGATGGCCTACAAGGACGAGTACGAAGTCGCGCGTCTGTACAGCGATCCGGCGTTCATCGAAAAGCTGAAGGCAAATTTCGAAGGCGACTGGAAGTTGCACATTCACCTCGCGCCGCCGACGTTCTCGAAGAAAGATGCCAAGGGTCATCTGGTGAAGAAGAAGTACGGCCCGTGGGTTTTCAGCGCGATGCACGTGCTGGCACGCTTGAAGTTCCTGCGCGGCACAGCGCTCGACGTGTTCGGCAAGACGGAAGAGCGTCGCACCGAACGTGCATTGATCGGCGAGTATGAAGCGCTGGTGCGCGAACTGATCGCCGGCCTGACTGCGCAGAAGCGTGAGTTGGCCGTCGAACTGGCGAATCTGCCGGACGGCATTCGCGGCTATGGTCACGTGAAGGAAAACAACCTGAAGGGCGTGCGCGTCAAATGGAACGAGTTGCTCGCGCGGTGGCGTTCGCCCGAGGCCGGCAAGACGCAACACGCGGCGTGATCGGCATGGCTTGACCGGCTCGCCGGTCTGAAAACAGAAAGGCGGCTGTCCTCGCGGACAGTCGCCTTTTTTACGTGCCGTGCTGTGAAACATGACGTGCGATGCTGTTGCAATGACAGCGCGCCAATAGAAAAGCCACGGAAACGACACCCGTGGCTTCTTTCGCAGACTCGTCGCGCGCGTCTCGACGAGGCGCCGCTCCGATTCTCAAAGCATCCGCATTACTTCGCGTTCACTGCCTTGCGTGCGTTGGCCGAAGCCACTGCCGTCATGTTGATGATCCGGCGCACGGTCGCAGCCGGCGTCAGGATGTGCACCGGCTTTTCGGCGCCCAGCAGGAACGGACCGACCGTCACGCCTTCGCCGCCGATCATCTTCAGCAGGTTGTACGTGATGTTTGCCGCTTCCACGTTCGGCATAATCAGCAGGTTGGCTTCGCCGGTCAGCGTCGTGCCCGGGAACGCAGCCTTGCGCACCACTTCCGACAGCGCGGCGTCGCCATGCATCTCACCGTCGATCTCGAGCGAGGGCGCACGTTCGACAATCAGCTTGCGAGCCGCTGCCATGCGTTGCGACGACGAGGACGGCGCGCTGCCGAAGTTCGAGTTCGACAGCAACGCCACCTTCGGCGTGATACCGAACTTCTCAATCTCACCAGCCGCCAGCATCGTCATATCGGCGAGTTGCTCGGCGGTCGGCGTTTCGTTCACGTACGTATCGCAGATGAACAGATTGCGGCCCGGCAGCATCAGCAGATTCATGGCAGCGAAGTTCTGCACATTGTCCGCCTTGCCCAGCACCTGCTCGATGAACTTCAGATGCGCGTGGTACTGGCCGATCATGCCGCAGATCATGCCGTCCGCTTCGCCGAGGCGCACGAGGATCGCGCCGATCAGCGTGTTGAACTTGCGCATCGCGGCCTTCGCCACGTCCGGCGTCACGCCTTCGCGCGCGCCAAGTTCGTGGTACGCCTGCCAGGATTGCTGATAGCGCGGATCGTCTTCCGGATCGACGATCTCGAAGTCGTCGCCGCACTTGAGTTTCGAGCCCATCTTTTTCAGACGCATCTCGATCACCGACGGACGGCCGACCAGAATCGGCTTGGCGATCTTTTCCAGCAGCACGAATTGCGCGGCGCGCAGCACGCGCTCGTCTTCACCTTCGGCGAACACGATACGCGCCGGCTCCGACTTCGCGGCCGCGAACACCGGACGCATCACCATGCCCGTGCGATACACCGTCGTGCCGAGTTCTTCGCGGTACGCGTCCATGTCCTTGATCGGACGGGTCGCCACGCCGGAATCCATCGCGGCTTGCGCGACGGCCGGCGCGATCTTGATGATCAGACGCGGATCGAACGGCTTCGGAATCAGATACTCGGGACCGAATTCCAGCGAGTGGCCTTCGTAAGCCTTCGCGACTTCGTCGCCCTGATCGGTTTCTTCAGCCAGCTCGGCGATGGCGCGCACGCAAGCAAGCTTCATTTCTTCCGTGATCGTGGTCGCGCCGACATCCAGCGCGCCACGGAAGATGAACGGGAAGCACAGCACGTTGTTGACCTGGTTCGGATAGTCCGAACGGCCAGTCGCGATGATGCAGTCCGGGCGAACCTTCTTGGCGTCTTCCGGGCGGATTTCCGGTTCCGGGTTCGCCAGCGCGAGAATCAACGGCTGCGTGCCCATTTCGGCGACCATCTCCGGCTTCAGCACACCTGCGCTCGAGCAACCGAGGAACACATCCGCGCCGCGGATCGCGTCAGCAAGCGTGCGCGCTTCGGTGTTCGCCGCGTAGCGTTCCTTCGACGGATCGAGGTTGCCGCGGCCTTCGTAGATCACGCCCTTGGAGTCGGTGACGAGAACGTTCTTCTTCGACAGGCCCAGATTCACCAGCAGGTCCAGACAGGCGATTGCCGCAGCGCCCGCGCCCGAACACACCAGCTTCACTTCGTCGAGCTTCTTGCCGACCACTTTCAGGCCGTTCAGGATCGCCGCCGAAGCGATAATCGCCGTGCCGTGCTGATCGTCGTGGAAGACCGGAATCTTCATGCGCTCACGCAGCTTCTTCTCGATGTAGAAGCACTCGGGCGCCTTGATGTCTTCGAGGTTGATGCCGCCGAGCGTCGGCTCGAGCATCGCGATCGCTTCGACCAGCTTGTCAGGATCGGACTCGGCGAGTTCGATGTCGAACACGTCGATGCCGGCGAACTTCTTGAAGAGACAACCCTTGCCTTCCATCACCGGCTTCGCGGCGAGCGGGCCGATGTTGCCGAGACCAAGCACGGCCGTGCCATTCGTGATCACGCCGACGAGATTGCCGCGCGAAGTGTACTTCTGCGCGTCGAGCGGTTCGTCGTAGATCGCCATACAGGCCGCGGCGACGCCCGGCGAGTACGCCAGCGACAGATCGAGCTGATTCGATAGCGGTTTGGTGGGCGTGACCGAAATCTTGCCCGGTTTCGGATTCTGGTGGTATGCGAGAGCGCTTTGCTTAAGTTGTTCGTCCATTTTTTGGCCTGCGAGACGTAAGAAATTGGGCCGGGCACACCGCACCGTCAGCGTCGCGTGCATCTATCGAATGGATAATCGATTGAGGCGGTTTTCGCTTGCGCCGGTTGGGCGCCGCGTCGAACCTCGCAGGAGGACCGGACGATGCGGAGTGCTTCGCGGGTCGGTTAGTGTACACCCCGAATGAGACGATGCACTGACTGGTTAACCATGCTCACCATCGGCGAAACATGGCGTGGGCATTGCTGCGGCGCCGCATTCGACGGGGTTCTGGCGGCTTGTCATTCGCAGGTCACGGACAGGCTGTTCGCACTCACTCGAGCTCAGCGCCGCGTCGTTCGGGAATCAGGAAAAGTGTCGCGAAGATGTCGAGCAGGTAGATCGAAGCGAGCAAAGCGAGCGCCGCACCGAACGAATAGCGCGCGGCCAAAGCGCCCACCACCACCGGTCCGAAACCGCCCACCGCGCGGCCGGCGTTGAACAGCACGTTCTGCGCGGTGGCGCGCGCATCGGTCGGGTAAAGCTCGGAGATCAGCGCGCCGTAACCGCCAATCATGCCGTTGACGAACACGCCCATCGCCGCGCCGCCGATCAGCAATGCCATCGGCGTGCTCAGGTGAGCGTAGACGAACACCATCACCACCGCGCCCGCCTGATAGAACAGAAAAGTCGGCTTGCGGCCGAAGCGGTCGGCGGCGATGCCGAACAGCCAGATGCCGCACGCCATGCCCAGAATCGTCGCGGAGGTCCATAGTCCAGATTTGGTCAGCGAATAGCCGAAGGTTTTCGACAGATAGCTCGGTAGCCAGATCATCAGACCGTAGTAGCCGAAGTTCTGGACCGAACAGAGAATCGCCACGCCGATGCTTGCCCGCGTGGTGCGGCCGTCCGCCACCAGCAATTTCAGCGGCAGCTTGCGCATGCCGCGCGCCATGCGCTCGGTAAAGAGCGCCGGTTCTTCGACGCGGCGCCGCACGAAGAACGACACCACCGCCGGCAACAACCCGAGCGCGAACATGCCGCGCCAGCCGATTACCGGCAACAGCAGCGGCGTCAGCAACGCCGCCGCCAACACGCCGAGCTGCCATCCCAAACCGACATACGACGACACGCGCGCCCGCTGCGCTGCCGGCCACGCTTCGGCGACCAGCGTCATGCCGATGCCGAACTCGCCACCGAGCCCGATTCCGGCAATGGTCCGGTACACCAGCAGATCGGCATAGCCTTGCGCGAGCGCACACAGGCCGGTGAACACGGCGAAGATCAGGATCGTCCACGTCAGCATGCGCACGCGGCCGAAATAGTCGCTCAGCACGCCGAAGATCAACCCGCCCGCTACCGCGCCGATCAGCGTCCAGGTGACGAGCGAACCGGCCTGCGTGGAACTCAGATGCAAATCGGCGGCAATCACCGGCAGCATGAAGCCGAGGATCAGCAGATCGAAGCCATCCATCGCGTAGCCGAGCACGGAGGCGATCAACGCGCGGCCGGCATAACCATTTCGTACGGATGCGCGGGAGTCGGCGGCGGAGGGAGCGACGTTCATGGAAAGCATTCCGTAGGTCGAATGGGCGGCAACGGCGTCAAGCGCCCGAGAAATTCGCGTGAGTGTAAAGGCGCCTTTAACGGCCCACAAGCGAACCAAAAAGCACCCGTCCGGCGCCGTCCTTCAACGTTCGGCAAGCTTGCCCGGCGCGTCCGTTATGACCGTCATTCGCCGCGGCCACGCACGACGGCCTCCTCGGAAGAGCCCGTTTCGGGTAAAATGTCGGCCTACGCGCGCAGCAAAAACCGGCCTGCACTCCACTGACCGGCCGCGTATTCCGCCCAACATGGCGCGAAATACCACGCTTGCTGCGCCACCGGGCCCCGCGCCCGCTTCTCCCCGCTCACACCCAAGGATCCGCCCATGACAGGCTTCGATCGCCAGACGATCTCCGACACGACCGCCAAAATGCTGCTCGAAGTGCAAGCCGTGCACTTCAACGCGGAGAAACCGTACATTTTCACGTCCGGCTGGGCGAGCCCGGTTTATATCGACTGCCGCAAGCTGATCTCGTATCCGCGCGTGCGCCGTGGCCTGATGGAAATGGCCGAGACCACGATTCTGCGCGACGTCGGCTATGAGCAGATCGACGCGGTCGCCGGTGGCGAAACCGCCGGCATCCCGTTCGCCGCATGGCTCTCCGATCGCCTGATGGTGCCGATGCAATACGTGCGCAAGAAGCCGAAGGGTTTCGGCCGTAACGCGCAGATCGAAGGCCTGCTGACCGAAGGTCAACGCGTGCTGCTGGTCGAAGACCTGACCACGGACAGCCGCAGCAAGATCAACTTCATCAACGCGCTGCGCACCGCCGGCGCCACGGTGAACCACTGCTTCGTGCTGTTCCACTACAACATCTTCAAGGAAAGCGTGTCGGTGCTGAAAGACATCGACGTCGATTTGCACGCGCTTGCCACGTGGTGGGACGTGTTGCGCGTCGCGAAGGAAAATAAGTACTTCGACACCAAGACGCTCGACGAAGTGGAAAAATTCCTGCACGCGCCGGCTGAATGGTCGGCGGCGCACGGCGGCGCAACCTCGACGCCGCAGTAAGCCTCTCCGCCTCGCGCGGATCGAGTAAAAAGGGCGCCTGTCTTATCGACAGGCGCCCTTTTCTATTTTTGCCTTAAGCCTTGCATGCGGCCTTAAGACGCTCCGCTATCGTCTTCGGTTGAGTGCGACGACAGGTTCAGCAAGCCATTGCTCTGCGCGTACTGGAACAACTCCGAATCCCGTTCGATGCCGAGCTTGCGCATGGCGGTGTTCTTCTGTGTGCTGATGGTCTTGATGCTGCGGTTCAGGTGCTCCGATATCTCCTTGATCGTCATGCCCGACACGAACAGGCGCACCACTTCCAGCTCGCGTTTCGACAGCATGACTTCGTCGTTCTTACCGCCGGCGTTCATGCGCAATGCATCTAGCGACGCCTTCACCGACGGGCTCATATATTCGAGATTGCGGCTGACGTGCTGCACCGCGAGCCCAATATGACTGAGATCGTCCGACTTGTTCACGACGGACGTCACGCCGAGTTCGCTTAGCCGCTTGAGCAACGCCGCGTTCTCAAGCATCGTCAGGACGACGATGGGAAGCTTTGGAAAATTGCGGCGCAGGTAGCCGATCAGCGGCAAACCGTCGCCATATTGACCGCCTGGCATTGCCAGATCCGTGACGAGCACGTCGCAGGCAACGGTTTGCAGTATTTTGATCAATTCGGTTGACTGTCGCGCACGCGCCACGACCTGCAAACCGGGAAACTTGAGTAAAGCCTGCTCGGCGCCGAACAGAATAACCGGATGGTCGTCAGCCACCACGACCCTGACTGGATCTTGCATTGCCCTCCCCTCGACAGATACACCACTCTGCAAAACTTCCGACATGTCTTATGTATTCTTACTTCTGAAACGGGTGAGGGCGCGGCCTGTCTCCGCGCGGAAAATTCTTCCGACTATAGCCGATTCTGGTCTGCAAATTCCAGCGGACCGTGACAATGATGTGCCATGAAGCTAATGTTAGACTTGAATCGACCTTGAGGCACAAAATAGGGACAATAACCATCGCGAGGACAACCGTCTCGCGCCCTCACAGGAGAACCGGCACATGCGCTCGCGTTGCCTGGTTGTTTCGATTGCTTCGCCGTTGGGCCGTCTGCCGTCGTTTCCCTGCGCCATGCTGGGCCTCGCGCTACTGGCCGCGCACGGGCCTCATGCTCTTGCCGAGGGCGCGTTTTCGCTGACGAGCGCCAGCTTCCGCGCGGGCGGCGCCGTGGCGGACGCCCAGGTATTCAATCAGGACGACTGCAAAGGCGGCAACCGCTCACCGCAACTTTCCTGGCACGACGCGCCGCCCGGCACGCGTGGCTTTGCCGTCACCATGTTCGATCAGGATGCGCCGGGCCGCGGCTGGTGGCACTGGTCGGTGGCCGGCATTCCGGCGACTGTCACCAGCTTGCCGGAGAATGCGAGTTCTTCCGGTTTCCTTAGCAAACTCGGCGCGGTCGAAGCCCGCAACGACTTCGATACCGACGGCTATGGTGGTCCCTGTCCGCCGCCGGGCAAACCGCATCGCTACATCATCACCGTTTATGCGCTCAGCACCGTCGACCTGCGCCTCGCGCAAGGCCGTCCCGCGCTAATGTTCGATCATGAGATCGGCACCGCCACGCTCGGCTTTGCGCGGATGGTGGTCAATTACGGACGCTAATTTCGCGTATCGCGGCACAGCGGGTCGCGTGCAAACCGCGCCGCTGTGGCTGGCGTACGGCTTGCGTCATATTGCCGCCCGCGCGGAAATTCTGTCATCCGCGCACGCTAATGTGCGGCGTGGCCGTGTGCGACGTGCTCAACGCCGGCGCGCCGCCGCAGTTGCGCACCACTGCCGTGCCCGACCCATCGTCTTTTCACTTTGCTGGAGCGTCTCATGTCGAAGATCGTCATCGTTTATCACAGCGGCTACGGCCACACGAAGAAAGCCGCCGAGTCCGTGCTGGCGGGCACCCTCGAAGCCGGCGCCGACGCGAAACTGATGCCGGTCGGCGAGATCGACGATACAGCGTGGGCCGAACTGGCCGCGGCCGACGCCATCGTCTTCGGTGCGCCGACCTACATGGGCGGCCCCTCCGCCGACTTCAAGAAATTCGCCGATGCAAGCTCGAAGCCGTGGCTCGAGCAAGCGTGGAAGGACAAGATCGCGGCCGGCTTCACCAACTCCGCGACCATGAACGGGGACAAGTTCTCGACGATCCAGTACTTCGTCACGCTGGCCATGCAGCACGGCATGATCTGGGCGGGCACCGGCATGATGCCGTCCAACACCAAGGCGGCGACCCGCAACGACCTGAACTATGTGGGTGGCTCGACCGGCCTGCTTACGCAATCACCCGCCGACGCCTCGCCGGAAGAAGCACCGCCCCCGGGCGATCTGGAAACAGCGCGAATGTTCGGCGCACGCGTAGCCGCGGTCACGGCGCGCTGGATCGCCGGAGCCCGCTGACGCGCGGACTGCAGCGATCCAGCCGGCATCGGCTTGCATCTGCCTCACAACGGGTCACGCCGATGTCATGTTCGGCGCGCATCGTCGTTTTTTCACCCCTTTTGCACGCCCGGCGCCGTCAGGTCTTAAAATGACGTTCCAGCGCGGTGTCGCGCCCCGTTTCCAGCAAGCCAGTGAGAGCGAGATGAGCACGAAAGTTTTTGTCGACGGACAGGAAGGCACGACCGGCCTGAAGATTTTTGAATACCTGTCGCAACGCGCCGACGTAGAGATCCTGCGTATCGAAGAAGCGAAGCGCAAAGACCTCGAAGAGCGCCGTCGTCTCATCAACGCGTCGGACGTCACGTTCCTGTGCCTGCCGGACGTCGCCTCGCGCGAATCCGCCTCGCTGGTCGCGAACGATCGCACCGTGCTGATCGATGCGAGCACTGCGTTCCGCACGTCCGCCGACTGGGCTTACGGCCTGCCCGAACTGGCCCGCTCGCAGCGCGAGCGTCTGCGCACGGCGAAACGCATTGCCGTGCCGGGCTGCCATGCGTCGGCCTTCGTGCTCGCCATGCGCCCGCTGGTCGAAGCCGGCGTGGTGACGCCCGAGTTCGCCGCGCACGCTTACTCGATCACTGGCTACAGCGGCGGCGGCAAGAAAATGATTGCCGACTACGAAGCCGGCGGCAACGACAAGCTGAAGAGCCCGCGTCCATATGCGCTCGGTCTCACGCATAAGCATCTGCCGGAAATGGCCGCGCATACGGGCCTGAAGTCGGCGCCGATCTTTACGCCGATCGTCGGCGACTTTTATAAGGGGCTGGCGGTCACCACTTTCTTCTCGCCGAACCAGTTGGCGAAGAAGGCCACGCCGCAAGACGTGCAAGCGCTGTTCGCCGAGTACTACGCGGGCGAGGCATTCGTGAACGTCGCACCGTTCGACGCGGAAGCGAACCTGGACAGCGGCTTCTTCGACGTGCAGGCAAACAACGACACGAACCGGGTCGACCTGTTCGTGTTCGGCAATGAAGAGCGCTTCGTGACCGTCGCTCGTCTGGACAACCTGGGCAAGGGCGCGTCGGGCGCCGCGATCCAGTGCATGAACCTCGCGATCGGCGCCGCTGAGGAAAGCGGCTTGAAACGCTGATCCAGCTCGCAATTGCGGACGGTAATTCGCCGTCAATCGATTGAAAGGCCGGTCTGCAAAAGACCGGCCTTTTTGTTTTTAAATGCGCGCCACTCAAAATTCCCTTTCTGCGATTAATCAGTAGTAGCCCGTATTTCTTAAAAAATCAAAATCGGACTAGCCGACAAATCGCCGGTAATTCATTCCTGATATCGACGCATAGCGCATAGTTTTCCGCCTAGGGAAACTCCGGATTTTTTTGCGAACGGTCGTTCGCAGATGATATAGCCATTTTGCTCAAAGGCTTACCTGGAAAGGGAGTGCGACGAAGCAACGTTGCCGGCCTCCAGGCGAAAAATCCTTTTTTGTTTAAAAGGCTCGCAGATGTCCACGCGGTGCGCGTGCGGCAAAAAATGCGCTGTTTGAATCGGTCTTTTTAGACGGCTCATTCAATTGACAGCCATTATCCGCACAGCGAAATTAGCTCGCACAATTACATGAAGGGAGACAGCTGCATGTCGCACGCCATTACTCGAGGCCTCGCGCTGGCCATTGCCACGGCCCCATTCCTGATCGCTTGCGGCGGCGGCAAGGCCGACAATCCAGGCGCGATCAACGCACCGCAATGTTCGGGCGCGAGCTGCGGCGTGCAAGGTCCGCCCGCCTCGGGCGCCGGCGCAGCGGCGTTGTGCCCGGCAACGGCCGACATCGTCAAGAGCACTTTCCTGGGTGGCGCAGGTAGCGGCGAAGTGGTGCAACTGAACATCGACGCGACGGCGATGACGTACACGCTGAAGTGGCTCAAGTCGCCGATCCCGCTGACCAGCGCCGATGTCACGCTCACGCGCGAAGGCACTCAGATCACCGGCGCGGTCATTCATCCGCCGGCCGGCACGCTGCCGACCGCGGAGCAAACGCGTTGCGCATTCATCCTCGGCAAAGGCACCGGCACCGCGCCCGCCAACGGCACGACCTACACGACGCCCGACTTCGTCAACAACCCGAACCCGCCGATGATCCTGGTCGGCCAGGGCGTGGCCGGCGGCGGCATTCCGGGCGCGACCGTCGAGTACGACGGGCTGACCATCATTCCTGGCATCATCGACCATGTCGGCGCAGTCCCTAACCGGCACTTCGATTTCTATCCGTTCCTCGGCTTCGCCAGCACGACGAACGACGTCACCAAGCTGGCCGGCACCTACAACGGTCTGCTCTATCACCTGGTGCCGTCGGGCTCGTACGCGGCGACTGCCACCAACACGGTTGAAACCTTCGACGTGGCCGGCAACTGCACGGGCTCCAATCCGGCGAACGCGGCCTTTACGCCGAGTTCGAGCGGTTGCCTGACCACAGGCACGGCATGGACCGCCAATAGCAGCGGCTACTTCGACAGCCAGAACGCGCCGCAGATCGGCACACAACTCAAGCTGCCGCCGCTGAATCAGCCGAGCGGCGTGTCTGCGTCGGCGCACATGATTCTCGGACAGATCAACGGCGCCACGGTGCCGCTCGTGATCCGCACGGGCTCCGTGAATCTGGGCACCGCCCCGCTGCACCTCGACGCCAAGGTCGACGACGAATCCGGTATCGCCATGCTCGCCGCCGCCACACCGCTTGCTTCCGGCGGCTTCGACGGCGGCTACGTCGGTGCCGACTCCAACTTCAAGTACACCGCGGCGTTGATCCAGGGCCGCGTCGGCACCTTCATCAATCCGTCGACTTCCGTAGGGGAGGACGGCTTCGGCCTCGGCTACGGTTTGCCGAGCCCGGGACTGGTCGGTGTCCAGCAGGCCAACGGTCAACAAGGACTCGCGATCGCTTCGGGCGGCCTGTACGCGATCGAGATTCAAGGGACCGTCAATGGCGGCGTAGCGCCGACGTCGCAACTCAGCAGCACGGCTTCGAGCGCGCCTTACTTCGGCATCGGAGCGCAGATCAGCAAGTAAATCGCGCAAGTGAGCCACGCAAATAAGCCACAGCGGACCGGCAGTGGGCAGTAAGAGAGACAAATAGCAAAGAGGTGGCGGGACTGGGAGCCGGCCACACACAACGAGAAAATTCTGGAGGCGGTATGAATTGGAGAATCCTTTCGGTGCTCGCTCTTGCTGCACCGTTGCTGGGGGCATGCGGTGGCGGCGGAGGAGGCGACGGGCCGGTGACGGAAGTCAGGCTGTGTCCGGCGTCGCTGGACTACAGCACGGTGTTCACGGGCGGCGGCGGCGACGGCGAACTGGTCAAGCTGCAACTCGATACGACCAAGATGACCTGGCAGGTCAATTACATCGAATCGCCGATTCCGGCAACCACCGGCACCGTCGTCCCGACACGCGCGGGCCAGTCCGCCAGCGGCACGCTGACTCAGGAAACGCTCCTGCCGACCAACAAGCTGAACCAGTGCGCGTTCCGCCTGAACGGCGCGAGTCTCGATCCGAATCGTCCCGCGCGGATTTTCGTCGGCGAAGGCGTGGCGGGCGGCACGATCCCGGGCGCCGAGATTTCGTTCGGCGGGATTCTCGGCGTGGGCGCCGTGCCGGATACCAAGTTCCCGTATTACCCGTTCATCGGCTTCTCGTCGATTGAAACGAATCTCGCGAACGTGGCCGGCACGTACAACCAGCTCGGCTATCACCAGGTGCCGTCACAAAACTTCGCGCCGGTCGCGGTGGATTCGAAGATCACGATCAACGCGGACGGCACGTGGACCGAGTGCGACAACTCCGGCGTCAACGCGGGCAAGTGTCAGCAGCCGGGCGGCAACTTCGCGCCGGCGGCGGACGGCAGCGGCGCGTTCCAGACCAACAACTTCCAGGGCCAGGCTAAACCGACGCTCGCGGCGACGCCGGAAGCGCGCGGCTACATGATCGTCGGCAAGCTGCGCAACCAGCTCGTGCCGATCCTGGTGCGAACGGGCGCGGCGAACTCGTCGGTGACGGTGCCGCAAAACGGCGCACTCGGCCCGTACGCCGACGACGAATCAGGCATCTCGATTCTGGCGCCGCAAAGCGCGATCACGGTGAACTCGCAGAACGGGGAGTACATCGGCGTGGATAGCCAGTTCGACTATCGCACCACCGCGCTCGAAGGCACCGAGGCCACGCTGCTCGATCCGTTCAACGCCTCGCAGGCATCGCTCGCGACGGCGCTGAATCTCGACTTCACGCAAGCCGTGCCGGGCGTGGTGACGACGACGAAAGTGGGCGCTTCCACCGGCACTACGCCGACCGGAAAGATGATCTTTACGGGTGGTGTGTTCGGCTACCTCGATCTGACTAACGCGGCCTCGCCGTACTTCACGATCGGCGCCTTCGTCCAGTAACGGACGCAGCACGCGCCCGCCAATTCGCAACGTGGCGTTCGCGTCCCGGCTGCTGCGCAGCGTTATCGCTGCGGCAGCCGGTGCCCAACGAATATGCAGCGCGCCGGCGTGGTCGCGAACCCGCCGCCGCTTGCCGCGCGCGATGAGCTTCGGCCGCGCCCCAGGAGGAACAAGATGAAAAAAATCTATTTCGCGTTACTGGCCGCCTGCCTGTCCGCCAGCGCGCACGCCCAGCATGCAGGCGACAACGTCGCCGTGCTCGGCTGGTTTCACGTGATGCCGCAGGATTCGAGCTCGCCGCTCACCACCAACGTCGCGCCGACGCCGATCAACACGCCGCTGCGTCTGCCGAGTTCTTTCACGTCGCCCGGCACGAGTTTGTCGACCAATAGCGCCAACACCGTCGGCCTGGTGTTCAGCCACTACCTCACCGATCACATTGCCGTGACGACGGTGGCGGGCGTGCCGCCGGTCTTCAAGATCTATGGACACGGCACCATCAAGCCGCCGGGACCGGCCGGCGCGCTCGGCCAGCAGGATCTCGGCGATCCGCAGGCCAACCCGATCGTCAAAAGCGTGCGCCAATGGAGCCCGGCGCTGCTGTTCCAGTATTACTTCAATGCTCCGACGGCGCATTTTCGGCCGTTTGTCGGCGTCGGCGTGTCGTATAACTGGTTCTCGGACGTGCAGCTGGGCCAGAACTTCGTCCAGTCGACGCAAAACAACTTAGGTGCGGTGCTGGCCGCCGGCGCGGGAAAGCCGGGGCAGACGCAGGTGTCGGCGAAAGCGTCGTCGTCCTGGGCGCCGGTGTTCAACGCGGGCCTTGCGTACAACATCACCGATCATTGGGGCCTGGTGGCGTCGGTCACCTACATTCCGCTGAAGACGACCTCGTCGGTCATCATCAAGGCCGCGGACGGCACGGAACTGGGGGTGTCGAAGGCAGAACTGAAGGCGGACCCGATCATTTCGTTCCTCGCCGTTTCGTACAAGTTCTGAGTTCGGTCCTGACGTAACAAAGCCGGCGGCCTTGCGCAAGGGTCAGCCGGCTTGGTCTTTTCTGGGAACTGGAATTCGAGGCAAAAAAAAGCCCGCCTAATTTGGCGGGCTGAATCCATATCAGAGGAGACATGGAGGAGACAAGACAAACTATAGCAAACGGCTTGGTGCGGCGCAACATGAAAATCAGGGTAGACCCTCGATGTTGCAAATACACAACACCCTACCAAATGTCTTGCCGTCTCCGTTGACGTGACACTGCGGTTCGCGCTCAGTGGCGCACCAGCGCCATCATCGCGCCGAAGCCGACGAACACGCCGCCCGTCAGCCGATTGAACATCCGGGCAACGCTGCGGCTCTTTAATTTGGCGCCGATGCGCGTGCCGAATCCCGTGTACACCAGATACCAGCTCACCTCGATCACGGCGAACGTGGCGACGAGCACGCCGAACTGCGGCAGCTTGGGCTGCGCGGCGTCGATGAATTGCGGCAGCAGCGCCGCCGCGAACAGAATCGCCTTAGGGTTGCTGCCCGCCACCAGAAACCCGTTGCGAAACAGTGCGAAGCGCGAGCGCGCGGGCTTCGCGGCGAGTTCGTCGGCATTGCCGGCGGCGGCTTCGTCGGCCGGTGCGCGCCACGCCTTGATGCCGAGATACATGAGGTAAGCCGCGCCGATCATCCGCAGCGCGTTGAACATGGCCGGCCACGCCTCGAGGAAAACACCGAGACCGGCAGCCGACACCGCCAGCATCAGCACCAGCGCCGACAGGCAACCCGCCATGGTTGCGCTGGAGCGGCGCAAGCCGTGCTGGGCGCCGTGCGTCATCACGAGCAACATGTTCGGACCGGGAATCGCGGAAACGACGAAAACGGTGGCAACGAATAGCCACCAGGTATGCAGACTCATGGAAATCACGGCGGATAAGGCATCGGGCGGCTATTATGCCCGCCCGCGTCCTTCAGTGCCGCCGGCCAGTTGCTTTTGCTTTTTAGCGCCCGGCTCGCCGCGCGGCGACCTGGCCCAGCACCGCGAAATCCTTCTCGCCGTCGCCGTGGGCCACGGCTTCGATCAGGCTGTCGCGCACCACGCTGGCGATCGGCAACGGCGTCGTCACGGCGTCGGCAGCGGCCAGCGCGAGACGAATGTCTTTCAGACCGAGACGCGCCTTGAATAGCGCCGGCTCGTAGCGCTGCTCCGCGATCAACTTGCCGTAGCCGGAATAGACCGGACCCGGAAACAGGCCGCTCGTGATGACATCGAGGAAATCCTGCATGGCGACGCCGTGCCCGGTGACCAGCGTGCCCGCTTCGCCGAGCGTTTCGACGGCCGCGCCGAGCATGAAGTTGGCGGCAAGCTTCATGACGTTCGCCTGTTGCGGCAGCGAACCGATGCGCCAGGTCTTCTGGCCGATCACGTCGAAAATCGGCTGCACGCGGTCGATCGATTCGGCCGGGCCGCCCGCCACGATGGTCAGCTTGCCCGCCGCCGCGACGTCAGGCCGGCCCAGCACCGGCGCGGCGACGTAGTTGACGCCGCGGGACGCGTGCGCCGTCGCCAGTTCCTCGGCCAGCGCCACCGAGATCGTCGCCATGTTCACGTGGATCAGCCCGCGCGGAGCGTGTTCCAGCAACGAAGCGGTGATGACCTCGCGCAAGGCGCTATCGTCGGCGAGCATGGAGAACACGGCGTCGCCCGCAAACGCTTCGGCCGGCGTCGCGACGACCCGCGCGCCTGCGTCGGCGAGCGGCTGCGCGCGCTCCGGTGAGCGGTTCCACACGCGCACCTGATGCCCGGCTTTCAATATGTTTGCAACCATCGCGGCGCCCATCTCGCCGAGACCGATAAAACCGATGTCCATCTGTCGCTCCGTCTTCTAAAGAACTGGAAGTAAAACACACCCATGCGACACGTGCAGGACAGCGCGCAAAGAAACACGGTGCGATACTGCGGTGATGGTGAGCGCGACATTCCGCTTCTACGAGGAGCTGAACGATTTTCTCGCCCGGCCGCTGCGCCGGCGCGCGTTCAGTTACGCCTGCGCGCCGGCTGCCACCGCGAAGCACATGATCGAAGCGCTCGGCGTGCCGCACACCGAGGTTGAGCTGATTCTGGTCAACGGTGAGTCGGTCGGTTTCAATCATCTTCTTGCGGACGGCGATCGCGTAGCCGTCTATCCGAAGTTTGAAGCGCTCGATATTCAGCCGCTCCTGCGCGTGCGCGAACGGCCGTTGCGCGTGGTGCGTTTCATCGCCGACGCGCATCTGGGCGGTCTCGCGCCGCTTCTGCGGCTCGCGGGCTTCGACACGCTGTACGACAACCACTACCCCGACGCCGACATTGAAGCGCTCGCCGCCGCGGAGCAGCGCATCGTCCTGACACGCGACCGCGAATTATTGAAACGCCGCAGCATCACGCATGGCTGCTACATTCGCACGCTCAGGCCGCGCGAACAATTGCGCGAAGTGTTTGAACGGCTCGATCTGGCCGGGAGCGCGCAACCGTTCCGCCTATGCCTGATGTGCAACGTGCCGCTGCGGCGCATCGCCAAGGAAGAAGTCGGCACGCGTGCGCCCGACGGTGTACTGGAACGGCATGCGCAATTCGTTACCTGCGACGTGTGCCGCCGCGTGTTCTGGGAAGGCACGCATTGGCAAAGAATGCGTGCGCTGATGGACAGCGTGGCTGCCGCGCCGCGCCAGTCCGTGCGAACGTAGAGCGAGTTCATCCCGCTTCCGAATACGCGTGCCGTCCCGTGCGCGCGGAACCCGAACGCTGCGCGCTCGCGCGACGTCCGGCGCGGTGCGTACAATGCGGGATTACTTATCTGGCAGAGGCCTTCCGAATGGCGATGAAAAAAACCGACCTTGAAAAGAACAAGGCACTCAAGCTGAACAATGCAATGAAGCTGTCGACCGCCGACCGTTTCGGCAAAGCCGCCGCGGCCGAGCCGAAGCTCGATCGCCGCGAGCAGCGCAAGCTCGATCAGGCGCAAGGCCTCGTCGCGTTTGCGTGCAAGCTGAACGGCGATCTGGTGACCGAACTGAAAGAGCGCGCCGCGACGCATCCCGAAGGCATGACCGGTCTGCTGAACGAAGTCATCAAGCGCGGCCTTGCCGGCTGATCACCGCAACAAAGCTGTCCCAAATGCAAAAAGGCCAGAGCTCGTGCTCTGGCCTTTTTGCTTGCTACGCCTTCATCCGGATCGTGCCGCACTCGCCGGCTAGCGGCGCCGTGCGATCGACCGGTGAAGCTGGCCCGAAGTATCGGGCAGCAGCTTAGTTTTGCACGCCCTTGTCGTTCGTGCCAGCTGCCGAAGCGGCTGCCGAAACCGGAGCGCGCTTGCCGTGCGTCTTCAGCTTCTTGATGTGATGCTTCTTCGGCGCGCTTGCTGCAGCAGCCGGTGCTGCGTCCGACGCTTGTGCGAAAGCTTGAACGGAAACCAGCGCGATCGAAGCGGCTGCGAGCGAGACGATAACTTTTTTCATGTGTTGTTCCCCAAACCTGGACGACTGAGTCAATGTGAATGAATAAGCTGCACGGTGAAGCAGACAGGGCTTGAGGCGCCTTCCCGCTCCCCGCGGGAGAGTATTACCCAGTGTAGGCGGTTTGTCATGCCCAAAACTCGATATGTATTTTCCGGGAGACAGCTTGCTTTCGACCCGCTTTCACTCATTAAACACGCCATACCAGGGGATTCACCTAGACCGCCTCAAACGAGGTTGCGCAGCAGGCTGGCGTTCTCCAAAAGGGTCGGCAGCACGCGGTGTAGCGCGGCATTGGCCGACTCCTGTCCGATCGGCATGCTGACACTGATTGCCGCCACGACCGAACCATGCCGGTCGCGCAACGGCACCGCGACGCCGCGCACGCCCAGCTCCAGTTGCTGGTCGGTGACCACGTAGCCATTGCGGCGAATTTCGCCGAGCACGTCGCGCAACTGGTCGATCGTCGAATAGGTGTGCGGCGTGAACACCTTGATCGGATAAGACGCCAGCCACTGCTCGATGCCTTCCGGCGCCTGGAACGCCAGCAGAACCAGTCCCGCCGACGACAACGGCGCCGGCGCGCGCGAACCGAGCACGAAACCCACCGCCATCGCCCGGTTCACGCCGTTGCGCGCAACGTACACCACGTCGTGTTCGTCGAGGATCGCGACCAGCGCGGTTTCCTGCACGGTCGCGGTGATGCGTTGGAGGAACGGCTGCACGGTGCGCGGCAAGCGCGCCGAATCCAGATACGACTGCCCGAGCCGCAAAACACGCGGCGCGAGCCAGAACAGCTTGCCATCGGTATCCACGTAGCCGAGTTCGCGCAGCGTCAGCAAATAACGGCGCGCCGCCGTGCGGGATAGACCCGCACGGCCGGCCACCGTGGTCGGCGTCATGCGCGCGTGCTCTTCGTCGAATGCTTCGATGATCGCCAGCGCTTTCGCAGCGCCGGCGATCCAGTCTTTTTCATCCATTGCGTTCGCCTGAAAATCGGCCAGTCGTTGAGGCTGTCGTGTCTTGAGGTTTCAGGGCCGACTCGCGCGATTATCGCGCGGGTCGGCGAGGAAATGAGAGGCCGGCGGTCGCGTTCGGGTGTTCGCTCCATGTCGGGTTTTTTCGCACACGCGGATAAAATCGACGCCTGCCCGTCACAACAACCGAATTAGAAAACCCACCGTTGAAAGCCGAAACCCGCCAACACCTGCGCGCCAATGTTCTGATGCTGATCGCCGCGATAATCTGGGGTTCCGCGTTCGTCGCGCAACGCCTGAGTCTCGATGCGATCGGCCCGTTTCTCTTCACTGGCCTGCGCTTCCTGCTCGGCGCGCTCGTCGTGTTGACGCTGATCGTTTGCGTGCGGCGCTCCGCACTCGCTGAACTGTCAAAGCGCGAACCCGGCGGCGCACGCGAGTTGCTCGGCGCGGGCGCGCTGCTCGGCATGGTGCTGGCCGCCTCGATTTCATTGCAGCAGATCGGCCTGCAGTACACGAAGGTCGCCAACGCGGGTTTCATCAGTTCGCTGTACGTAGTGATCGTGCCGCTGCTGGGGGTGCTGTTCAGACATCGGACGGGAATCGGCACGTGGCTCGGTGCGGTGCTCGCGGCCGTGGGCATGTATTTCCTGAGCGTCAACGAACATTTTTCAGTGCTGTACGGCGACTGGTATCAGCTTGCCGGCGCGCTCGTGATCTCCGTTCAGATGATGCTGGTCGGACGTTTCGCGGTACGCCACGACACGCTGATGCTCGCGCTCGTGCAGTTCGTGACCTGCGGGCTCGCATGTCTAGTGGTCGGTCTCGCCATCGAGCCAATCAGCTTTGCGGTGATCGCGCGCGCCGCGCCGACCATCCTGTACGGCGGGGCACTGTCGGTCGGCGTCGCCTATACGATTCAGGTGGTCGCGCAAAAGCATGCGGCGCCGTCGCACGCGGCGGTGATCTTCAGCATGGAAGGCGTGTTCGCCGCGCTCGCGGCGTGGCTCGTGCTCGGCGAAACACTCTCGGCGCGCGCACTGTTCGGATGCGCGCTGATGCTCGCGGGTTTGATCGTATGTCAGGTGATGCCGGCGTGGCAACGCGGGCGTGAACGTGTGCCTCACACGTCGTCTTGAGGACGGAGCCAGTCGCCGCATTCGGCACTGGCGCGCGCAATGTGTTTGTTTGCGCGGGTGGTCGTGTCTTTGGCCTGCTTGCCGCTCTCAGGCTGCCCGCGGATAAGCAAGCAAAGACGGTGTATCGGCGGTCGGCGGAAACACACACCAGCAGCCGTCGTCGTGACGAAAGAAAAACAGGCCGCGTGAGCCCGCCTGAAGCGAAGTCTCGACGCGCACATAACGCCGGCCTCCCAGGCGAGTGCGGCTGAATTCGGTGACATGAACCGCCGCCGAAGGCTCCGGCGCAAGCCATTTATCGACTAGGAACCGCAGTGACCGTTCGCTCGACGCTCTCATGATCTACTCCGGGCCGGCTTGTCCTGATGCGCGTCGCGCGCGGCGTCGGTGTTTTCATCGCTGTCGGCGACATCCGCTTCGTGTTCAGTGGAGGCGAGCGCGATGGCCCGGTTGGTGGCTGCCGCCCGCAGCGTACTGCAATGACTGGCATGTCGAAGATCCGAGAGAAGACGGACAAGCTGTCGTGCTGTTCTGCGTTTCATTACACACCCCCGCACTGCACCAATAACTTCAGAAAACACTTTAACTCTATGCCTGGATCAGCCGTTGCCGAAATGGTTTTGACTAAATAGCAACAGTTGCGCTTGCAAAAAGAGAGACGCAATCTTTGTACCGTCCGACTTTAATGTGCGCGTACGGCCGTAAGCGGTCTGTTCGCTGGCGAGCGCTTGGCCGGGTTGAAAAACTTGCCCTGCATCTATTGGAAAAACGACCTCAGGCGCGAGTTATCCACATTTCCCTATGAATAACTTTGGGATAGCGCATGGAACAGACTGTGTGCGGAATCTTGATAAGACCGCCGACGGAGCACGCCCCAGCAGAGTTATCCCGAGTTGGCAGTTTCTCTACAGACGTGATCCGAAGGGTTATGGAGTTTGTATGACGTTGATGTGACTGCACATTTGGGAGTTATCCACAGAAAGGGTTAACCCTTGTTAACTATTACTACATATGTATACGTATGAAGTAAAAGACATAGGATAAGTGATGCATCGCGATGCGCTTAAAGGCTGATCGCATCTTGACCAGCCTCGACACCGCGAAATCCCGCGTGTGGATCAGGGCACCACGCCGGCGCCGCTCGCCGGTTGCACGGACGCCGCCTTGCCGATGGCATCGGGCATCGCGGGAACGGGCACCGGCGCCGTCGCTTCGACCGGCACCGGCAAAAGGCGCGTCTCGATGCGGTTACTGGCGACCGGCTGCGTGCGCACCACCGTTTGTAGATAGTGGTCCACAAGACCGAAGAACCGATCGTAGAACTTGCCTGACGGGATGGTCTCGCTCGAAATCTTGACCATTGCATCGCTGTTCGAGCGGATCGGCAGCGACAGCGAACCCAGCACGCTCAGTCCAACGCTCGCTGACGTATCGCTTTTCTTCAGCGCAAAACCGTTTTGCACGGCGTTGACGTAGACGATGCTGGTGTCGCTCGCCTCTTCTCCCGGGGTGCAGACCACATGAAATTCGACGACCACGTGGGTGTCGCCCGTCGGCTGGAAGTTCTTCGTGCCGTCGACGGTGTCGCTGCGCGTCATCGTCGTCAGATAGCCCTGGCTCAGGAGCGCCCGGCGCGCGGCCTCGCAGCTATCCGTCGTGCTCGAATTGAAATTGCGCGCATAGGGACTTGCGCCCGTTTCGAACAATTCCTGCTGGAATTTTGGCTGGGGCGTGCTGCTACAGGCGGCAAGTGTCAGCAGGCCCACACACGCGGCGGCTGTGATTCTGAAAAGCGAGGTCAACATGGTCGGTCGGAAGAGGCGCTGTGTCAGCGCGAATGGGAATGCATTGTAGAGCGGTTACGAACTGTGCGTAAAAAGCGCGCAACGGGTGTCGTACAGGGCGTGACAAAGCATTGCCACAGCAGCAACGCGGCGGCAGAAGAAGCGCTTGGTTGTTGCTTAATGCGACGTCGCGTGAGGTCCGGTTGCCGGCGTAGCGGCGCCGTTCAACCCGGCAGCATTGACAGCCGGAAGGGTGAACGCATTGACCCAGTTGCCTGGTTCCGCACAACGATCAGACGTCGATCGTGGCGTGCACGTGCCGGCCTGCGCGTCCGATTGCTGAGCGGCTTCTTGCGACGGTGCGACCGCCGCAAAGTCTTCGACGCGCAAGCTCACCTTCTGCGCGTACGCTTGCGATCCGCCGTAGCTTTTGAGCGCGGCGTTCATGTCGCCGTTGGCTGAGCGCATATAGCCGTAGAGAATCGCCGAGCCCACTTCGATGTTCGCGGTCGGTTCGGTCAGGTCCTTAACGTTCCTCAGCAGCCCGCGATGCGCGCCCGGCACGACCTGCATTAGCCCGGTCGCGCCGTTGGCGCCCTTGGCCTTTTCCTTGAAACGGGATTCGATCGAGATGATCGCCAGCAGGAGCGCCGGCGGGAGGGAATATTTCGAGGCGGCGGATTGCACCGCGTCGGAAATCTTTTGAGCCTTTTCTTTTGCCAGACCGAACTTTTGCGTCAGATACGCGGACATCCGGTCGGTGTTCTCGTCGGCCGTCGCGGTCTGCATCAGGCCGAGCGAAAGCATCAGGCAAAGTAACCGGCTCATAGCGGAGGACGGGAAAAAAGGGGATCCGGGCATTATAGCTCTGCCCCCAAATCAGGCCCAGAGACAGTCTAAATTCGTCTTAGGAATCGCGCGCGGGCCGAGCTTGATTGAGTTTTAGCGCGAGGTGTCGGACTCCAGCAAGTCGCCCCGCCCGCCGGGTTGTCGACCGGTTTCTTTGCTTCTCAGTTCTTGTGCCGTTAGTTGCAATTCGCTGTTTAGCTAGTAATCGAACTTGTTGCTGTTATCCGTCCCACTCGGAGCCTCTGCTGCGCTCTCCGCCAACGTGCGACTCCATATCGACGTGCGTTTCAGCCGTACGCCTGTCAGCTCACGCGCCGTATGACCGCGCCCGCGACGGATGCCGTCACGCCATCATTGCGCATAACGGCGATGCAGCGTCGCCGCAACCTCCGACATCCGGGCGCGCAACTCGGGTGGCGCCAGCACTTCTGCCTCAGTGCCGAAGCGCAGCAACTCGGCGCACGCCTGCCTAACCGAACCGACCGGCAGCGTCACGGTGCGCCAACCATCGTTGGGATCCGGTTCACCGATGATCGCCGCCGAACGCGCGAACGGCGACGTGAAGACATCGAGCATCTGGATGCCCCAGGGCGACAGACGCAGCGTCGCTTCGCTCGCATGCATTTCCTCGGAGAGACGCTGCGTGCTGTCCTGCCAGTAAGTGGTGAGATCGAACGCACACGGCCGCTCGAACGTCTCGTCCAGCAGGCTTATTTCGAGAATGCGCGAAATACGATAGATGCGCAAATCCTGCCCCACGCGTCCGACCACATACCACGCGCCGCTTTTTAGCACGATGCCAAGCGGTTCGATCCGGCGAAACTTCTCGGCTTTCCAGCTCTGATAGCGAATCTCCAGCGGATGCTGCTCCCACACCGCACGCGCGATCAAAGGCAGATGGGCGGGCTCGTCCGCGTCCGAAAACCACGCGGGGGCGTCGAGATGAAAACGCGAGCGCATGCGCTCCGCGGTGGAGCGTAATTCGACCGGCAGCGCGGCCAGCAACTTGGTCTGCGCACCGGCCATCACCGCGCCCAGGCCGAGCGCCTGCATCGGGCCGGGCAGGCCGGCGAGGAACAGCGACTCCGCTTCCTGCGAGGACAGGCCGTTCAGCCGTGTGCGGTAGCCGTCGAGCAGGCGGTAGCCGCCTTCCGCCCCACGCTCGCTATGAACGGGGACACCGGCGGCGCTCAGGGCGTCGATATCGCGATAGATGGTGCGCAACGACACCGCGCATTCATCGGCGAGGAACTGTGCGGTGACGCGGCCACGCGCCTGCAGCGTCATCAGGATAGAAAGAAGTCGGCTCGCTCTCATGCGGACAAGTGTAGTCATACCTGCCACAAACTGACAGGTATGGACGCTTAGGATGAAGACACCTCCGGCGCCTCGTCATTGCCGCCGAGCCCGGTTTTTTCGTCCGCCACGCTCATTCGGGAAGTCTCAAGCCATGACCACAGATCGCACGATCACGCTGTTCCACTCGCCGCAGTGCCGCTCCGTCAGCGCACTCACACTGCTCGAAGAACTTGGCGCGCCATACGAGTTGAAGGTGCTGAACATGAAAGCCGGCGAACAGCGTAAAGCGCCTTATCTCGCCATCAATCCGCTCGGCAAAGTGCCGGCGATCCTCCACGGTGACGCGCTCGTTACCGAACAGGTCGCGATCTTCATCTATCTGGCGGACCTGTTCCCTGAAGCGCGTCTCGCGCCGGCGCTCGACGATCCGTCGCGCGGGCCCTACCTGCGCTGGCTGGTGTACTACGCGGCGTGCTACGAGCCCGCACTGGTCGACAAGGCGATGAAACGCGACCCCGCACCGGCCGCCACGTCACCCTACGGCGATTTCGATTCGATGATCGGAACGGTGACGAGCCAGTTGCAAGCCGCGCCCTATCTGCTCGGGGACACGATGTCGGCGGCGGATATCTTGTGGGGCATCGCCTTGCATTGGGGAATGATGTTCAAGCTGGTGCCCGAAACGCCAGTCCTGCTCGATTATGTCGAGCGCATCTGCTCACGGCCGAGTTTCGTGCGCGTGAGCGAGCGGGACGTGGCGCTGGCGGCCGAGCACGCGGCGGCCGTCAAAGACGCCTGAGCAGACTTGCGGGCGGCCTTGTCACCGGCCACCGCCCGTCTCGCGTGCGGGCTCGCCAGTTGAGTCCGCATGGATTTGAGACAATGAAGCCCGCCGGCGAATATCTTCCCGGACAACCGGGTGTAGGCTTGGCGTTTTCATGCCGCCGCCGGCCCATCGAACAAGAGATGTCTTCAGGTATGAGCAAGACCGCATTTATTCCCAGCGTCCCCGCGACGTCGGAGGACGAGTTCGAAATTTCAGCCACGTCGAAGCTGGCCGGCTACCGGCGTTTCTTCGGCGTGTTGAAAGTGGTTCGAACCACCGACGGACGCGTACTGTTTCCGTTCGACGGCGCGCCCGAACTCGGGCCGTACGCGACCAAGCTGGAAGCCGTCGCGGCGGCGCAGGTGTACGGCGAACATATTGTCATCAGCGACCTGGCGCGACCGGAGTTGTAGAAGCGAGTGCATGCCGGCGTTGCGTTGATGGCTCGAGTTTCATCGTCGTGGTGATCACTTCGGGAGCAGCAAATGATCTGCGCGCGCAAAGTCGGTTCATCGGCCGCAGTCGTGCGGCGTGCGGCCTCCCTCTTGAGCGTGCTCGCCGCCACGCTCTGTCAATCCGGCTTCGCACAGGACGCCAGTGCCCCCGCCGGACAACAGGCACTCGGACGCGCCGAGGTGATTCACGCACAGGTTCGCGTTGTCGCGATCAATACCGCCACGAATAGCGTCACGCTGCGCGGTCCACGCGGCAATCTCGCCGATGTCGACGTCAATCCTTCCTTGGCCGACGTCAGCCGGCTCAAGGTCGGCGACAAGCTCAACGTTGCTTATCAGCAGGCGCTCCTGTTGAACATCGACAAGCTCGCGACAAAAGGTGTGCGCGAGCGCGTGGAGACGACCGCGGCAATACCGGCGTCGGCGGGCTACGCGTCGTCGGCGCATAGTGTGAAGGTGGTCGCGACGGTGATGAAGATCGATCGCAAGAGCCGCATGGTGACGCTGCGTGGCCCGAAGCATCAGCAGGTGCTCAGGGCCGCGAAGGGTATTTCGCTCGATGGGTTGAAAGTCGGCGACAGCGTGCGCGCGGAATTCGTTTCGGCGGCGGCCGTGGAACTGGTAAGGGAGTAGCGACCTATCGATGCCGTTGCCGATGCGTAACGTGCTCAGCCAGCAGCCGATGCATCGTAGCCAATAAAATCGGCCCATCTACCGGCTTACGAAGGAACCCGTCGTAGCTGACAAAAGCGGGCGGACTCGGCTCTCCGGAAACCAGAATGAAAGCGAAGTCGGCTAATCCAGGAAGTGTTCGCAACCGATGGCAGAATTCGCTCCCCGACATGACGGGCATCCGCCAATCCGCGACCACTATATCGACCGGGGCTTCAATGAACATGGCCAAGGCCGACCGGCCGTCGCTGGCGGTCCTTACTTCAAATCCATCAGCGGCACAAATGGCGCCCCATGCGGCCAATGCTTCCTCGTCATCGTCTACCAGCAGTACGCTTGCCATACCCTTTTATCCGAGTCGCCATATTCCGTTTGGCAGCCTGGTGTCGGCCAAAGTTCACACGGCCATTAGGCTCGGCTCAATCACCGTCAATGCAGTAAAAGGTACTGAGTGAAACAGCATTACACCTGTAACGATAGCCGCAAGGGAGAACATCGCGCGCCGACGCTGGGATTCAATTCAGGAGCAATTGCACGATGAAGTCGGAACGCGTTGTAGCTGGAATCGATATCGGCGGAGACCGGAAAGGGAATCACCTCGTTATTCTTCGCGGCACCGAGATTGTGTGCAACATCAGCAAGGAGCCGCCTGCTCATATGCTCGAAAAGTGCCTCCAATTCGAGGTGGCAGCGGTAGGTATCGATGCGCCCTGTCTATGGCGAATTGGCGAGGCTGGCAGGCAAGCCGAGAAAGAACTCGCCCGGCAACGAATCTTTTCATTTGCCACGCCGACTCGCGAACTGGCCTTGGCCAGTCAGAGCGGATTTTACGAGTGGATGTTCAACGGCGAGCGTGTTTATCAGGCATTCGCATCGCATTTTCCTCTTTTCACCCATCGAGGCGAAGTCAACGGCCGAGTCTGCTTCGAGACGTTCCCACACGCGATCACCACCGCGCTTCTTAAGACTGAGGCTGCTTCAGCGAAGAAAAAACGAACGCAACGCCGAGAGGTTCTGAAAGATGCGGGAATTGAAGCAGCTTCGCTAAGGTCTATCGACGAAGTGGATGCGGCGCTATGCGCGTTGAGCGCTCATTACCTGCAAGAAGGAAAGGTCGTGACGTATGGCGATGAACTCGGCGGATTCATCGTCGTGCCGGCTCAACTTGACGGCAGCAGAACGAAGTAAGTCGGGCTCCTTGAGCGATTGAAGTTATACGCGTGTGCTCAAGAGCCGTCGGCAACGAATAAGACGTCGTAAAGCGCGAAGCGCTTCTGCCTGCAAGGCAGAAGCGCTTCGATTACACGCCAACAACAACCGTTGGAGAGCACAAATAGTTTCAGTTAACGAATGCCAACAGTTTCGGTTAGCGAGGAATTTTTTGAGTTAAAACAGGCAATTAGAAGTATCCCGACTCGACGAGTGTCCAATTCAGCTGCATTGTAAGCGTCAAAGCGCGGTTCGCAGCACCGACACCATCAGTTCCGGATAACGCCCCCCAAGTGCAATCCTACGGTCGTCCGACTATCTGTCGGTAAGAATATTGAAGGTCGCTTCGCCCGGAGGACGCTAACGCAGCGATGCTGAATGAACATCAACAAGCAAGCGTCTTCCCGAAGTCACACCTATCGGCGGGTGCGCCTTCGGGTTAGGACGCTTGGAGTCGTCTCTCGTCAAAAATGAGTCCGGCGGAATCCGCACAGACGTTAACACACTAGATGTCACCGGCAAACCGCAGGTCGTCGTCTGGGTTATACCCGCTCGACACCGGGCCTTCAGAAACAGCGAGCCAGTTGTCCGGCATATCTACGTCGAAGGTCTCGAAAGCCTTGCGTTCCGCGTCACGTCGTTCGGCTTCAACTTTCGCACCGCGGTTGGCGACCTTCGCGCCGGTGGCGCATTTTGGCCTCTTGGGAAGGCCGTGCGAGGCAGCAATGACCTGCCTCATCCTGCCTGGCAACTTTGCTTTTCTGCTCTGCACCTCGGTAATGTACTTGCTCGCACTTCGCGCGGTCTGACGCGCGTGATGTACCAGCCAGACGTTGCGTCCAAACTTTCGCTTAGACTCCCGCTCTATTCTGAGAGGCCTCATCGTTCCATCTTCCACGGCCCAAACAACGAATTGATTCGTGTCAGGATGCTTTTTAACCTTAATGAACAGGTCACCACGTCGCCCCGATGGAGTCGACATGTGCTGATTCCATAGTGTCTTCAGACTGTCACACGAATAGCGCGCACCGTCGACGGAAACCGTTCCTTCGCTGACCTGAAGTGGAATAGTCTCAATCAATCGTGCGTAGGTTTCCTGAGACGACCACTCAATCGCGGCGTCAGCCAACCTTTCGGCACGCAGGAGGTCAAATAAGCCTTTCGGCGTCACAGCGTCGCCCTTCCACTTTCCATCCTTCACCATCCACTCAGGAAGACGGTCGAACACATTTCTAGCTGTGTTCCAGTCGTGGATAAACGTTAGAACAAGTTCGACGAAGACGTCGAACTGGATTCGCGCCCACCGCTCACTATGGGCCTTGGCATCCTTATCGTTGCCAGCCCTCCCTCGAACGTAGAAGCCCGGCAGCCTTTTGAGAGCCTCCTGGATAAACTTGTTGACAGCTTCTACGATTGACTTGTCGCGCCCCCTCCTTGCTCGGGCAAACCGCACCCCCACCTTCATCTCGCTTATAAGGGCATTCACGAGACCACGGGCCTTTCCCGGTCCCCGGTCAAAACGAGCCTCGTCGCAACTGCCGTGCACGAATCCTGGAGTCAAATGTGCTAACCCCATGGTTTCTAGCAACTCGGTCTTGTCTGAAAACGCATTGAACAAGCAATTCCGATAAGCGTGAGAAGACTCGTTTTGCACCGTTATCTGCCCACACCAGCATGATGACGACGGCCACTAGCGGTTCCAGGAACGCACCCACCGTATCAAGCGACTGACGAAGTCCGAATGCAGCACCGCGCAGATGGTGCGGAGTCACGTCCGCGACAAGCGCGTCGCGAGGCGCGCCTCGAATACCCTTGCCGACCCGGTCGATGACGCGAGCGGCCACCACGATTCCAATGGTTGGAGCAACCGCAAACAGCGGCTTGCTGATTGCGCCGAGCGAATAGCCGGCCACAGCCAGCCACTTTCGGTTGTCCAGGTAATCACTCAGCGTTCCTGAGAATACCTTGACGATTGGGGCCGTGGCCTCAGCAATGCCTTCGATGAGACCTATTGTGCCAGCACTGGCGCCAAGGCTTGCCAGCAGAAACATGGGCAGAACGCTATGAACTATTTCGGACGAGACGTCCATGAAAAGACTGACGTAACCGAGAATCCACACGCTGCGTGGAATCTGGTGGATAACACCGACCGGCGGTCTTCTTTGCATTGGATTTGGTGACATCAAATGGTAGCTCGCAAGGGCGCACTATAGACAAGGCTTTAGGCGACCCAACTGTCGCCAATCTCGTTCAGCTTCGTCGAGCAAATATCGGCTAGCCGGGGACCGGCACCCTCGAGATTCAGCCATCAATTTTCGCGGTCTCGCAAGGCAAAAACACCGCGCGAACGCCTTCCAGTCCCCTACCGTGGATTTTCCAGAAATCCCTAACCTTAATTTCCAGGTCAATGAGTTCGAGGCAATGTGGAAAGCGATGGTGCGCCACCTCCACGTGTTCGTGATGCACACGGTCACTACCGAGATAGCCGGCGTGAACGCGATGCAGAACTGCCTGCTCAATACCTGCGTTCTTTGCGTGATGAAGGAGATGACGCGCAAGACTCGGGCGCGTGAGGCGATGCCAAAAGCGGTTCGACTGGTGGGTATGGGCGCGCTCTGAGTGGTGGAAGTACAAGCGCAGCGAGATTAGTTTCGACATGGTTCAGTTGTAGGCAAGAGCGGCACTAGACAGGATTCAGGGGCGGGTTACGGTGGCGGAGTCCGGCCGTCCGGCACGGCGTATCGCGGGGATGTCCGAAAGTCGCATCCCCGAGGGCAGTAGCGGATGTTTCGCATGGCCGACGCGTTGGGCACGGTAGATACCTGTGTGGCCGGAAAACAGATAAGCCACGACGCAGGCCAGCGCCGCATACATGCCGATGTCTGCGCCAAACAGCTCGATTGCCATGACAGTCGAAGCAATAGGTGTATTAGCGGCGCCGGCGAATACGGCGACGAAACCCAAGCCGGCGAGGACTGGCATCGGCAACGCCAGCACGTGCCCCAGCGCATTCCCGAGTGTGGCTCCGATATAGAACAGCGGCGTGACTTCGCCGCCCTTGAAGCCCGAAGCGAGCGTAACTACGGTAAAACCGAATTTGCCCGCAAAGTCATAGACAGGCAAAGACTGGTTGAACGATTCAACGATAGTCGGAATACCCAGGCCAAGGTATTGCGGTACATTAAGCACGGTCGCGGCTAGCGCTACAACGAGTCCACCTACGAACGGACGCGCCGGTGCGTAAGCAATCTGTCGCTTGATGAACGCCGACAGCGCGTGGGTCGAATCGGCAAACAGCATACCGACGACACCGAACGCAATGCCCGCAAGAATAACGGAGCCCAGTCCGAGCGGCGAGACGTGCGGAACGAACGGAATCGTGTAGACCGTGTGATGAATCCCCCAGACGCGACAGACTTGGTTTGCAACCAGTGACGACGCGACGCAGGTCAACAGCGCGTCGTAGCGCAGGCGCCCGATTGACAGCACTTCCAGTCCGAATATCGCCCCTGCCAGCGGGGTGCCAAACACCGATGAGAAGCCCGCTGCGATTCCACCCATTAGCAGGATGCGGCGGTCTTCCCGTTCGAGGCCAAAGAGTTTCGTTACCTGGTCTGCCAGCGCCCCGCCCATCTGAACGGCCGTTCCCTCCCGCCCGGCCGAGCCGCCGAACAGATGCGTGACTACGGTGGCGATGAGTACGAGCGGCGCCATGCGCTTAGGCACGATTTTTTGAGGGTCGTGGATTTCGTCAATCAGCAGGTTGTTCCCGCCCTCTACTGGCTTGCCGACGCGGTGATAGACCCAGCCGGTCGCAAAGCCAGCAATGGGCAAAAGCCACAGCAGCCAGGCGTGGCCAACACGAACGTCGGTCGCGCTGTCAAGCGCATAGAGGAACAAGGCGGATGCGCTACCCGCCAGTGCACCCAGAATGCACGAGAGCAGCAGCCAGCGCGCGAGGTACGGAACCATCGCGAACTGCTCAATAGACTTCAGGTGTTTCATTGCGGTCCAGGTTTGCGTGTGCGTCAAACCTGGGCGACAGGGGGCGTCGCATGGACGGCCTACGACCTCCTGCACCCAGGAACTCGTAGGCATCATCAGCTCTGCGGGAATGCAGGGCGGTTACGGGAGGAATGCCATCTCCGAAAGCTTCGTGATTCTATGCGACAAGATATGGCACTGCAACAAGATTGTCGCCGAGAATATGGGGCAGATTACGACGACTACAGCAGCGTAAGAAAGAGAATCGCAGCCAGCAAAGCCCCGATACCTGTTACCAGCGACCCTGCCTTGATGCTTGTCAACGAAGCAACTGGAGGCGCCAGGCAAGCGATTCGATTCCCCATGCAGCGAAATGCCGCTCCATCGTCTGTAACTTGACCGATGTCAATGACGCGTCCTTCAACGGGACGAGCATGACGGAGTGGACGCGGCTGCGGTCTGGCCGGACAGGCGGAATTCGTGGGAGCAACGATGAGCAAACTTGAAGTGTTTGAGCCGGCCATGTGCTGCGCCACTGGCGTCTGCGGCGTCAACGTGGACCCGACGCTTGTTCAGTTTAGCGCTGATGTCCGGTGGCTCGCTGAACATGGTGTCGAAGTCGTTCGGCACGGCCTCGGGCACGACGCGGCAGCCTTTGCCGCCAATCCGGAAGTCGTCCGGGAGCTGCATGCGGGGATGGACCGCCTGCCCATCGTAACAGTGGATGGTCGGGTCATCTCCGCCGGGGTATATCCGTCACGTGTCCAACTGATTCAGAAACTGGGGCTCAAGGTTCCCACCACTGATAAGCCGCACATCAAGGTTGGAAGCTGCGGCTGCAAGCCCGGCGAATGTTGAGCGGCGCAATGATATGACACTCCCTCTCGTTACAACTCGCCATCTCTTTTTCACCGGCAAGGGCGGCGTCGGGAAGACGTCGCTCGCCTG